>JAZNPQ010000089.1:0-2703 GCA_045589735.1 Eubacteriales bacterium | reverse complement strand
GGTAACGCCGCCGCCGCCAACGCGGCACTCGATATCAAACTTATCCGCCGTTCCGGTGAGGGCAAGAGGCTGACGGACGATCAGTTTCAGGGTTTCAAGACCGAAATAATCATCGATATCACGGCCGTTGATGGTCACCTTACCGGTGCCGTTGTACAGACGAACACGGGCAACAGACTTCTTTCTTCTGCCGGTGCCGTAAAAATAAGGCTTCAAACTAGCGTACATATTACTCTACCCTTCCTTTCTTAGTCAATCGCAACGGGCTTCTGCGCCTCGTGAGCGTGCTCCGCACCTGCGTATACCTTCAGACGGGTGAGAGACTTGGCGCCCAGAGTGTTCTTGGGAAGCATACCCTTAACGGCAAGCTCCATTGCGAACTCGGGCTTTTCTGCCATGAGCTTCTTGTACTGTACTTCCTTAAGACCGCCGATATAACCGGAGTGGTGATAGTAGTACTTGTTCTGAAGCTTGTTACCTGTGAGAACTGCTTTGTCGGCATTGATGATGATAACGAACTCACCGCAATCTACACCGGGTGTGTACTCGGGGCGATGCTTTCCGCGAAGAATGTTTGCGGCTGCAACGGCGGTTCTGCCCATCGGCTTGCCTGCTGCGTCGATTACGTACCATTTACGCTCGACTTCATTGACTTTTGCCATAAAAGTGGACATGATTTTCCTCCAAAATTTAATACTGTATTTTTTCAAGCTCGGTCATTATACCATACGTTTCTTCACTTGTCAATACCTTTTTTGAAAAAAATTAAACTTTTTTAATTTAGATTATTAAAACCTCTTGTTTTCTCGTTTTTTTGCCTGTTTTCCTCGTTTTTTCTTTTTTGCTTGGAACAAAATTTTTTGTAATACTTTTCGTTTTTATCGCATATATTGCTTTTGGAAGTAAAAACACGAAAGGAAAGAATAACCATGCAAAATAAATACAGACCCGAGGGCTCATATATCCGTACGCCCGAAAACCGAGAATACATAGCCTCACCCGAAGGACTTGACCGCGCCGCAGTGCAGGGAAGAATACTTGAAGCGACGGCACTTCTCTGCGACTCGTCAATGAGACTGCACGTTGACCTTTACGGTATGCGCGGAATAATAGAGCCGAGCGAGGCGGTATACGACCCGTCGGGCGCGTCTGTCAAAGACATCGCGATAATAACGAGAGTTGGAAAGCCCGTATGCTTCAAGGTAATTGGACGTGACGTTGACCGTGACGGAGAATATTACAGACTTTCAAGACGTGACGCACAGCTTGAATGCTACAGAAATTATATAGGAGATCTGATACCGGGTGACATAATCGACGCAAGAGTCACGCATCTTGAGCCGTTTGGCGCGTTTGTCGATATCGGTTGCGGTATTGCTTCGCTTATGACGGTTGACAGTATTTCGGTTTCTCGTATATCGCACCCACGTGACCGACTGCTTGCGGGAATGCCTATACGCTGTGCCGTAAGGAGCGTTGACAGTGACAGTATGCGTGTGGTAGTTTCAATGCGTGAGTTGCTTGGTACGTGGGAAGAAAACGCGGCGATGTTCAGTATAGGTCAGACTGTCGCGGGCGTTGTCAGAAGTATAGAGGATTACGGTATATTCGTTGAGCTTACGCCGAATCTTGCGGGACTTGCAGAGCTTCGCGACGACCTTGGAAGAAATCCAATTCCGGGTCAGTGCGTGGCTGTCTACATAAAAAATATAATACCCGACAAGATGAAGATAAAGCTTGTGTTGGTTGACGTATCGGGAGAGGAAAGCGCACCGCGAGCGTTAAAATATTTTATAGAGCCCAAAACGCTTCACCTATCAAAATGGCGTTATTCGCCTGAAAATTCGGGAAAGATCGTTGAAACGGTTTTTGAATAAATAAAAAAGAGTTTATACGCGCGTATAAACTCTTTTTTATTTATTTTACGTTCTTCGTCCACTCGACAGCGAGGTCTACCCAGCGCGCGACGTTCGGGCGTATCATATCGGGTCTGCCGTTTGCCGTTTCCTCGTTTGCAAGAGAGAGGCCGTGAGGTCCTTCGGGGAAGATATGAAGCTCGTACGGTACTTTGTTTTTCGTCAGAGCGTCGGCAAGGAGAAGGGAATTCTGAACGGGAACCGCATTGTCTGTAACGGTGTGCCAGATAAATGCGGGAGGAGTAGTTGGGTCAACGTGAAGCTCAAGAGACCATTCCGCAATCGTTTCGGGGGATACCGAGTCGTCGCCCGACAGTCTTTTGATAGAGCCCTTGTGAGCGAACTCACCTGCCGTAATAACGGGATAGGCAAGTATCATTCCATTAGGACGTCCGATGCCCTCGGGCTGACCTTCAAATTCTTTTTTCAGTGTGTCGCAGTTCCAGAGAATACCCGACGATGCCGCAAGATGACCGCCTGCTGAGAATCCGATAATAAATATTCTGTCGGGGTCTACGTTATATTTGTCGGCGTTCTTTCTGATATGAGCGATAGAGCGCGCAGCTTCGGTCACAGGCTCGTACTTAAGCACCTCGGGATATATTGAATACATAAGAAGAAACGCATTGAAGCCCTTGCCGAGAAAACGCGACACGATCGGCTCTGCTTCTCTCTGTGATAGTCCACCGTATCCTCCGCCGGGACATACTATCATAGCAGGACGGCGCGGAGCTTTCAGATCCGGATTATTATCCCATACGTATGTGGTAAGCGTTGCTTTTGGATA
>JAZNPQ010000088.1:0-7510 GCA_045589735.1 Eubacteriales bacterium | reverse complement strand
GCATCTTGCTTCAACTCGCTTTGACTAAATCCATCAAAAATTTCGACGCCGGAGGGTGCTTTGCAGTTTTGAGTGAACAAATATTTTGCAGATGCAAAGAGAAAATGCGCAGTAATATAAGATATTGCAAGCATTTTATCTGCCGCAGATGCGGATATGTGTCACACAAAACCGTATGAGTTCGGCTCTCTTCGGTTATAGCTTACAATAAACACAGAGATAATTCTGTATAACTAAAAAACACCCCAAGCGAGCCGTAACGGTTCAAGCTTGGGGTGTTTTTATATTGAGCATCAGTACCAATTTCCAAAGAGCATAAAGCAGATAACGAACAGAAGTCCGCAGATCGCGAGGTGCGCGAGGTTAAAGATGATCCTTTGGTAGATCGGTCGCTTCGGTCGCGTGGGCAGCCAGCAGAGGATAGTCAGCCATAATGGCGCAAACCATAGGCTCGGACGGTAGAGTGCGATAAGTAAGATACCGAGCATAATATTTCCGCTCTGCCCGCACAGCCAAAGGCAGACCGCAAGAAAGAGATTCGTGCTGTATATCAAGCCGAACAGTATCGCTTTTATTATCTTCAGCGCCTTCATCGCTTCACCGCCTTTTTAGTGTTTATTTTAGCTTATTTCGGAGGGAAGGATCAAAAATATATCGTATTCGTCAGCAACGTGTCAAGCTTTTCTTCTGAAAGATCGCAGGGAATAATTAATCAACATAAGTTAGGAACGGATATGTTACACTCTCCAATTCTTTGAGTATCTGGATCAGATTGATGCGGTACGTGCGGTTATCAACCGTCATGGAAGAAGCTTTCTGATAGGTTTCCCTCAATCTTGCGATTGGCTGAGCGAATGCTTCCTCGTTAAAATAATCGGCATTCTGGTCGATATACTCGATTTGCGACTGTGCGAGACTCAACAGCCTATTATATTCATTACGCGCGTTACGGTCTGTAGTCGGGATGATATTTTCGATGCTTACGTTATTAGCAATACTGTAGCTGTAGTTAGACGTTACGCGGTAAGTCTGATTCAGGGAAACCCAATCGTCCGTGACAAAAGAGCCGGGTTGGTTTCTGTCACCGCTATAACTGGAAATAGGCGCGATGCCTTTATAAACGTCACCGATCTGATACCACCCGCCTACAGGGTTGCCGTTGGAATCTGCTTTGCAGGTAAATATCGCAATGTACACGTCTGCTTGAGTTCGGCTATTATATTCACCATCCTCGGGCGTACGGTCGAGGTCATTCGCTGTCATATAAAGCGTCATTTCGCATCCACTATAGTATGTAGGATTGCGATTTCCGGGATATGTGACTCCGTATCGGTCACCTGTGGCGGTGTTTCCATCGACGTTTTCTCGTTTTATCAAAAGCGTGATATTTTTTGTGACACCGTCAATAGTCAAGGAAAGCTGATTCCCGAAAAGACGTTCGATCGTTTTCGTGTCGTCGTTGTCAGCTCCGGTAACGTTACCCATATAGTTGGACTGCCACTCTTGGTCCTGGAACTTATCGTCGATATGTGTTATCAGATCCTGGTAGGTAGACTCGGTATTCAAAACATCCTCGAATTTGATCAGGACTCGGTCCAACGCCATATCTCCAAAGGAATCAACGTGAATACCGAATTTGTAATTCAGCAAAAACGAAAGCTCTTTTTCAGATGGGACATTTCGGGCAAACTGGTAGGTTGCATAAAACGTTACAGTAGTATTGGGCTCAACTGTTGTACCTTCCTTGAAGGTGGACGTCGTATCGTTGACGTTGTTTTTTGTATAGACAGTAAATCCGGAACCGTATTGACTGTAGGAACTGTTGGATAAATATAAATTGTTATCGTTAGTCTCTCCCGCAGGAGTTACGCACTCGATTCCCTTAAAAGAATACTTATAGCGCGTATTGTTAACGACGACTATCTCATAGGTAACCGATCTGTTGTTTGTGGAACCTGTGTTCATCACAGCCGTGGTTTCGACGGTAGTGGGGAAGCGGAAGCCGTTGGTCTCCGATTTTACACCGGCGCCCTTTGATACGTATCCCACACTTGAGATATAAAGCGTTTCGGGAGCTTCTGCTTCAGCGTGTCCCGTAACAGTCAGTGTATCAAAGACTTGCGCGTACCCTACACAAACAAAACAAACAGCAAGGGAAAGTACGAGCGGAATCAATGCCTTGACACATTTATTCATACACATACCCTCCTTTGCTGTTCGGTAGTTTTATAACTTTTTATCGTCTGTCGGTGTATAGACAACAGATTATACAGTAGTGTTCTCTCCTGCCTCATCTTTTGAGATCTCGGGAGTCTCTTCAGCAGAGCGTCTCGGAACGACGTGAACAACGCCGATGATCTTCTTTAAAGGATGCTTGAGCGTTTCGGGATCTACTCTGTGATTTCCGTGGGCAACGGTCGCTTTGCGGATAATATCACGGTTTCGATGTACGTCACGCGAAGGAATAAGAACAATATCACCATCCCCTATTTTTTCACCGTTGGGATCGTAGCGGTAAATTTTATTTCTGTGCTGATGCTCAGGCCATACGACGCCGATTACCTCAACTCCGTCCTCAGTTTCTTCATCGATCGTGTCAACAAACTCGATCTGCGAAAGGTCAACGGCGGGCTCTGCCATGGCTTCAGCCAAAGTCTCTGCGTCTACCTCCTCCAAAATCACGGGAACCTCTACGGTTTCCTCGGTAGGCTCCTGATATACCTGATCGTAGTTATCGATCTTGATCTCATAGACGTAGAGCAGGTTTGTGGCGGAAACGATCATAAATTGAGTGCAGGTCTTGTCCTCATTCTCATACATCAGAACGGGGATCTGAAGCGTATCTCTGATACCCAACATCTCCTTGAACGTATCCACGTAAAGAACCTGATAGCCCTCGGTATCGAAGGGGTTGTTAACCTTCTGAATGTAGGACTTATAGCTTGAGAGAATTCTCTTAACCTTTATTGCATAGTTGATATGCATATCTCTCGTTTTGTACACATAGATGATCAACACGGTAATTGCAGCCAGCGAGAGAACAGCAAGAACGATCGATGCAATCAAAAATCCGGTTTTAGTACTGTTGTCACATGCAAGTATGCGCTGCGGAGCAGAGGGAACGGTAGTGGAAACGCTGGGCTTCGCGACCTCAGAGTTCAGCGGTACGGACAACTCGATGACGTATTCACCGGTGTTGTTTTCTGCAAACTGCTCGCTCGTTCCGAGGACCTCAATGTGCATGCGCACGAATAACGTTTGCGTAGTATATGATTTCAACTCGTACTGCTCTACGAAGGATTTTGCAAGATCATTGTAAAATTGGTAGTCGATCTCAATAAGCTCGTGAATGGAGAGCGAGGATCCCTTGGTCGTTACCGTCTTCTGGGGCACCAATTCATAAATCGGGTTATAGATCGGTGTTCCTGCGGTCTTTTCCGCTACGGATACCTGCGCTTCAATTCTGTATGAGTATTTGAATTCCACGTCAGAAGCGTCCAACTTCAGATCATACGTGAAATCGCCGGTCATTTTATCGATCAACGCCGAAACGTAAGCATGGCTTCCGTTCAGGTAGGATTCATCGTAGAATTCGTTATCGCTAAGATAGGCCTTGTGGATAACGTTACCCTCCTCAGTGTAGTAAACGTATGTGGACTTATTCATTCGAAAGAATACCAAAGAGGAGATCAGCATTCCCAACACCAAAACACCGATAATCACGGATTGAATCATGATCCATTTTTTTCGGTTGCGTTGATAGGCATCTCTTTGCTGCTTTTCAAACTCCGACATTTTGCATTCTCCTTTCTGACTTTTTTATGTATTATAGATAGAATAGATTTTAAAGTAACCTTTAGCGGAAGAGGCTTCGTACCCAGATGGTTGGGTATCCGACATAAGGGATCTTATAGTTAACGGTTCCAAGAATGTCGTCATTCGTGATGAAGCCTGAGTCGCGGTCTTCGTTGGCATCACCTTTGGTGTAGTACCTTAGCACGCCGTTGATTTTTTCTATTTTAATCACTCTGTGTATGATCACTGAGTCGTTTTTTTCAAATATGATAACTTGTCCTTCAGTAATGATCTGGTCATCAAATTGCTCGTACAAAATGACGTCACCTTTGTTCAGCTCTCCCTCCATACTTTCAGTAGCAATTACTAATGTGCCGTAACGGAACTGATTGGAGATAAGCATAACGACGGACGTCATGATGATGACCGACAAAATTGTGAACGCAAGCGAGAATTTGCCGGATTTGCCTAATGCGTAGCGCTTCTTTTTTTCGTAGAGCGCATCAATGAAAGCATAGATGACAAGGGGCAATATGAGGTTTGCGAACGCCAGAAGAGAATCAGAGATCCCGGATTTGAACGGAATGACGTACGCATAGAGAGAAACAAGCAGTCTGTACGCGATATTTGGGAGCATACCGTACCGCTTAGATAAATAATGGTAGAGAAAATTGGCAGACAGCGCCGGCATAAGTGCCAACTCGAAGAAGTCCATGAATTTGGAAAATGAAGTTATCGCTATCAGATTGGAACAGATCAACACTTCTGCAACAACACAGAAAAAATACGTCAGAACGCTGTCAACCTTGCTGCCTTGTGCCAACACTACGTATCGGATGATCTCTGTGAAAACGATGATGGCGGAAATTGGCAGAATGTAGTTCGTTACCAATCTCAGATTGAGCACGTATCCCGTTGTGTAGAAATGAAAATGGATTCCTGAGAGATAGTATAAAACTATGTAAAGAAGTCCGATCATTGCCATGATCATCAAGATCATGCTTTTATTGATAGATAAAATGCTTCTTTTTTTTACAAGAAAGTACGTAGCGATCGCGAGCGGAAGCAGAAGAATTGCTGCAAGTATTCTTCCGCTGATCGCACTCGGCAAAACCAACGCGAGCAGGAGAACCGCAAGCGAGGATATCGTTATGCACCGAAGCACTTTTCGATTTGACACTGCGGTTCCCCCTTTCACGAGATGCTTCGATTACATACGTAATCGAAAAAGTGTTTTATTCGTTTTTGTCCGTATCCCGATTAGTTGTTAGCCATGCTTTCAACGGTAGTAGCGGTGAGCTTGATGTTGAAGGTGGAGCTGAGCAAGCCTCCCTCTGCAAGTGCAGGGGTCTGCTTCAACTTAACGGTAACCGTGTATGTTATTTCTCCACCGGCAGCGATGTTTCGGGGCTGTACAGTACCGTTTACTTTCCAATCGCTGTAAACGTCAAAGTACTCAGCGGCTAATGCCTGAGCAGCAGCATCGCCTGAGTATGTGAGAACAGGCATAACGCTGACTTCAAGGTCAGAGTCATTTTTAATGGTGAATGTGAAGGTTGAAACGTCACCTACTTCAGCCAAATTGTAAGAATTAAACTGAGCGAAGTCGTTATCCTCAGAACTTACCCATGCTTTGTCGGGAGTAGCACCTGTAGTGTGAGTGTTGGCGTGAGCAGCAGAGAAGTAAACGTTAGTGTCAAAGGCGGACTGAACGTTACCTGCATTGATCTCGGCAGTACCGAGGATGTCAAGTGCGTCGGATACTGCAGCATAACCGACACCAAGGAGCATAACCGCGCAAAGCATAAATGCGATGACAATCTTTCTTCTGTTTTTCATTTGTTTATCCTCCTTTCTTAAATATTTTGATATTTTCGCATTCTTTACGACTTTGGAAAGATCAAGTTTACCTGTTGCCAAAACAATAGGGTGCAGCAAAGTCTTTAAGTTGCCGAAAGGAAAGCGAAAGAGAAGATATATTCGTTCAAAGTATTCTCAAAAATGGAACTATTAAAGCTCCCATGAGAAAGATTAAACGACAATATCTTCTATTATATTTATTAATATACCACAGCGATAACACTTTGTCAATATTTTTTTTGATTTTTTATATGTAGCTTAGGGCAACTTATTTTAAGCGAAGATATGAAGTGTCTGTGCGCTCTGTCTTCGGCGCTACAAATGCGCTATTCCCGGAATTTCGCGCTATGCGCGAATATTCGCACGCTCTACGTCGACCGTAGGGGCGACCATTGGTCGTCCGCTACAAAGGAGCGGCGAATGCGAACCGGATTCTGCTGCGCCCGAAGGGCGCGCAGAGCCCGATTCGATGAGAGGGTGGCGCCCCCAACGAACGAAAAAAGCAACCCTGTTGGGTTGCTTCGTTCGTTGAGACGTGTTGACAAAAAAGATGCCACTCAGTTTTGTAAAATGTCAAATTAAGATGAAAGAGTTTCTTTGCCAAGATTTTTTGGGCTTTCAATAAACCGTTTGATTCTTGGGTGAAAACACATAAATATCATAATCGGAAGAGACAGTGCACTTCCGATTGCAAATACAATGTACAAAGGGAACAATTCTCCTAAGAAACCGTAAACGACAGCAGAAAGAGCTGAGCCGCCGATGCTTGCGGATCGAAATACACCCAGTATGGCGCTTCTGTTTTGTTCGGGCAAGGCCAACATCATAGACGCGTTAAAAACCGTATTGCCCACACAGTTCAGGAATCCGGCGGCGAATGCGAATATGCACATCAGAACGAAATTTTGAGAAAAAAACGCAGCAATCATGCAAGGGACAGATAGTGTAAATCCAATGCTCATAAACCAAAATTGTGTTTTAGGTTTTAGTTTGATGATTCCAAGTATCAAAACGGCTACCAAGCAAGCTGCCGAATATATGGAAACCAAATAGCCGTACATATCGACGGAGAATCCTTTTTCCATACAAAAAGGAAGCATCAGCGTAAATGCACCCGCCGCAAGCAGATTGATCAGTAAGGCACAGGGGACGAATATTCGCAAGCATTCGTCCGAAAAAATGGTTTTCGCAGCAACTAATGAATCCTTTAATACTCCTTTTGCCGTGACAGCCTCTTTTTGCTGGACGGTTTTGGGAACGTGGATAAAAAGCTCCGTACAGGCGGAATACAAATTACTTATACCGTTGATGACCACGATCAGCGGAACGCCGAAGAATGCCACCATTGCGCCACTGAATGCAGAGCCGACAAGATCTATTATGGATACGATGCCCGAATGTATGGATTGCCCACGCACCATATCGTCATGGGGAATGATATCTATCATCAGAGTGCTGATCGATGGAGAATAAAATACGCTTCCAAACGCCGCAATAAATGCCGCCGTGAGCACGATTGGAACGTTCAACGCGTTGAGATATGCCAGTACACCTACTGCAAGCATGACCACGCCTTGCACGACGTCAATGCAAACGATCAGCCATTTTCGGTTGCATTTATCAACGATACTGCCGCAGAACGGCGACAGAAACATCGTAACAAACATCGAAATTGAGGACATGATGCCCATCAGCGCGCTTGATCCCGTTGCTTGGTATACCCAATATCCGATCGCTATACTGTACATAACGTCACCGATCGTACTGACCGCATTTCCCTGCAGTAATAGGATGAAATCCTTATTCCATAGCTTTCGATGCATCATATCACCGCCTTTCTGGGTTTATTATAGCA
>JAZNPQ010000087.1:0-3489 GCA_045589735.1 Eubacteriales bacterium | reverse complement strand
TTCTATTTATTTTCTCATATATCCGCCTCATTTACAAGCACCTACCGTAGAATATTTTCGAAAAAAATTAAGAATATTCTCACTTAAAGTGTTGTCTAATCCGATTTTTTGTGGTATAATGTAAAATTGATAAAATATTTTTGTGATAGGACTGCCGATTTATGAAATACTTAGTACTTATACCCGACGGAATGGCTGACGAAAAGATCGCCGCACTTGGTAATATGACCCCTATGGAAAAGGCTGACAAGCCCACGACAGACAGACTCGCAAGAACCTCTTTCATCGGTACTGTATCGAATGTACCCGAAGGAATGGTTCCCGAAAGCGACACCGCAAATCTCGCAATACTTTCCTACGACCCGAAAATATATTCAAAGGGTCGCTCGCCTCTTGAGGCGGTAAGTATGGGAATCGAAATGAAGCCCGATGAGACCGCTTACCGTTGCAATATTGTAACTCTTTCGGAAGAAGAGGACTACGACGCAAGAATTATGATAGACCACAGTGCCGACGAAATAACGACAGCCGAGGCCGACCTTCTTATCAAGGCTCTCGATGAAAAGCTCGGCAACGGCGACAGAAAATTCTACACAGGCGTCAGCTACCGTCACTGCCTTATCTGGAAGAACGGAAACGATAAATATAATTTTATGCGCCCTCACGATATTCTCGGTCAGCCTATAAAGAATTATCTGCCGAGCGGTAATGACGGTGAGGTGTTCTACCGTCTTATGAAGGACAGCCAAGCGATTCTTGAGCATCATCCCGTAAATGAAGAACGCAGACGCCGCGGTCTCCGTCCCGCAAACTCGGCGTGGCTCTGGAGTCCCGGAAAGAAGCCCGCGCTTCCCTCTTTTAAGGAAAAATGGGGACTTAACGGCGCAGTAATCTCGGCTGTAGACCTTATAAAAGGCATCGGCATATGCGCAGGCATGACCTCTATCGACGTTGACGGCGCTACAGGAAACATCCACACAAATTTCTCGGGAAAAGCAGACGCCGCGATAAAGGCATTCAAGGACGGCTTCGATTACGTTTACGTTCACGTTGAAGCCCCCGACGAATGCGGTCACCGCGCAGAAACAGAAAACAAGGTTCGTTCGGTCGAGCTTATAGATTCAAAGATTCTCGCGCCCATCTTAGAGTATCTTGAATCAACAAAAGAACCCTTTAAGATAATGATACTCCCCGACCATCCCACTCCGATACGTATACGCACGCACGCAATAGACCCCGTGCCGTATATGATATATTCATCCGAGAAAAAATACGGCGGTGTTGACAGCTTCACCGAGGCCACGGCAGCGGCGGTGAACAATTATCTTGCAAACGGATATGACCTTATGGGTCTGCTTATACAAAAATAACGAGGTAAACATGAACAACGAAACACGCGAAGCAAAGACCGCAAAAAAAGCATACGAGCTTTTTGATTTTATCGAAATAATCGTAGTGGCCGCCTGTCTCGTTCTGCTTCTCTTCACTCTCGGCATTCGGCTGTGTCGGGTTGATGGGTCGTCTATGTCGAGTACTCTTGAAAACGGTCAGATGCTTCTCACAAGCAATATTGCCTACACACCGAAGAACGGTGATATAGTGGTATTTCACCAATCTAACAACCCGAAGGTGTCACTTAACAAGCCCCTTGTTAAAAGAGTTATTGCAGTCGGCGGACAGCACGTACGTATAGATTACCTTCTAAACGAGACGGGGGGCGGCGCTTATGTCAGTATGAAGGTGTTCGTCAGCAATGACAGCTCTTTCGATGAATCGGAGATAGTTACTGAAGATTATATAAATTTTGCCTCGCTCGAATCGGCTCACGCATCAAAGTACATCAGTAATTGGGTGGAGCTTTTTGAACAAGGAACAACACAGACGATGACCTACTCAGTTCCCGAAGATATGCTTTTCGTTATGGGTGACAACCGCTACAACTCGGACGACAGCCGTCTCGATGTCGGTTACGTTGCCGAGGAATGTGTGCTCGGAAAGGTCATTTTAAGGCTCTCTCCGTTCGGCAAGGTTGAATAAATTACGAACAAGGACGCTTTCTTTTGAAGGCAACGGTAAAAACAATGCAGGAAAGACAGATACAGTGGTTTCCGGGACATATGGCGAAAACTCGCCGTCTTATCTCCGAGAACCTGAAAAACGTCGATATAACGATAGAAATACTCGACGCAAGAATACCAAAAAGCTCGCGCAATCCCGAAATAGTAAAGCTTACGGCAAGCAAGCCGTCGCTCATACTTCTAAATAAGTGTTCTCTTGCCGACCCCGAGCAGACGAAAAAATGGGTAAAATACTATACGACCGAAAACAGCGTATGTATCGCAACCGACTGCGTTACAGGCGAGGGTATGAGCAAAATTGCGCCGACCGTTAAGGATATTCTTTCCGAAAAGGTAGAGCGTTACGAAAACAAGGGTATGCTCGGCAGGTCACTTAAGGCAATGGTGCTTGGTATTCCCAACGTAGGCAAGTCATCTCTTATAAACAAAATTTCAGGTTCAAAGAAAGCAAAGGTCGAAAACCGTCCGGGTGTTACACTCGACAAGCAATGGGTGGCAACGAACGTCGGTCTTATGCTTCTCGATATGCCGGGAGTTCTCTGGCCGAAATTTGACGACCGTACCGTCGGCGAAAATCTCGCGCTCACAGGAGCTATCAAGGACGCTATACTCGACGTTGAAGAGCTTGGCTGTGTGCTTTGCGGAAGGCTCAGAGAAAGCTATCCCGAGCTTCTTACGGCAAGATACAAGCTCACAGAGATACCCGACTGCGACAACTACGACCTGCTCCAGCTTGTCGGCAAAAAACGCGGCTTTCTCATATCGGGCGGTGAGATAGACACCGAAAGAACCTCTAAAATGCTGCTTGAAGAATTTCGTTCCGCCAAGATCGGACGTATAACACTTGACACATTATGAACACACTTGAATACAATATCGAAAACGAGCTTATAGAACAAGGGTACACTAATGTCTGCGGCGTTGACGAAGCAGGTCGCGGACCTCTTTGCGGTCCTGTATGCGCAGCGGCGTGTATTCTTCCGTCGGGTCTTGTCATAGACGGGCTCAACGACTCAAAAAAGCTCACGGAAAAGCGCCGCGAAAAGCTCTATGACGCTATAAAAGAGGAAGCTATTGCTTATTCAATAGCCTTCGCGACGGTTGAAGAAATAAACGAGCTGAATATCCTCGAAGCGACTCTTTTAGCTATGAGACGCGCAATAGACGGACTTAATATAAAAGCCGATTTTGCGCTTATTGACGGTAACGTCTGCCGTGATTTTCAGCTTCCCGCGAAATGTGTGATACACGGTGACGCGCTCTCGCCGAGCATTGCCGCCGCGTCAATACTTGCAAAGGTCACGCGTGACCGTCTTTGCGACGAGCTTGACAAGGAATATCAAGTCGGAGGCCAAGCGGTCTTAGGAAGACAAAATTTGTATTCAACTCCTTGGCTCACAGAACGACATGG
>JAZNPQ010000086.1:0-2565 GCA_045589735.1 Eubacteriales bacterium | reverse complement strand
TGATAAGACCTTCAGCCTCGACGCGAGTTTGTTCCATATAAAAAATCAACGGTTGCGACCGAGCAACCGTTGAAAGATAAACAAACAATTAAAATATAGCCTTTTGTGTGAAAGTTTTTGAAGATTCTTAAGAAACTTTTTACAAAAAGTTTCTTAAGTGGGGTGTGGGGTGAAACCCCACATAAAAAATGCAACTCCCCGACAAATCCCAATTTATCAGTGACATATCCATACAATAAAAGTTTCTTAAGTGAGGAGTGGAGTGCCCCCCACATATAAAACGCATAAAAAAGGGTTGCCCGATTATAGGCAACCCTTTTGGTTTCGTTAATTATTCGTCGTCCTCAACGTCGCAAAGGATCTTTTCCTTGCAGTTGGGGCAGACCATGTCCTCTTCGGGATCGGTGAGGTCGTCGAAAACGATGGTCTCGCCGCAAGAGGGGCAGGTTACTTCAAATCCGTCGTCGCAGCAATCGTCGCAATCGCAGCAGTCATCACAGTCGCAGCAATCGCAATCGTCACCGTCGATATCGTAGTAATCCTCTTCGAGAGCGCCAAGGTCCTCGTCAAGCTCTTCGATGTAATCGTTCAGATATTCAAGATCCTCGTCGGTCTCGCTCTGTGCCTTTGCTATGTCGTTTACGATGTCGATGAGAGCGGCAATGAGCTTGCCCTCGTTTGTGGATTTATCAAGATTCATTCCTTCCGCAAGACCTTTAAGGTATGCGGCTTTTTCGGTAAGAGTCATAATCTTTCTCCTTAATTTGAATTAAGCACGTCCGAGGTACTCGCCTGTACGTGTGTCGATCTTGAGGATCTCGCCTTCGTTGATAAAGAGCGGAACCTTGATCTCAGCGCCTGTTTCAAGCGTTGCGGGCTTAAGAGTGTTCTGCGCGGTGTTTCCTGCAAAGCCGGGCTCTGTGCTTGTAACCTCAAGCTCAACGAATGTGGGGGGCTCAACGTCAAATACGTTGCCCTTATAGGAAATGATCTTGCACATCATCTCTTCCTTAACAAACTTGAAGTTGTCGGGAAGCTTATCGCTGTTAAGGGGAAGCATCTCGTACGTCTCCATATCCATGAAGTAATAGAGATCTCCGTCGTTGTAGGAATACTGCATTTCTTTTCTTTCAATGTAAGCATTCTCATACTTATCTGTGGGGCTGAATGTCTTTTCAACAACAGCACCGGAAATGACGTTTTTCAGCTTGGTACGAACGAAAGCCGCGCCCTTACCGGGTTTAACGTGCTGGAATTCGATTACCTGATAAACCGAACCGTCCATCTCAAAGGTGATGCCATTCTTAAAATCGCCTGCTACTACCATAATGTAAATCCTCCGTGCCGCAATGCGGCTAAATTATTTTTTGTTTCCGTTGTTTAGTCGGCATTACGTCAGCCGACCGTACAGTCATACTATATTTTACACTATTTTTCGCATATTTGCAATAGGTTTGCGCTATTTTTTTGAAAAATAATGAAAAAGTTTGAGTTTGTGAGGATTAAAACCTAAAAACGGTTGACAAAACGGTAAAAAGAGTCTATAATTAATATGATATACTGTATAAAGGGGAGTGTTCAATGTTAAAGAGCATGACCGCTTTCGGACGTGCCGTCGGTACGTTTGAAGGCAGAGAAATAACCGTTGAGATAAGGTCTGTGAACAACAGATACTTTGACTGCTCCGCGAGAATGCCGAGGAGTCTCGGCTGCACCGAGGACAAAGTAAAGCCCTTTCTTTCGTCGAAGGGCGTTTCAAGAGGTAAGGTAGACGTAAACATCTCGGTCGAAAAGCAGGGTGACGACGCCGTCGCGCTCGAGCTTGACGAGGATTACGCAAAGGCATATATTGCGGCGCTTTACGAGCTTCGCGATAAGTTTGAGCTCAAAGATGATATAAGCGTTATGAGAATCGCGTCGGACAGAAATATATTTACCGTCAAAAAGGCGGAAGCCGACGAGGCGCGCGATTGGGCAGAGGTCAGCTCTGTGCTGTCGGATGCTGCCGACGCATTTATCGCCGCGAGAGCCGCCGAGGGTCAGAGAATGGAAAACGACCTTCGTGAGAAAATGGAGAATATCGCAAAACTTACCTGCGATATTGAAAAGCTTTCCGAAAATGACGTAGGAAACGCACGCGCAAGAATAGAAGAGAGACTTCGCCGACTGCTTGGTGACGTCGGTGTTAAGGCAGACGAGTCGAAGATACTTACCGAGTGTGTCGCGTATGCCGACAGGATCGCCATCGACGAGGAGCTTGTCAGACTTCGTTCGCATTTCAAAGCATTTGAGGATATAATAAGCTCAAACGAGCCCGCGGGGCGTAAACTTGATTTTCTTATGCAGGAGATGAACCGCGAGATAAACACGATAGGCTCGAAGTGTCAGAACGCACCCGCGGCGCAGACCGTTGTCGCCGTCAAGTGTGAGCTTGAAAAAATAAGAGAACAGATACAGAACATAGAATAAGCAGGTCGAAAATGAAGTTTATAAATATAGGATTTGGAAATATGGTCGCCGCCGAAAGAGTTGTGGCGCTTGTGAGTCCCGATTCGGCACCCATTA
>JAZNPQ010000085.1:0-9515 GCA_045589735.1 Eubacteriales bacterium | reverse complement strand
GGCTGAAGGTTTTGCCGTATGTGAAATAAGGTTGCGGCACCCCTCCTCGTCGCTGCCGCAGTCGCGGCTCGTGTGTTGCCGTTCGGACACACTCACGACGCGACATAATAGCAATATTATCTGTTCAAAAATTTTAAAATTCACATTATTCTTTCGTGTCGTGCAGTGAGAACGCCGCAATGGCGAGCGTTTGAGCCCGCGACTGCGGGAGCAACAAGGCAGGGCGCCGCAACCTTATTTCACTTTTCTGAAAGCCTCCGACCCTGCCGCGTAAAGTTCCGTATAAACCCTCAAAGCTTGACACGGTCAAGCTTTGAAAGATAAACAAAAAACTCAAAACAAACCCCTTTCTTGAAGTTTTTTGAAGATTCCTAAGAAACTTTTTGCAAAAAGTTTCTTAGGCAGAGCGCGAGACAGAGTCTCGCATACAGTAATCCCACCGATAAATCAAAATTACAACGTAAAGGAGAATGAAATGCCAAAGCAGCACGCAAATATACCGATATTTATACCGCATATGGGTTGTCCGAACGATTGCGTATTCTGTAATCAGAGGACGATTTCGGGTCACCACGGATTCGAGCCGTCGAGGGTAAAAAATGAAATAGAAACGGCACTTGCGACGCTTGGCGACAGGACAGCCGAGATAGCGTTTTTCGGCGGCTCCTTTACGGGTATTGACAGAGGTCTTATGGTGTATCTGCTCGATATTGCCGAGGAATACGTAAAGTCAGGTCGTGTGTCGGGTATCAGAATGTCCACGCGACCCGACTATATAAACGCCGAAATAATAGAGATACTTAAAAAATATACCGTCGCGGCGGTCGAGCTTGGCATACAAAGCACCGACGAAAGAGTGCTTTTAGCATCAAAAAGAGGGCATACAAGAGAGCAATCCGAGTCGGCGGTTCGATGTCTTACGGAATCCGGCTTTTCGGTGGTCGGACAGATGATGTTAGGACTTCCGAAATCAACGAAAGAGACCGAAATACAGACGGCACGTGATATCTGCTCGTGGGGCGCTTCGGCGGCGCGCGTCTATCCTACCGTTGTATTTAAAAAGACCGCGCTTTGCAAAATGGCAGAGAACGGAGCATATACACCGCTTTCCGACAGCGAAACGGTAAGCCGTACCGCAGACGTGCTTGACGTGTTTGACCGATGCGGAGTAAACGTAATACGTGTCGGGCTTCAATCGTCCGAAAATCTTGCGTCCGACGAAGAGGTCTACGGCGGAGCAAACCACCCCGCAATAGGTGAGCTTTCAATGAATGAGCTGTATTTCAGACGTATCTGCGAGGCGATAGGGGAGCAGGATTTAAGAGGTAAAAATCTCACGGTTTACGTCGCGCGCGGGGCTGTTTCAAAGGCTGTAGGACAAAAAAGAAGTAATATTACACGACTGTGCGAAAAATACGGCGTAAATGTTGTAAAAATCCTTGAAAAAAGTGACGTTTTAGGTTATAATATAAGGTATGAATAAAGATTCGGAAGGAGGGCGCAAATGTACTTAAAATCACTTGAGATGCAAGGCTTCAAGTCGTTTCCCGACAAGACCAAGCTGACATTTGAGGGCGGTACTACAATAATCGTAGGACCTAACGGAAGCGGAAAATCGAACATTTCGGACGCGATGCGTTGGGTGCTTGGCGAGATCTCCTCCAAGAGTATACGCGGAACCAAAATGGAGGACGTCATATTCATAGGCTCGGAGAGCCGTCGGCAGATGGGCTTTGCCGAGGTCTCGGTAACCTTCGACAACACGGGCGACGGCGCAAGGCTTGACAGTCCGTACGACGAGGTCACGGTAACAAGACGCTACTACCGTTCGGGCGACAGCGAGTATTTTATAAATCGCAGACCCGTAAGACTGCGCGATATTTACGAGCTGTTTATGAACACGGGTATAGGACGCGACGGTTATTCGATAATCGGACAGGGTAAGATAGCCGAGATAATTTCAAGAAAGAGTGACGAACGCCGCGCGGTGTTTGAGGATGCCGCAGGTATCGCAAAATTCAGACACAAACGCACCGAGACCGAACGAAAGCTCTCGCACACCGAAGAAAATATGGTACGTATCAACGACGTATTTCTTGAGGTAGAGGCGCAGGTCGGTCCGCTTGAAAAGGAAGCCGAGAAGGCGAAAAAGGCACTTGTACTCCTTGAAGCAAAGAAAAAAGCAGACGTACAGCTCTGGCTTTACGACACCGAAAAGATACGAGCCGATATCACGGCGGCAGACGAATCCTTCAGACGCTCGGAGTTTGACCTTCACAATGCAGAGGAGGCGCTCGGAGATTTTGAGAGACAGAATGACAGGCTTTTCGAGGCGTCGCAGAGCAATAAAATGGCGTCCGAGGAGCTTTTTAGAGATATAAAGGAACAGACTAACATAAATCACACGCTCGACAGCGAGTACCGTGTAAACGATACGAAAATACTTCACACGGGTGAGCTTATAGCGGCGGCGAGAGGTGTTATAGCTTCGTCGGAATCCACTCTCGCGGCAGAAAAGGAAAGCCACAAGGCAAAGACAGAGGAGATAGCGGCACTCGAAAAAGCGCTTGACGAAAAAAAGGAAGAGCATACAAGACTTCTCACGGAGCAAAAGGCGGCGGCAGATGAGGCGGCAAGGCTTGAGTACGATATCGCGGTATCGCTTGAGGATATACGCAGACTTGAGACCGAGGAGACCGACATAAAGGTCAAGCTGTCGGTGCTGGAAAACGCAACCAAGACCGATTCGGGCAAGGACAGCTCGATAAACGCGGAAATAGAAGAATACGAAAAGCTTTCGGATGAGCTTACGTCGAAGTGTGAGGCTCACCTTGAAATAGTGGAGTCGTATAATAAATCAGAGACCGAAAGCGAGACCGAGCTTGCCGAAACGCTTAATGAGCTGAATGATATAACCGTAAAAATGGATAAAAAATCGGGTGAGCTTTCGGCTGTAAAGCTCCGTCGAGATTCTATTGCCCAGAGAATTGAAAACTTCAGAGTTATGGAGGAGCAGTTCGAGGGATATAACAGCTCGGTACGTTTCGTAATGAAGCAGTACGCCGACGGTAAGATAACCGATACAAACGGAGTCAGATGCGCAAAGATATACGGACCTCTTTCGCGTGTTATCTCGGTCGAGGACAGCTACGTAACGGCAGTAGAGACCGCGCTCGGCGCAAATCTTCAGCATATAGTGGTTGCCGACGAGGGTGTTGCAAAGGCGGCTATGTATACCTTAAAGCAAGCGCAGGCAGGTCGCGCGACCTTCTTCCCGCTCACGTCTATGAGGGGAACGACCCCCACGGGCGAGATGCGCTCGGCAGAGAATTTTAAGGGCTTTGTAGCGGTCGCCGATACGCTTGTTAAGTGTGACGATAAATTCCGCGGAGTGGTGTCGAATCTGCTTGGCAGAACGGTGGTTTTTGACACGATAGACAACGCCACAGCTATGGCGAGATCGCTCGGATATAAGGTAAGAGCCGTAACGCTTGACGGACAGCAGATAAATGTCGGCGGTTCGTTCACGGGCGGTTCGTCAAAAACGAAAAACGGAATACTCGGACGCGCGGGCGAGATAAAAACTCTCGAAAAAGAGCTTGAAGGCGTAAAGGCAGTTCTCGCGGCAACCGAAAAAGAGCTTTTGTCGCTTGAAGGAGAGAGAAACAAGCTCTCGGATAAGCGTTCGTCGGCAGAGGAACGCATAAAGCTTATAAACACTCTCCGCAATACAGAGCAGGGACGTCTTGAGCAGGTACGCGCGAAGCTCGACGCAAATAACACGCTTATAGAAAAGCTCCGCGCAGACCTCGGTGATATTTCGAGAAACCAGGAAAAGAACCGAGAGGAAATAAAGGAGCTGACGGCAGCGGCAAAGGCGGTACGTGTTCAGATAGATGAAATATCGGCATACCGTTCGGAGCGCGATATAGAGAAAAACGCGCAGCTTTCTCTTCGTGACGAGCTTCAGGAAAAAATAACCGAGGCATACGTCGCGACGGTTGAAATATCTAAGGATATAGAAAACGCAAACGCACTGCTCGAGCAGTCAAAGAGTGTTATGGAAAGATGCGTCGGCGAGATAAGCGAGCAGAACGAAAAAATCACCGCGCTTGACGGTGAGGTCTCGGCGCTCAAAGCCTCGCAGACCGAAAACAGAGAGAAGTACGCCGAGGGAGAAAAGAGACTTTCGGTGCTCAATTCGAAGCGCGCGCTGCTTGAATCGGACAGCTTTGAGTTTGAACGTAAGCTCAATGCGATAACAGGTAAGATGCGTGACAAGATGAACGAAAAGGAGCTTATATTCCGCGAGTATACCAAATGGGAAAATAAGCTTACAAATCTTCGCGAGGCGCAGGATAAGCTTGCGACAAAGCTTATGGAGGAGCACGAGCTGACACGTAACGAGGCGATAGCTCTTGGCTACCCCGAAATAGATGCGAAAACGCGCCCCGAGGTGCAGGGAATACAGACAGAGTGCCGTAATAAGCTTCGTGCGATAGGTAACGTTGACCTTGACGCAGTCGATAAGTATAAAGAGCTGAAGACAAGATACGATTATATGGCAGAGCAGATAAATGACCTTAGCAAGTCAAAGACAGAGCTTGAAAATATAATCTCGAAGATAGACGAGGAGATGAAGGTCACCTTCGTCGAAGCCTTCGGACGTATCAACGAAAACTTCAACAAGGCGTTCTGTGAGCTGTTTGGCGGAGGCTCTGCCGAGCTGCAGCTGACCGACCCCGATGACGTACTGAATTCGGGTATAGAAATAAAGGCGGCGCCCCCCGGAAAGATAATCAAATCGCTGATGCAGCTTTCGGGTGGTGAGCAGTCGTTTATCGCCATCGCGCTCTTCTTTGCGATAATTCAGGTAAATCCAACGCCGTTCTGTATTCTCGACGAGATAGAGGCGGCGCTTGACGAGGTAAACGTCGCAAGATTTGCAGAATACATAAAGCGTTATTCGGACGGCACGCAGTTCGTTATCATAACACACCGCCGCGGAACAATGGAAGCGGCAAACCGTCTTTACGGTGTCACGATGCCTGAGCACGGAATCTCGAAGGTTCTGGCACTTGACGTAGAAGAAATCTCAAAAAAGAAAGGCGATTCCTGGGATGAAATTTTTGGATAAGCTGAAATCCGGTCTGAAAAAGACAAAGGACGCGATATTCGGCGGACTTCACAACATTGCAAAAACCTTTACTCGCGTTGACGAGGATATGCTTGAGGAGCTTGAAGAGCTGCTTATCGAGGCTGATGTCGGAGTTGAAACGACAGAGGAAATAATCGACGAGCTGCGCGACCGTATCAAGGACGGCAGACTTAAAGAGCCCGAGCAGATAAACGGCGCGATAAAGGAAATAATTACCGAGATGATAGGCGAGGGCGAGGACTTAAAGCTTGAAACGTCTCCGTCGGTCGTGCTGGTTATCGGTGTCAACGGTGCAGGTAAGACGACGGGTATCGGTAAAATATCGAACAAGCTCAAAAAGGACGGCAAAAAGGTCGTCGTTGCGGCGGCTGATACCTTCCGCGCGGCGGCTATCGATCAGCTTGGCGTATGGTGCGAGAGAGCAGGCGTGGATATGGTAAAGCAGAGCGAGGGAGCAGATCCTGCGGCTGTGGTTTACGACGCTATAAACTATGCGAAGAACAAACGCGCCGATGTGCTTATTATCGATACCGCGGGCAGACTTCAGAACAAAAAGAACCTTATGAATGAGCTTGCGAAAATTGACAGAGTTATAGACCGTGAGCTTCCCGGCGTTTGCCGCGAGAACCTTTTGGTGCTTGACGCGACCACGGGACAGAACGCGATCTCGCAGGCAAAGGAATTCAAGAATTCGGCGGCACTTACGGGACTCATTCTCAATAAGCTCGACGGAACAGCAAAGGGCGGTATCATAATCTCAATCAAGCGTGAGCTTGGTATTCCCGTCAAGTTTGTCGGAGTCGGCGAGAAGATAGACGATATGGAGCCCTTTAACGCTGGTGAATTTATCGACGCGCTGTTTGCCGTCGAAGAGGAAGAATAATGAAAGCCGTTCTTGCATCACACAACAAGCATAAAATAACCGAGCTGCAGACGCTCATTCGTAAGTATATTCCCGAATTTGAGTTGCTTTCGCTCTCGGACGTCGGTCTTAACGACGAGATAGTCGAGGACGGCGACAGCTTTGAGGCAAACGCGCTCATAAAGGCGAGCTACGCCGCAAGGTCGGGATATATCGGTATCGGTGATGACTCGGGACTTTCGGTTGACGCGCTCGGCGGCGCGCCGGGTATATACTCGGCAAGATACGCGGGCGAGGACGGAAACGACGCAAAAAACAACGAAAAGATACTCCGTGAGCTTGAGGGAGTCAGCGACAGGAGAGCAAGATTTGTTTGTACTATCGCGTGTGTTTTCCCGAACAGTGACGAGCCTATAACGGTAACGGGTTGTGCCGAGGGCGAAATGCTGACCGAGGCAAAGGGTGAGGGTGGCTTTGGTTATGACCCACTCTTCTATTCGACCGAGGGTAAAAAGGCCTTTTCGGAAATGACCGCCGAGGAAAAAAACGCGGTCAGCCACAGAGGAAAAGCAATCGCAAAATTTGCGGATGCTCTATATACTAAATACAATAGGTAATAATTATGACATCAAAACAACGCGCATATCTGCGCTCACTTGCCGTAAATATCGACACGATAATGCAGGTCGGTAAGGACGGCGTAAATCAAAATATGATAAAGACGGTCGGCGACGCACTTGAGGCGCGCGAGCTTATAAAGCTCAAAACGCTTGAAAACTGCGGACTTACACCTCGCGAGGCGGCAGAAGAGCTTGCCGCAGGTACGGGTGCCGAGGTAATAACCGTTATAGGCTCAAAGTTTGTGCTTTACCGTGAATCCGTGAAGAACAAGCGCATTGAACTCAACTGAAATGAGAATAGGCATCTACGGCGGCACGTTTTCCCCGCCGCATATCGGTCACATATCGGCGGCAAGGGCTTTTTACGAGAGTATGAAACTCGACAAGCTCCTTATAATTCCCGCGGGAATACCGCCGCACAAAAGTATAGACTACCCCGACGACCCCGAAAAGAGACTTAAGCTCTGTGAGCTGTCATTTTCGGATATTCCTGATACCGAGGTGTCGGATATTGAGCTGAGACGAGAGGGAAAAAGCTATACGGTGCTGACGCTTCGTGAGCTTGCACGAAAGGGCAGGGAGCTGTTTCTGCTCTGCGGCACGGATATGATACTGACGCTCGATTCGTGGTACTGCCCCGACGAAATATTCAAGCTGTGTACACCTGTTTGCATAAGACGTGAAAACGACAGCGAAATCGGGCGAAAGCTTGAAGAAAAGCTGACGCTTTACCGCGAAAAATACGGTGTGGATGTTCCGATTATAGATATGCCTGCGATAGAGATATCGTCAAGCGAGGTTCGTGAGAGGATAAAGCTTGGTGCGTCGGTGTCGGGTCTTATATCTCCTGCGGCTGAGGAATTTATAAGGACGGAGGGAATGTACAGATGATTTTTTCGGAAGAAAAAATAAATGCGTTGCGTGACAGGATAGCAAACGACGAAAAAATGTCCGAAAAGCGTAAGGCTCACATTCTTGAGGTCGAAAAAATGGCAGTACGGCTCGGAAAGATATACGCACCCGAAAAGCTTGACGTTCTTTCTGTTGCGGCTTTGATTCACGATTATACGAAGGAGCTACCCTACGACGGTCAGCTTGCAGTCTGTCTTGAAAACGGCTATATACCGACCGCGGATGAGCTGGCAGCGCCTAAAACGCTCCACGCGATAACCGCGTCGCTTCTTATACCAAAGGAGCTGCCCGAATTTAACGCCCCCGAGGTCGCGGCGGCGGTCAGATGGCACACGACGGGTCGCGCGGGTATGACGCTTACAGAAAAGCTCATTTTTCTCGCCGATTATATCGACGAATCACGCACGTACGACGACTGCGTGGAGCTTCGCCGTAAATTTTTTGAAAAGGAACCCGAAAAAATGACCGAGACCGAGCGGCTCTCGCATCTTTCGGATATACTTATAATTGCATACACAAAAACGCTTGGCTCACTTATAGAAAAGCAGCGACCTATATGTCCCGACACGGTGGCGGCATATAACGAGCTTGTATGTGAAAAAATAAAATAAGGAAGGAAATAATTATGGATAACAAGATAAATGTCAATGAAATAAACGAAAATGAAAACCTGCCGTCGCTTGAAAACGCAACGTCAGCCGAGCTTGCCGCGTATATCGCAGAGGTGCTTGACTCGAAGAAGGCGCACGACATAAACGTTATTGAGGTTGGAAAAAAGACGATAATAGCTGAGCAGTTCGTGCTTTGCACGGGCGGCTCGAATACACAGGTACGCGCGCTGACCGACGAGGTCGAGTACAGAACCAAGCTTCGCGGCGTCGAGCCCTACAGAATCGAGGGAAGAGAGAGCAACGCGTGGATAATTATGGACTACGGTCACGTACTCGTCCACATATTCAGCCGCGACGCCCGTCAGTTTTATAAGCTCGAGAAGCTTTACGAGGGCGAATAAGCTTTAATTCAAAATCAACGGTCACGTACGCGTGACCGTTGATTTTTCATAGCTAAAAAATCAAGGGGTGTTTGAACTTTTTTTGAAATTTATATTGACTTTTTTTGGAATTGGTGTTATCATACTTTTAGTTGAGTAATAAAACTCAATAATAAATATTTTGGAGGACACAATGTCAATTCAATTAGCAAACGGAGAGAAGATCTTAAGATCTTACGACTATGCAACGTCTGTCAGCAAGGGTATTGCAGGTACAGACGGTTCCAAAACTCTTGTCATAACCAACAAGAGAATTATCCACAAGGAAAATCAGAAGGGCAAAAAATCGTCAGGCACGAACATTAGCGAGATGCCCGTATCGGCTGCAAAGTACGTTCGCACCAATTTCAAGGAAACAAGATATCCTATCTTTTTGATAATCGGTATCATCCTTGCTATCGTTGCTGTAGTATCTTTGATTGCGGTTGTCGCATCGGGTGAAGATTTTGCAGCGGGCTTGATTCCGTTCATTATAATCGGAATAATAGCTGCTATATTTATAATTATTTATCTTAAGAAAAAGACCCATTCATTCTCTTGCTCTATCGATACCGATACGCATATAACAAATGCTTTCGGCTTCTCGAGCGTATCGGGAGACTCCAGAACCAGCGGACTTTTTGCGGCGGCACGCAGAGCAAACAACAGCTTCTACATAAAGGTCAAGGTCAATGCTGAGGTTGCACAGCAGATGGCTGATGAGCTTGGCTACGTAATTGCGGCAGCTGCTAACGGCGACTTTGATGAGATTGCCGAGCCTGCTGTAAATACTGCAGAATAAAAAATTATTACTTTAAAAACGTCTCTGTATTCGTACAGAGACGTTTTTGCGTGCTTTGTTCTTTTTCAAATTTTGATTTGTCGGTGTGTTACATATGTGGGGTTTCACCCCACACCCCACTTAAGGAACTT
>JAZNPQ010000084.1:0-2284 GCA_045589735.1 Eubacteriales bacterium | reverse complement strand
AACTTTTTGCAAAAAGTTTCTTAGGCGGGGTATGGGGCAGAGCCCCACATAATCTCACCGATAAATCAAAATTTGAATCACACAATACACAAAAAGCAGGTACAAAAAATGACGGCATTAAGTGTCAATAATCTTTCGCTGTCCTACGGAATGAGGCAGGTACTCTCGAAAATTTCATTTGCAATAAACGATACCGACAGACTTGGAATCGTAGGCGTAAACGGCTGCGGAAAGACGTCGCTGTTCAGACTCATACTCGGCGAGGAAACTCCCGACAGCGGAGAAATTTATATATCAAAAGACAAAACGCTGGGCGTACTCACGCAGGACGGCGCGTTCCGTCTGCCCGAGGGCACAGACGAGAGCCTAACACCGATAGAGTTCATGTATCTCGCCTTTCCCGAGCATATCGAGGCAGAGATGAGACTTGACGAAATGAAAAAGCGTCTCACTGCGTGGGAGGGCGTATCCGAAAACCGATTCTACACCGAGCTTTCGCAAAAATACACCGACCTACACGAAAAATATATCCGTGACGGCGGTCTTGAGTTCCGTTCAAGGTCAGCGTCAATCCTTCGCAGAATGGGATTTGATGATGAATCGATGAACCGCCCTCTCGGAACGCTCAGCGGAGGACAGCGAACAAGACTTGCAATCTCGCGTCAGCTCTGCCGTGACCCCGACATTTTACTTCTCGACGAGCCGACGAACCACCTCGACATTGAGACGCTTTCTTGGCTTGAGGGGTATCTTGCGTCGTACAAGCACTGTCTGCTTGTAATCTCGCACGACAGATATTTTCTCGACAGGGTCACGAACAAGACGCTCTTTTTGGAGCATACCGAGGGCAAGCTGTACAACGGAAGCTATACAAAGGCGGTCGAGCTCAGAAAAGAGGATATACGTATTGCCGAAAAGCACTACTACGAGCAGCAAGAATATATAAAGCACCAAGAAGAATACATCGCTCAGCAGCGCGCGTGGGGACGTGAAAAGAATATAATCCGAGCCGAGAGCCGAGAGAAGCACCTTGCCAAAATCGAGCGACTTGAGCTTCCGAAGGAAGCGCCAAGACCTATAAAACTGCGCTTTACCGAGGACAGAAAATCGGGTAACGAGGTAATGAGAGTCAAAAATCTGGCGTATGCTTATCCCGGCGGAAAAAAACTTTTTTCGGGTCTTGATTTTCTCATAACGCAGGGCGAGAGAGTATTTATTATAGGTAAAAACGGTTGCGGAAAATCCACACTGCTGAAGCTACTGACCGAAAAGCTGATGCCCACAGACGGCTACGTCGAGGGTGGATACAACGTCGAAATAGGCTTCTACGACCAGGAAAACCGAACGCTTACCGAGACTAATACCGTACTCGACGAGCTTTGGAACGCCTACCCGAGACAGACGGAGCTGGAGATACGAAATACGCTTGCGTCGTTCAGGTTCGTGGGTGAGGACATCGAAAAAACGGTGTCGATGCTCAGCGGCGGAGAGCGCGCAAGACTGTTACTTTCAAAGCTCATAATGTCGCAGATGAATCTCCTCATACTCGACGAGCCGACGAACCACCTTGACATAGGCTCGCGCGAGGCGCTTGAGGCGGCAATAGAGGAATACCCGGGAACACTTATTGCGGTCTCGCACGACCGTGCATTTATAAATAAGCTCGCGACACGAATTATCGAGATATGTCCGGGCGAGGGCTATATGGGAGATATACTCGACTATAAGGTGGAGCATATCGGCCGCGGCTACGATGAGTACGGTGAATTTCGCCGCTCCCGCGGCGGCTCTTCGCTTATAGAAGAGAAGGCGACGAAGGAGACCGAAGCCAAGGCGGAGTTCCTTGAAAATAAACGAAACCAGTCGAAGGAGAGAAGCGAACGCCGCCGACTTGAACGACTCGGAAAGGAAAAGGACGAGCTTGAAGCCGAGCTTGACCGAGTGACCGACGAGCTGTACGGCGACGCTGCAACAGATTACAAAAAAGCCGCGGCGCTTGAAGAGCGCCGCGGAGAAATAGAAAACCGACTTCTTGAGATTTATGAGGAGATAGGGGTGTAACACACGGAGCAGAACCGTACTGTCTCTTGTCTTTATCGGACGAAAAATTTTGATTTGTCGGTGTGTTGATACGTGGGCGCTGCCCACACCCGCCAAAGAAACTTTTTGCAAAAAGTTTCTTTGGAATCTTCAAAAAACTTAAAAAAAGGGATATATTTTAATTGTTTGTTTATCTTTCAACGGTTGCTCGGGCGCAACCGTTGAATTTTTATACGGTTATTTG
>JAZNPQ010000083.1:0-2342 GCA_045589735.1 Eubacteriales bacterium | reverse complement strand
GGCGGCTATGCGAGAGTGGCGGAACTGGCAGACGCGCACGTTTGAGGGGCGTGTGGTTCACACCGTACGGGTTCAAGTCCCGTTTCTCGCACCAAACTGAGCAGTCGCAACCGCGACTGCTCAGCTTATATATGCGGGTATGGCGGAATTGGAAGACGCGCTAGATTCAGGTAGCGTCACCTTGGTGAAAGGTTATCTTGATTTAGTTGCCCCGTCCTCGAAGAGCTGCTTCGTGTAAAAATTAACAGCAAAAACTCAATACGCGGGTATGGCGGAATTGGCAGACGCGCTAGATTCAGGTTCTAGTGGGGGCAACTTCGTGAAGGTTCAAGTCCTTTTACCCGCACCAAAGCAAAACGGACACCAAACGGTGTCCGTTTTGCTTTCGGGTGAAAGATACGCAGAAGCTTCATGGCACCTCGTGCCCTTAGCGAGGTTTGACGTTTTTCGAAAGAAAATGGCGGTGTTCAGACGTCAAGTCAAACTCGCATAGGATGCGAAGCATCCGTCGTTCAAATGTCTATTTACCCGCACTGGGAAAAACGACAGGTTTCGACCTGTCGTTTTTTCAACGAAATTTGCCCTGCGGTAAGTGAAATAGCTTGCCACAACAAGTTGCAGATACTATACAAAGCTTCGCGTTGATTCCATACCTCAACAATATAGAGAAAGTATAGAGAAAATATTGACTTACAATAGGCTTTGTGATACAATAAAGTTCATCATAAGAGCCGCTGTCGATCAAACCTGGCATAAGTACGCCAATCTTGAAAAAACGTCGGACAAGGTAGAATTCGGACACGAATATCTGTGGATCATAATTGATGAAAGTACAGATCAGCGTTTTCCTGTGGAGAATCATTGTTATGCTTACATCAGTAAATAAATCGTCTGTAAGGAGTTACACATTATGGCATTGACCTATATAACTAACGGTAAGATAGTACTTACAGATTCTGTGAAATTGGGAAAACACCTTGCGTTTGACGATGAAAGCGGAAAGATCTGCGGCGTCGTGGACGAGCTGCCTGAGGGCGCACGCACCGTTGATGCAAAAGGTAATTACGTCGCACCGGGACTTATTGATATCCATATTCACGGATATCTCGGTGAGGACACCTGCGACGCAAAGCCCGAGGGCATAAAAAAGATGGCTTACGGAGTGGTTCAGAACGGAGTTACCGCTTTTCTTCCCACAACGATGACGGTTGCAAAGAATAAAATTATTGACGCTCTTGACGCCGTCCGTTCTCTCAAAGAGGAAAGCAAGACTTGGGACGGAGCCGAAATACTCGGAGTTCACGCCGAGGGTCCGTTCATCAATCCGTCCAAGAAGGGCGCTCAGGCAGAGGAGAATATTATTGCGCCCGATGCAGACTTTATCATCGAAAATGAGGATATCATAAAAATCGTTACTCTCGCGCCCGAGAGGGACAAGGATCACGCCTGCATAAAGAAGCTTGCGAAAAAATCCGACGTGCTTGTTTCTATGGGTCACACCGACGCGAGCTTTGAAGACGCTATGAGCGCCATAGAGGACGGTGTCAATCACGCGACACACCTTTTTAACGCAATGTCGGCTCTGTCTCACAGGAACCCGGGTGTTGTGGGCGCGGCTCTTGCAAGCGACAGGGTTTCAGTCGAGTTGATTGCAGATACCTTCCACATAAATCCGGGGCTTTACTCGATAATAGCTAAGGTCAAGGGCGATAAAACGGTGCTTATAACCGACTGTACCCGCGCGGGAGGAATGCCGGACGGAGAGTACGACCTCGGAGGTCAGTCGATATTCCTTAAGGGAATCGAGTGCCGTCTTGCTGACGGTACGATAGCAGGAAGTGTTCTGAAGCTCAACGACGCGGTAAAGAATGTTATAGATCATACAGACATTCCCGTATATGAGGTTTTCAAGATGGCATCGCTCAATCCCGCGAGAGCTATCGGTTGCGGAGATCGCCTTGGCTCTCTTGAAAAGGGCAAGGATGCGAGCATTATCATTGCCGACGAAAATATAAATATATTAATGACCGTAAAAAAAGGAAAAACTGTTTATGAAGCTTAAGGTCAGTGCGCCTCTTGTTCCCGACTTAGAGCAGTATATTGAGGCAACAAGCCTTCCAAGGATAAACAACTGAAAAATTTTGCAAAGGGATTCTCCTTCACAAAAAGCAGGAATTGCGTACGCAATTCCTGCTTTTTTGTTGTATAACGAAAACCACGCGATAGTCGCGTGGTTCAAAAGAGGTTAACCGGTGAGAAGAAATCCTCCAAATATGATATAATTAGAACGACCTGCCAGTCAAACTAAAAAAACATATTTGGAGGATTTATCTATGAAAAAT
>JAZNPQ010000082.1:0-5261 GCA_045589735.1 Eubacteriales bacterium | reverse complement strand
CTTCATTTCCTATTACAAATTTCGTATTTGCCATTGAATGTAAACTGGTAAATATTTTAAAGCCTACTCCACAGCAATCTATAACGACAAAATCCAAATCTTTTTCTGCCAGGGTTCCCCGAATATAGCTTAGCATATTTTATTTCCTCCGTAACCTTGATAATTCAGATAATCTGCTATTGTATGAATGTGCATGACAAACAGCAATTGCAAGGGCATCTGCAACATCATCGGGTTTTGGAACCGAATCAAGATTAAGTATTGCTTTTGTCATTTGTTGTACCTGCTTTTTGTCAGCTCTTCCGTAACCGACGACCGATTGCTTTACCTGAAGAGGCGTATATTCATTTATAATAATGCCTTCTTTTTGCGCTCTGCAAAGGATAACTCCTCTTGCCTCTGCCACCCTTATACCTGTCGTTTGGTTCGTATTCCAAAACAATTCCTCAACTGCCATTTCATTGGGCTTGTACTTTTTAATAATTTCGGTGAGGTCATTATCTATCTCAAGCAGTCTTTCAGGTGTCTGCATTCCTGCCGGAGTTCTTATAGCTCCACAGCCCAATGTTTTAAATTTTACACCGTCATATTCAATAACTCCCCAGCCCACTATTGCAAGTCCGGGGTCAATTCCAAGTATTACCATATATTCACCGTTGCTTATATATTATTCCAACTTACATTATAACACAACTCACTCTATTAGTCAAATGTATTTTATAAAATTTATAATTATATAGCAAAAAAGACAAAAATAGGATTTACTTATAACATTTTTTGTGGTATAATTAAATGTGTACCGTATAATTTTGGAGGAAACACATGCAAATAATAAAATTTTCGGTAAATGATTTTTTAGAATTAAAAAAGCCACACCCATGCGGAGCTAAGCTGTTCAGGGTTGCTCGCGTTGGAAGCGAAGTCAGAATAATATGCAACGGTTGCGGCCGAGACATGACACTTGACCGCATCAAGCTTGAAAAATCGATAAAAAAAGTAATACCCTCAAAGGAAGAAAACGGAGGAAGCTCAAATGGTTAATCAGCCAGAAATAAATAACGAAACGACCGCACAAGAACTTTCACCTCTGTTATCAGACAAGCCCGGATTTAAATCACGGGTAGCGTCAATATTTAAAGAATATTGGTATCTCTCTCTTGCGTTTATCGTACCTGCTGTGATTATGTATCTCATATATCTCTCGATGGGAATACATCCTATCGGAGAGGGCTCTGTTCTGGTGCTTGACCTTAACGGACAGTATGTAAGCTTTTATGAGGGACTCAGACATTTTGTATACGGCGACGCAAGCCTATTGTATTCATTCAGCCGCGCGCTCGGCGGAGAATTTATGGGAATGTACGCTTATTATCTCGCAAGCCCGTTCTCATATATAGTTGCTCTCTTTCCTCAGGAAAAAATACTCGAAGCACTGCTGACTATCTTTCTTATCAAAACAGGTCTGTGCGGCTTTACATTCGGGTTCTATCTTCATAAGACGTCTAAAGACCACAAACGCTTTAACCGAATCAATATCGTGACCTTTTCGGTCATGTACGCGCTTACAGCATATGCCGTGGTACAACAGCACAACTCAATGTGGATAGACGCGGTGCTTTGGCTTCCTATCATAACCTATGGAATCGAAGAGCTTATCAAAAAAGGTCATTACAAATTATACACAATAGCACTTGCCATATCGGTAATGAGTAATTTCTATATTGGTTGGATGACCTGCATATACTGTGCCGCTTACTTTTTCATTTATTATTATATGCACAATGAAAATAAGCGAAACAACCCGTACGGTGAAAAAGCGCACCTTGCAAAGTCTTTTGTCAGAATAGCGATATTTTCAGCAATAGCCCTTGCAATATCGGCGGTCATTTTATTGACAGCCTACTATTCGCTATCCTTTGGAAAGCAGTCATTTTCAAACACCAATTGGGAATTTTCAATGCGTTTTGACCTGCTTGATATGCTTGTGAAATTCCTTCCCTGCTCGTATGATACCGTTCGACCCGAGGGACTGCCGTTCGTATATTGCGGGGTTCTGACACTTCTTTTGGTTCCCGTATATTTCTGCTCATCAAGATTTTCGTTGCGAGAAAAGATCCTTTCCGGTGTTTTTGTCGCGTTCTTCCTTTTAAGCTTTGTTATAAGCCCTGTCGATCTTGTATGGCACGGATTCCAAAAACCCAACTGGCTGAACTACAGATACAGCTTTATGCTGTCCTTCTTCCTTTTAGTGCTTGCTTATAAGGGTATGCTTGAAATAAAAAAGACAAGCCCCAAGATACTTCTCACGGTGTCGGCGCTTCTTGCCTTGTTTGTGGGCATCGTGCAAAAGCTTGAGCTTGACACCTACGTTTTAGGCGAGGGTTCAAACGACAGAAATCACGAGGTTGGTAAGCTTCTCACGCTCGAGTGCATCTGGGGAACGCTAATATGTGTAGCGGCATATCTTATAATTCTGTCTGCTGCAAGAAAATCTCTTAAACCGCAAAATATATCTCTCGTTCTTGCAATAGTCGTTTCGCTCGAGTGCTTTGGAAACGGAATTATATCCTGTCTTGACCTCGGCTCTGACGTTGTATATACGTCTTACACAACCTATCACAACACGATAGACCCTTTAAGGACCGCAACGACCGCAGTCACGGAAACAGACAAGTCTTTTTACCGTCTCGAGGAAATAAAACACAGAAAAGCCAACGACAATATTGCGGTAAACGTAAAAGGTCTTACAAACTCCACATCAACGCTTAACGCGACAACAATACAGTTCCTTCATAATATGGGATATTTCAGCAAATCCCACGAATCAAGATATTTTGGCGGAAATATGGTCGCGGACTCACTGCTGAATATGAAATATATTCTTGCAGGGTCTGAGGACGGTGATTCAAAGTACGATGGAGAATTCAAAAACAATAAAGAAATCCTCGCTGATGACCGCTACTATACGCCTTATTATTTTGATGATGATTATACTGTCTATCAGAGCAACTATTATTTGTCATTAGCTTATGCTGTAGACGCAGGAATAGTTGATTTCGATATATCAGAATACCAAAACCCTTATGAGATGCTCAATGCATTGGTTACAGCTATGCTCGGCGAAGATGAGACTATTCAAGTTTATAAGCCTCTTGAGGATTATGAGATAATAAAAAACAATCTTACAGACAAGACAAGGAAACCCGTATCATCGTCAAATTACAAATATCCTCTTATTCAATACGACAAAATTGATACCGAGGAAGCCGCGAGTATACAGGTGGTTCTCAATATGCCGTATATAGACACCGACGAGGATACTATCAAAAATATTGAAGATTTTTATTCAGACTATGACAATCATGGCGAGAAAAATCCTTATGAAGCCGAAACACAGTTCGTATACTTCTATTTTCCAAGCGAATTTCACCGAGCATTTACCTTTTCCACCGGGGCGGGAGAATCATACGGTTCGTGCTACGGAAACGGAGGCGACCGCTCTCTGTTCATCGGAGAGGTTACAGAGGGCTCGACCTTTAAGGTAACTCTTACACTCGAAGCCGCAAACCTATACCAGACAAAAGATGTTCCTCTTTTCTATTATATCGATTACAGCGCGTATGAGTACGTTATGGAAAAGCTCTCAACAACGCTTGTAACGATTGATGACGGTTGCCCTGACGATCACCTTACAGGCTCTGTTAAGACCACAAAAGACACGACTACAATATTCACATCTATTCCTTATGACAGCGGTTGGAAGCTTCTTATCGACGGAAAAGAGGTCGAATATTACGGAATACTCGGAGACTCTTCACTTGAAAACAAAAGCGCAACCGCAGAAGGAGCAGTTATCGCATTTAATATCGAAGGTGCAGGCGAGCATTCGATAGAGCTTGCATACAAACCAAAGGCATTTACGTTTGGACTGACGATAACTATTATAGGCTCTCTCCTTCTCCTTCTCATAATTCTTTTTGAAAAGCCCCTAAACAAGCTTTTCTCAAAGATCCTCTTCCCCATAACTGTTCCCGTAAGCCTTCCTGATAATGATGATACAAAAATCGATTCGGAAAGTAATAACGGATTAACTCCTTCAATATCGCTTGAAGCTATGGCGTTCGAAGAGCCTGAGCCTATCGACCAACCAAATAATGACCCAAACGGAGACAAATAATGTTTTACTATATCAAAGGTCCTCTGACCTACAAGGATTCGGCATTTGCCGTTATCGAAGCCGGCGGTGTCGGATATAAAATGGCTATAAGCCAAACAACCTTCAACGCACTTCCGCCCCTTGGCACGAGCGACGTTAAACTTTTTACACATCTTTCTGTAAGAGAAGACGGAATCGAGCTTTTCGGATTTTCCTCTATGGAAGAGCTTTCGGCGTTCAAGATGCTGATAGGAGTGTCGGGCGTAGGTCCTAAAGTTGCAGTTAGCATACTTTCGTTTCTTTCTCCCGAAAAATTTGTACTCGCTGTTTCGTCGGAAGATGCAAAAACACTTTCCAAAGCAAGTGGAGTCGGCGCTAAGACCGCTGCCAGAATCATTCTTGAGCTGAAAGACAAGCTCTCAACGCTCTCTGTCGAATCACCGACACTCGCCGCGAGTATTCCCGAAAGTGTTTCGCAGTCCTCGTCGTCTGAATTGTCCGACGCAATTGAAGCGCTTTCCGCTATAGGATATACACGCTCGGAAATTATGACTGCACTTCGAGGCGTTGACACCTCAAAGATGTCGCTTGAAGAGATATTCAAGACGGCAACGAAAAAGCTCATGAAATAATATCGGAGGTTTTTTATGAACGACGAATTTGATTTTGAAAACCGAATAACCTCAACCACCTACACTCCCGACGACACAGAGATAGAGCAATCCTTAAGGCCGAACGAGCTTACCGAATACATCGGACAGGAAAAGGTAAAAGAAAACCTAAAAATATATATTGAAGCGGCTAAACGTCGAGGCGAATCTCTCGATCACGTGTTGCTTTACGGTCCTCCGGGACTTGGAAAAACCACTCTTTCCACCATTATCGCAAACGAAATGGGGGTTAATATAAGAGTGACATCCGGGCCTGCTATTGAAAAGCCGGGGGATTTGGCGGCACTTCTTACGAATTTGTCCGAAAAGGATATTCTTTTCGTTGACGAAATCCACCGATTAAGCAGGAGTGTTGAGGAAATTCTCTATCCTGCTATGGAGGACTATGCTCTGGATATTATTATCGGCAAAGGCCCGTCGGCTCGGTCAATAAG
>JAZNPQ010000081.1:0-2262 GCA_045589735.1 Eubacteriales bacterium | reverse complement strand
CCCACTTGTGTGGTTCCCCGAACCCCTCCGTGGCGGTTTTGGAGGCAGGGGTGTTTCGCCCTCTGCGGAGGGCGACCAGCGCACGCGCGCTGGAGCAGCGGACGCGTTTTGCAAAAAGCGACGCAAAAACCTTCAAACGCTTCGCGCTGTCAGTTCGACAAATCCCAATTTGTGGGTGTTAAGCCTCCGAAACGTACGATTTTTCCAAAACCACTTGATTTAGATGTGCGTTTGTGTTATAATACTTCTACTAATGCGAAAAAGGAGGTTATTATGTTAGGAAATACGATGCCCGAATTTGTCGGTACGACCGTGCTTGACACAGTAGGTCTTGTTATATCCGGCGCAGACCCTGCGCTTATTGCCGAAATGCAAAAATATAATAACGTCCCACACAGAGCCCTCGGCGTAATAAGCTCGCGCACAGGCGCGGCAGGTCAGATAACCGCCGTTGATGAAGCACTGAAAAACACTAATGCCGAGCTTGTTTCAATCGACCTTCCGCGCGACACGAAGGGGTGGGGAGGTCACGGTAACTATATCGTTATCTGCTCGTCCGACGTAAGCGACGTTCGCCGCGCTGTTGAAATATCTCTTGAGCTGACGAAAAAGCATGCAGGCGAGGTATATATTAACGAGGCCGGCCACCTTGAATTTGCCTACTCCGCAAGTGCGGGGGAAGCACTGAACAAAGCCTTTGACATACCGACAGGTCAGGCTTTCGGCTTTCTCGCAGGCTCTCCCGCGGCGATAGGAGCGGTCATGGCGGATTCGGCACTTAAATCGGCTGATATAACCGTCACAAAATATATGACTCCGTCGGTTGGAACAAGTCATTCAAACGAGGTCATTCTCGCTTTCACCGGAAAATCCGACGCTGTCAAAACAGCGGTGCTTCGCGCACGTGAGGTGGGTCTGTCTCTTCTTCGCACTATGGGAAGCGAGCCGAAGGGACCGTCCGTTCCGTATCTTTGCTGAAATATTATAGTATATTAAGGATAGAAGTTTGAAAATAAAATTTCAAACTTCGTGTTTTGTGGCTTTTGCCGCAAAAATCCTAGCGGCAATTTGGCAAAGCCAAACCTGCCACAATTCCACATGAAAGGAAGCTTTTGCGTTAGCAAAAGCTATGGTCATAATTATGTTAAACGACAAACCCGTAGTATACTCCGGAATACAGCCATCCGGAAATCTTACAATAGGAAATTATCTCGGCGCGCTCAAAAACTTTGCTGAGTACACCGACAATTACAAATGCTTTTACTGTATAGTTGACCAGCACGCGATAACCGTACGTCAGGTTCCCGCCGAGCTTCGCCGCAGAACCTATGAAATGATGGCGCTCTATATCGCATGCGGTCTCGACCCCGAAAAGAATACGCTCTACGTTCAGTCTCACGTTCCTGCTCACACCGAAATGGCGTGGATGCTGAACTGCTTTACTATGTTCGGGGAGCTGTCGAGAATGACGCAGTTCAAGGACAAAAGCCAGAAGCACGCCGATAACGTAAACGCAGGACTTTTCACCTATCCCGTCCTTATGGCGTCGGATATTCTGCTTTATCAGACCGACGTCGTTCCTGTCGGAATCGACCAGAAGCAGCACGTTGAGCTGACACGCGATATCGCAAACCGCTTCAATCAGCTTTATCCCGACACCTTTACCGTACCCGAACCGATAATAAAAAAAGAGGGTATGAAGATAATGTCACTTGCAGACCCGACCAAGAAGATGAGTAAGTCGGACGAAAACGCAAATGCCGTCGTGTATATTCTTGACGACAAGGACACTATAATCCGTAAATTCAAGCGTGCCGTTACCGATTCCGATACCTGTGTAAGATTTGCGGAGGGCAAGGACGGTATAAATAACCTTATCTCAATTTACCGTTGCTGTACAGGTAAGACGGTCGAAGAGGTAGAGCGTGAATTTGAGGGCAAGGGCTACGGCGATTTCAAGCTCGCTGTCGGCGAAGCCTGCGCGGATATGCTCACACCCGTTCAGACCGAGTTCAAGAGAATTCTTACCGACAAAGCCTATATCGAGGCTATGATGAAAAAGGGAGCAGACGAGGCGTCCTACTACGCAAGAAAAACACTCTCAAAGGTAAAACGTAAGCTCGGATTTATCCAGCTCTAATAAAAAACGAAAAACGGCTCATCGAGTCGTTTTTTTGTGTTTTTACATATTATATATATAAAATTTTGATTTGTCGGTGTGTTAATTTATGGATTATTTTAATTTATACACTGTAGGGGCGA
>JAZNPQ010000080.1:0-10938 GCA_045589735.1 Eubacteriales bacterium | reverse complement strand
CCGGTTGCGAAGTTGAACAGCTCGTAGAGCGGGAACTCGCTGGGCTGACCGCCGTATACAGGTGCCTGATACAGCTCTTCAAGCATAGGAGCGAATTCACCAATGGTCTTCTGAACAACAAATCCTGCTGCCTTGACGTTTGCAGCCGTCTCCATACCGGGAACGAGGAGATCTGTGAAGGGGTTATCTGTTGTGCCGTACCAGTTCAGTACGAGAGGCATATAGTAGTTGTCGCCAACCTTAACTGTCTTGTATGCGCCGTCGATAGACTGGAAGGTTATGTCGTCTTCTTTAATTCTGTCTGCGGGAATCTGCTTATAACGAACACCGTCGCCAGTATATGCGGTTCCGTCAGCGTTGTATACCCAACCGTCAGCTTCGAGAAGGTCGATAGCAGCATCAAGAGAGGTTGCGTAAGCATCAAGGATCATACCCTGCTGGATAGCTGCCTTGTACATCCAAGAACCGGTGTAGTAAGGACCGTCAACAACGCCACCGAAGCCACCTGTGAAGTCCTTTGCGAATGTCTGTCTGTCCATGCAGAGTGCAAGTGCTGCACGAACTGCTCTGAACTGTATTGCGCCGAAGTCGCCGCGGAAGCCGAGCTTACCGTAACCTGCACGAGCATATGTTACTGTGTCGTACTTGCCGTTAGACTCTCTGACGACCTTCAGTGCCTCGTTGGTCTCGTCACCGCCGGTGATACCTGCGATGAGGTCGAGAGTGCCTGCCTTAAGGTCAGCCATCTGAGTTGAGGAAACTATCTTCTTGTAGATGATCTTTTCGATCTTTGCGGTGGTTCCCTCGTAGTTGCCCTTGAAGTAGGTGTTCTTCTCAAGAACTGCCTGCTTTGTGGACTGGTCATAGGACTTTACTACGTATGCACCGGAATAGGGGTAGGTAGTGTCTGTATTTGCTGCGGATGCAAGGATGTGAGCTGCAAGAGCGTATCCGTCTTCTTCTTTCTCTGCCTTTGCAAAGAAGTCCTCGGTGATGTATGCGCCGTTGCCGTCATCCTTAACGTCAGCGGTATTTCCGAGCCAGAGCTTCTGGTAAGAGGGGGAGAAGCTTGCGTAGCCAATGTCATAGAAATAAGGAATGTAGTCCTCGGCGATTGTTACGGAGAACTTGTAGTCGCCGAGCAGACGGAGACCGGAGAGTGCCTTGGAAGCGGTAACTGCATTATCGCCCTCGCCGACGGTTGCGCCGTCATTGGTTCCGTTGTAAGCTGCGAATGCATCGTAGCCTACGATAGTCATTGCGGACTGGTGATCCTTCTTTGCTGCCTGAGCTGCAACGGGAGTTGAGAATACGAGAGTAGAAATGAGGTAGTTCTTAGCGGTGATAGCGGAACCGTCGGAGAACTTGAGGTCGTTGTGGATCTCAATAACGAAGGTCTTTGTGCCATCCTCGTTCATTGTTTCGGAGTGCGACTTAACCACGGTGTCGTTCCAGCAATAGCCACCCTCTTTGTTGGTGGTTACGGTCTCAAGACCTGATGTGAGAATAGAGACATCGTTGTCGGCTGCGCCGGGGCTGGTTGCGCCGAATGAGGCGTAACGGAACTTACCGGAAAGGTCGGTAGTGTTACCGATAATGATCTGTCCGTCAGTGGAATTCCAATCAATAATTGCATTGGCGGGACCCCAGTAAGGGTTAGTGGGGTTTTCCTTAACACCGGTGATCTTGGTGTTGTACATATCGTAGTACTGGTTGGAATAAAGCGGGATCTCGGGAAGCAGATAGTTCCATCTTGTGATGTAGTACTTCCACCAGCCTGCATATACATCGTCAGCAGTCTTGTATACAGCGTGATCTGCGGGAACTTCTACGTTGTATACCATTGCCATCGAAAGGAAGTCGAGACCGAGGACATAGTCCTTACCTTCAACGGTAATATATGCCTGACCGTCATCGTTTTCCTTGACGTCTGCAATGGAAATATCTTTGCCGAATTTTTCATAAAGAGCTGTGTAATCCTCTCCGTATACCTTGCCGTCAAGAGCAATGTAATCAGCAAGCGGATCAACAGGAGTAACGTCTTCGTTGGGGTCGCCTTCGCCCGAGCCTGAGCCTTCGGTCGCGTTCTGTTGCTTCGAGTCTTCAGGGTCGTCAGCCGGCTTTGAGCAAGCAACGACGCTTACGAGCATAACAAGAACAAGTAAAAGAGCGAGTAATCTTTTCATGTTTTTCCTCCATAAAATATATAATTTATAATGTCGCCTCGGCATCGCACCGCAGAATGCGAGACCTCAGCAAAATGTGACATGTCTTCGTCAAACATAATCACTCTTCATATATTATATACTACCAAACGCAATTTGTCAAGCACTTTGTTAAAAAACAGCCTTTTTGTTGCTTTTTTTGCCGAAAATTCAAATCGTTTTTTATGTAAAAACGCACGTGATTATAGCAGACCTCGATCATCAAGCGCATAATGTAAGGAAGACAACCGCGAATAGTCTACCCCCTCAAAATTTGCGGTGGAATAAGCAAAGAATAGGAAAATCGGTTGAAAAGTTCATAAAAATATGGTATAATATTTTTGGCAAACAACAGCTTAACGGGGATTATATTATGGTAGATATTCTTATAAAAATACTTGTGTGCTTTATCGCAGGCGCGGGCGCAGGTATCGGCACGGGCTTTGCGGGTATGAGCGCCGCCGCGGTTATCGGCCCTATGCTGACAACCTTTTTGGACATCCCTGCCTATGATGCGGTCGGAATAGGACTGATAAGCGACGTTTTGGCAAGCCTTGCCAGCGCATATACCTATAAAAAAAGCGGAAACTTAGATGTGAAAAACAGCCTGCCCTTGCTCGTCAGCGTGCTTATCGTAACGACGGTCGGCAGCTTTGCGGCAAGCCTTCTGCCCGAGCAGGCTATGAGCGGAACTATGCAGATAGCGCTGATCGTTATCGGTCTTCGTTTCCTTTTGAAGCCTGTCACAAAAACGAGAGAGCAACTTGAAGAAAGCTCCCCGAAAAGCAGACTTATAAAAGCTATAGTCGGCGGTGTGGTCGTAGGCTTTGTCTGCGGATTTGCGGGCGCGGGCGGAGGAATGATGCTACTGCTCGTTCTGACTTCCTTCCTCGGTTATCCTATGCATCTCGCTGTCGGCACAAGCGTATTTATTATGGCGTTTACGGCACTGACAGGCGGTATCAGTCATTTTATGATAGGAGGACTTCCCGATATTCTTTGCCTTTCGCTGTGCGTGGTATTTACTCTTATTTGGGCAAGAATTGCCGCAAAGATAGCCAACAAGGCTGAGGCAAAGACCCTAAACCGCGTGGTCGGTATTGTGATGATAGTCACGAGCGTCGTCATTTTGGCGGTGAATTACCTTTAATGCCGCGCACAAAAATCGACGGTGTAAATTACACAAGTTACTGTTGAGGAATTTTAAATGAACTTTTTACACGATAAACGCAAACGAAAAATATTTATAATCACGTTGTCCGTCGTTCTTGCTTTTGCAATTATTGTAGGAGCTTGCGCTATCTACCTTGGAGATTATTATAGAGCGGACGAGGGCGCAGTTGCGGTTTTTTCACCGACGGAAAATATAACTGTTTCCACACTTAAAAACGGAAGTGTCGTATTTGAACCGCAGGCTGCCACCGTCGGATTTGTTTTCTATCCCGGAGGAAAGGTGGAGCATCATGCATATGAGCCGCTGATGGCGGAGCTTGCCCGCGAGGGTATCCTGTGCGTTCTTGTAAAAATGCCCTTTAATCTTGCCGTTTTTGATATCAACGCGGCGGACGGTATTCAGCAGGAATACCCCGAAATTGAGAATTGGTATATAGGCGGGCATTCGCTCGGAGGCTCAATGGCGGCGTCGTATCTTGAAAAGCGCGCAGACGAATACGAAGGACTTGTTTTACTTGGCTCATATTCAACGGCAGATCTTTCGGAAACCGAGCTTGACGTGCTTTCGGTATTCGGCAGCGAGGATAAGGTCATGAACCGTAAGAAATACGAAGAGAACAAATCTAATCTACCGAGCGATTTTACCGAATATGTGATCGACGGCGGCTGCCACGCATATTTCGGTATGTACGGAGCGCAGGACGGTGACGGCACGCCTACGGTTTCAAACGAAGAGCAGATTCGCTTAACGGTTGAAAATATCGTTAAGATGATCGGGAGATAAATCATTAACACGGAGGTAATTCTATGAAAATTCAATTTATCGGAGCTGCGCAGGAAGTAACCGGTAGCTGTACCTTGCTTGAAATTAACGACAGATACTATCTTGTCGATTGCGGTATGGAGCAAGGGATTGATGTATTTCAGAACGTTGCCTTGCCGATCTCTCCGAGTCAGGTCGATGCTGTCTTTCTGACCCACGCGCATATCGACCATTCGGGAATGTTGCCAAGACTTTATAAGGACGGCTTCCGAGGCATTATATACGCAACAGAGGCAACGGTAAGGCTTGCCGACATTATGCTTAAGGACAGTGCTCACATTCAGATGAGCGAAACAGAATGGAAAAACAGAAAAGCGGAGCGCTCGGGAGAAGAAAATCAGCAGCCTACCTATACCTTGGAGGACGCAATCGGCGCTATCAAGCTCTTTCGCGGTATTCCTTATAACAAAAAGATCACAGTATCCGCAGGTGTGGATATTCGCTTCACGGATATAGGTCATCTTCTCGGCTCTGCGGCAATCGAGATATGGTTGCGCGAGGGTGAGTATGACAGAAAGATAGTATTCAGCGGAGACGTCGGCAACACCGATCAACCCATCATCAAGGATCCCTCACCCATAGCGGAAGCAGAATACCTCGTTTTAGAATCGACCTACGGCAGCCGAAACCACGAGAGTCATACCGATACCATTGGGGTGTTGGCGGAGCTTATCGACCGAACGTTGACAAAAGGCGGCAACGTCGTCATTCCGTCATTTGCCATCGGACGCACACAGGAGCTTCTATATGCCATTCGTGAAATAAAGCAAAGAAAGCTTGTCAAAAATACAGATTTTCCCGTATACGTGGATAGCCCTTTGGCTATCGAGGCAACCGAGATATTCTCTAAATGCGATCCCTCTTGCTTTGATTCGGAAACGCAAAAGCTGATAGCGGATGGTATCGATCCTATCAAATTTCCAAACCTGCGCCTTTCTGTGACGGTCGAGGAATCCAAGCGTATCAATGAAACCCCCGAACCTAAGGTCATTCTTTCTGCGAGCGGAATGTGCGAGGCGGGCAGAATCCGTCACCACCTTAAGCACAATCTTTGGAGACCTCAGAATCTCATATTGTTTGTTGGCTATCAGGCAGAAGGAACGCTCGGCAGAAGCTTGATTGAGGGCGCGCAGAACGTGCGTCTGTTTGGTGAGGATATTGCCGTAAGAGCTGAGATCAAGTCGCTCAAGGGAACAAGTGGGCACGCCGATCAGCAGGGACTTATCTCGTGGCTTGAAAGCTTTGAGAAGAAGCCTCGTACGGTGTTTCTCAACCACGGCAACGAAGAATCCATCGCAGTTCTTGCCGATGAGCTGAAGGAGCGTGGCTATGCGGTAGAAGCGCCGTATAGCGGTACTGAATATGACCTTGTAAAGGGTATTATGACTGCTTATACCGAGAAGAAACGTGTAACGGCAGCCGACGTAGCCAAGGCACGCTCAAGAAAGAACAGCATACACCGCGATCTCGTATCGCAGGCCGAGGCGCTTCTTGCTCTTGCAAAGCGTTGCGAAAGCCGTCCGAATAAGGAGAACGCCAAGTTTGCCGCGCAGATCAGAGCCTTAATGAATAAGTGGGAGCGATAAAAGTATTTTGTAATCAAAGAATCCAATTTGACTGCGAGAGCAGAAAGCGCACAAGGGCTGACGAAATCAATCGTCAGCCCTCAAAATTTACGTCGCAGAAGGCAAAGAAAAGGGATTTACGAAAAACGAAAACAAATAAAAGTATTGACAAGATGCATTTTCCATGGTACAATACTTACGCCAAACTAATCTAATATTGCAAAGTAGGTATAATTTTCTTTTTAGAGGAAGTATACCCTTTTTCCGTCACGTAAAAGTTTGAATTTGAAAAAATGCAAATTCCGGCTTTTGCGTGAGGTTATACCCATTTTGCAATTGATTAGTTTGGCGACTATCGGAGTTTGCGTTTTTGTGCGCTTACTACGGTAGCCGCACTTTTTATTTTATTCATTTTTAGGAGGAAAAGAAAATGAAAAAGACAACATTTTTAGCTGTTGTTTTAGCACTATGTTTGATGCTTGCTTTGCTTGCTGCTTGCACTTCGAGTGATGATTCCGACCGACCAACCAAAAGAGATCAGGAACAAAATGAAAATGTACAAGAAGAACATAATAAAAACGATGAAAAACAGACTGATTTCAACAGTACGCAGACAGACGATGAAGAAACTTCAGTCGGAGGAAATTCTGCTGAAGAGCTTGAGTATGAGATATCCTCTATTGGTAAATTCAATGACGGATTGGCGGTCATTACAACAAATATAGGATATGGATATATCAATCCTAAAGGCGAGGTCGTTATTCAACCAATCTTTGATTCTGCATGTGATTTTCAAAATGGAATTGCGTGTGTAGAAAAATCATCCCTATACGGATACATTAACACAAGAGGAGAGTACATATTTGAACCTCAATTTACCAGTGCAAGTATATATTTCAATAAAATAGCCAAGGTTGAAAAGAATGGCAGCACCCAATATATAAACACACAGGGAACGGTTCTTTATAGCATAAATGGCAAAGAGGTTGAGATCGGTGAAATTAAAAATGGTAGCTTTTGGGTGGAAACTGTTGAAGAATTGATCTCAGGAAACGTACATACCATAACTTATTATAAACATGACGGTACCAAGGTGAGCATATCCAATGCAGAGCATGTCCATTATCGGTACAATTATGGATCCACAACAAGAGAAGGCCATGAAATAACATCACTAAATGAATTCGGATATGCTCTTGTCAAAAGAGGAAATGTTCAAAGCTTGATCAAAGTTGGCGATAATGTTGAAATTGTTATAGATAGATTGCCGACAAATAATGTTAATGGGAATCGGGATAATTATTATTATGATCTTGATGCCAAAGAAAGCTACTACATAGATTATTCAACCGGAGAAAAGGCAGAAGGTCAGGAAGATTTTCATGACACTATATGGCGTAACCTAGGTAACAATTATTATTTTGTTGATACGAAACGTTCTGAGTATAACTATGAATATGTTTTGCTTCATAAGGATAAAGTAGTCCTTACTTTCGGCGAAATAGAGGAGTTTGCCAATGCCACACCGCTTGGAGTTTCAAGATGCGAATTCAACGGCAAGAACTATTTTGCTGTTGTTCTTGAAAGTCAGTCCTATGTAAAATTCACCGCTCTTATGGATGAAAACGGAAACATTTTGATCTCTCCGACAAAAGAATATATTTTTGTGAGCGAGAAAGAAGAATATGAGCATGGATATAATATAATTTACACGATGACTCCTATTGTTGACGGAATTTTTAGAGTGAAGTCGGTCGAAACTTGTCTGTACGGATATGTGGATCTTAGCGGAAATTGGATAATTGAGCCTAAATATACTTCGGCTTGTGATTTCTACGGCGAAGGAAATGATGCTGTTGCAGTCGTTAATGAGAATACGATAATAAATCGAAAAGGCGAAACGGTTTTTTCTGCTGAATAGATTTGAGATACCTTTATTTTGCTATTTTCATTGCGGATCAAAAAATCGACAAGCGATTGCTTGCCGATTTTTTTGGTCGGAGTGACAGGATTCGAACCTGCGGCATCGACGTCCCAAACGTCGCGCGCTACCAACTGCGCCACACCCCGATGTGTGAAAAATATTGAATTTTTGAGGTTTTTCCGCAAGTGGTCAAAACATTTTGTCGGTGTTTTTTTGAAAAGGGTAACAGCCGAAAAAGTCAGTGTTTTCAAGGGGTTTCGAGCATTTGAAAAATCAAGAAGCGAAAACCGCCTGCATGCTCCCCGCTGTCGCGCGGCACCTGTTGCCGTTACCGCATCACGTTTCGCCGAAAGGCTCGCGTTCTGCGACGGCTGCCACTCCTTTTTCCTCGCTTCATCGCCATTTAGGCGCGCTCGGAAACGTCCCCAACTGCGCCACACCCCGAACGTGCTTATTATACCACACTTCTTTCGCTTTTGCAATACCGTTTTACACAAGATTTTAATTATTTTTTTGTGTGTATAAAATTTGGATATTGCGGAAAACTACGGTTGTATTCTATAACAAGGAAGGTATGTTTTTTATGCAGCTAAATCAAAAAGAGACCTCACTTCTTAAAGATCTCAGCGATCAGGAAAAGCTTTGCGTCGATAAGTATTCAAAATATTCGGCGTCTGCGTCCGACCCTCAGCTAAAAAATCTGTTTTCTCAGATCGCAACCGTTGAACAGGGACATTACAATATGTTAAGTCAGCTCTCCGGCGGCTCTGTTCCCTCGCCGAGCGGGTCTCAACCGCCCGAACCCGCCTTTACCGCCACCTACAGCGCCTCACCGTCGCCCGAAAAGCAGAACGACTGCTTCCTTTGCACCGACATGCTCACCGCCGAAAAGCACGTCTCTTCTCTTTACGATACCTGCATCTTCGAGTTCCGCGACGAGTCTATGCGTAAGCTTCTTAACAAAATTCAGGCAGACGAGCAGTGTCACGGCAAAATGATCTACGACTATATGGAAAAGAACGCGATGTATTCTTAAACGACGAAGCACCGCCGCGTATGCGGCGGTGCGCAGTTATTTATCAAGACTTCACTGCCGAGACGGTGCTTTTTTCTGCACGGTCGGCGTATAGTGTAAGTGCTTTTTCTCTGAGCCTGAACGCAGACCTGCGTGAAATTCCGAGAAGCTCGGCACAGGTCTCGACCGTCCTTCCGTGAATATATCTGTTATATAGGAAAAAACGCTCTCTTGAGTCGGGCATGGAAAGAATAGACCTGCGCAGCTCAAACATTTCGGCGCGCAGATTGATGTCCTCGTGGGTCCTTTCGGTCATTCCCGATTCAAGCAGATTTTTATATAATATGTAGCACGAAAGCCGATTATCTGCCGCTTTTATCTTTTCTTTCTCCATTCCATCACTCTCCTTTACTATCACAACGGTGAGACAGCGCCACCGTCAAAAGCGTTTTTACGTCTTTAATTTCGCAAATCCGCAATACATCAAACAGCTCCATATTATCAAGACAATACGGGCAAATAAACCTACCGTCAGCCGTCCTGAACGTTTCGTCGGCATATACCTCTGTATTACACTCCGAGCAACGCGGAAGCTCGGGCGTATCATATCCGGGACAGCGCGGAGGACAAAACAACATTCCGCATTCTGAACACATTTACGCGATATTTCTCCCTTCCGCCACTTTTCAGCGACTCTTTTTTATTGTTTATTTTTGAAAAATATATGTCAAAAATTTTTTCGACAAAATTATTGACATTTCGACAAAAATGTCATATAATATTTTCACAGACCGACAGGTTTTTGGTATTTGTCGGTCAATTGTTGCATACATTATAACGCATATCCGTAATATTGTCAATAGATATTTCGGAAATTCGTAATATTTTTTTGAATACGGAAATCCGAAAGCAATACAGGGGTGAAAAGATGAATTATCATCGTTTTGAAGCATTGCTGAAAAACAGCGGTACGACGGTCTACAGGGTTGCAAAGGCAACGGGAATCTCAAATTCTACCTTTACCGATTGGAAAAACGGAAGGTCAACGCCAAAAGCCGATAAATTAAAGCTTATCGCGGATTATTTCGGTGTGACTCTCGATACTCTTATAGATACCGAAGCCGGAACGAAACGCGCGAAGGACGGCTACAGGAGCGCGGTCATCAAAAAAATGGTGCCGATAATCGGAGAGATCCGCGCAGGCTCGCCTATTATTACGAATGAGACTCTGCTCGGCTATGAGCTTTGCGATATTGAGGACGCCGACGATTATTTTTATCTGACGGTCTGCGGTGACAGTATGAAGGACTGCGGAATGGTGAATGGCTCGCTCGTGCTTTTCAGAAAGCAGCAGTACGCCGAGGACGGAGATATCGTGGCGTGTCTTGTCGGCGGTGAGTGCGCCACGGTAAAGCGATTCAGACGGAACGGAAAACGACTGTTTTTAGTTCCCGAAAATCCCGATTACAAGCCGATAGAGCTGTCTCCCGAGGATTTTGAAACGGGCGAGGCAAGGATTCTCGGCGTCGCGGTCGAGGTTAAGATTAAATTGTGAGAATATTTACACAAAACAATCCTACAAATTGGGATTTATCGCACTGTTGATTCGTGGGCGTTGCCCACACCCACTTAAGAAACTTTTTAAAAAAAGTTTCTTAAGAATCTTCAAAAACTTTTAAAAATATTTGGTTTATCCAATGTGTTTATATATCTTTCACCGACTGCTCGGACGCAATCGGTGAGGGATAGCACTGTACTTATCACGTCGGGGCTGAAGGTTTTGCCGTATGTGAACCAAAGTTGCGGCACCCCGACTTGTAGCTCCCGCAGTCGCGGGCTCAAACGCTCGCATCACGCGGCGTTCTCACTGCGCGACATTAAAGAGTAAAATAAAACAAAAATCAATAAATTAGATTGAATAATATTTTCGTAATGTCGCGTCGTGAGTGTGTCCGAACGGTAACACACGAGCCGCGACTGCGGTAGCGAGTAGTCGAGGCGCCGCAACCGTACTTCACTTTTAGCGAGACCTTCGACCTCGACGCGCAAATAACCGTATAAAAATTCAACGGTTGCGCCCGAGCAACCGTTGAAAGATAAACAAACAATTAAAATATATCCCTTTTTTTAAGTTTTTTGAAGATTCCTAAGAAACTTTTTGCAAAAAGTTTCTTAGGCGGGGTATGGGGCGGAGCCCCACATATCAATCCCACCGACAAATCAAAATTTTATAT
>JAZNPQ010000079.1:0-6819 GCA_045589735.1 Eubacteriales bacterium | reverse complement strand
TGATAAGACCTTCAGCCTCGACGCGAGTTTGTTCCATATAAAAAATCAACGGTTGCGACCGAGCAACCGTTGAAAGATAAACAAACAATTAAAATATAGCCTTTTGTGTGAAAGTTTTTGAAGATTCTTAAGAAACTTTTTTCAAAAAGTTTCTTAAGTGGGGTGTGGGGTGAAACCCCGCATAAAAACCGCAACCCCCCGACAAATCCCAATTTGTCTAAAACAATGTTACAAAAATACGGTCTGTATCAAATGCATTGACACAGACCGTTTATCTTTATTTGAGTTTAGCAAGAGCTTCGCTTACTCCTGCGAGATTTTCCTTTATCTTCGCAAGCTTCGCGCGCTCGCCCTCGACGACTGCCGCAGGGGCTTTTGCTACGAATCCTTCGTTTGCAAGCTTCTTCTCAATGCGCTCAGCCTCGGAATTCAGCTTCGTAAGCTCGGCGGTAAGTCTCGCTCTTTCTTTTTCGGTGTCGATAATATCCGACAGCGGAAGGAAGATAACCGCGGAATCTGTGACTATCTGTACCGAGTTGTCGGCGCTTACGGTATCTGCGTCAAAGCTTTCGGCTACCGCGACCTCGGACGCGGACGCGAGTCTTTCGAAGAATACCTTAGTGCTTTCTCCAAAGCTCTCCTTATACTTAGTCGCAATATATACCTTTGCCTTGCGAGACGGTACTACGTTCATATCTGCACGTCTTGCGCGTATTGCCTTGATCGCGTTCATAACTCTCTCGAAATCGTCAGCCTCGGCACTGTAGTCAAATTCGTCCGATGCCTTCGGATAGCTGTCGATCATAATGCTCTCTGCGTCGTGAGGAAGTGCCTGATAAATTTCTTCCGTAATGAAGGGCATAAACGGATGGAGCAGCTTGAGAATTCCCGTGAGAACATGGAGTATGACTCTCTGCGCCGTCTCGTTAGCCTCGGTTCCCTTATCGTTAAGTCTCGCCTTGGCAAGCTCAACGTACCAGTCGCAGAATATGTCCCAGGTAAATTCATAAATAGCCGCAAGAGCTACGCCGACCTCGAAATTCGACAGCGCATTGTTGACCGATGCCGCAAGAGAATTAAAGCGTGTGAGTATCCACTTATCCTCTGCCGCAAGCTTTGCCTTATCGGGCATTGCGGTATCGTCTATCGTGAGATTCATACGAACGAAACGCGACGCATTCCAGAGCTTGTTCGCGAAGTTTCTGGCTGATTCTATCTTTTCATCCGAGAAACGCATATCGTTTCCGGGGCTGTTACCCGTAGCCAAAGCGAATCTGAGCGCGTCTGCGCCGTACTTGTCGATAATTTCAAGCGGATCTATACCGTTTCCGAGAGATTTGGACATCTTACGTCCCTTTGCGTCACGAACAAGACCGTGAATGAATACCGTTGAGAACGGTATCTTCCCCGTATGCTCAAGTGACGAGAAGATCATACGCGATACCCAGAACGAAATAATATCGTAGCCTGTTACGAGTACGTCTGTCGGGAAGAATCTGTCAAGGTCTTCCGTCTTGTCGGGCCAACCCATCGTTGAGAAAGGCCAGAGGGCCGACGAGAACCATGTATCAAGCACGTCGGGATCTTGACGCATCTCGGCGCCGCACTTCGGACATACGTGTACGTCCTCCTTCGATACTATCATCTCACCGCAGGTGTCGCAGTAGAACGCAGGAATTCTGTGACCCCACCAAAGCTGACGCGAGATACACCAGTCGTGGAGATTTTCCATCCAATTTATATATATCTTTGAGAATCTTTCGGGCTCAAACTTGATGCTTCCGTCACGGACCGCGTCAAGCGCAGGACCAACGAGAGGTCCCATCTTTACAAACCACTGATCCGACGTAAGCGGCTCGACAGTAGTCTTACAGCGGTAGCAGGTTCCGACGTTGTGAGAGTGAGGCTCAACGGAAACAAGATATCCGCCTGCTTCAAGATCGGCGACGATTGCCTTACGCGCGTCGTATCTGTCCATTCCTGCGTACTTTCCGCCAAGCTCGTTGATAGCACCGTTATCACCTATAACCTTGATGACCTCAAGCTCGTGACGCTTGCCGACCTCAAAGTCGTTCGGGTCGTGCGCGGGTGTGATCTTAACGCAGCCTGTACCGAATTCGATATCAACGTACTCGTCTGCGATTATCGGGATCTCGCGTCCGACAAGCGGAAGAACAAGAGTTTTTCCGACAAGGTCCTTGTATCTTTCGTCGTTCGGGTTTACTGCTACAGCGGTATCACCAAGCATAGTTTCGGGACGTGTTGTGGCTACCTCAAGGTATCCCGTACCGTCCTTATACGGATAGCGGATGTGCCAGAAGAAGCCGTCCTGCTCGGTGTATTCTACCTCTGCGTCAGAAAGAGCTGTACGGCAGTGAGGGCACCAGTTGATTATACGATAGCCTCTGTAGATAAGTCCCTTATTGTAAAGATTTACAAAAACCTCACGAACCGCGCGTGAGAGTCCTTCATCCATTGTGAAGCGTTCTCTCGACCAGTCGCAGGACGATCCGAGCTTTTTGAGCTGGCTTATGATACGGTTTCCGTACTGTGCCTTCCAATCCCAGACGCGCTCAAGGAATTTTTCACGTCCGAGATCGTAGCGTGTCAGTCCTTCGTTGACGCGAAGCTGCTCTTCGACCTTTATCTGCGTTGCGATTCCCGCGTGGTCTGTACCGGGAAGCCAGAGAGCCGCGTAGCCCTCCATACGCTTATGACGGATAAGGATGTCCTGAAGAGTCTCGTCAAGCGCGTGACCCATATGGAGCTGACCCGTTACGTTGGGAGGCGGGATAACTATTGAAAAGGGTTTTTTGGACTTGTCGTCCGACGGTGCGAAATAGTTTTTGTCGCACCAATTCTTATATATACGGTCCTCAAATTCCTTGGGAGCGTACGTTTTGGGAAGCTCGTGATTTTCCATAATTTATATCTCCAAAATTTTATTTTTATAATTTTTGATTTCCGCTTGCGGAAATCTTCCTTACCTTTTCACTATATAAAAATCCACGCCATGACACAGTCAGGGCGTGGATAATAAACGCGGTACCACCTGAATTCGCGGAAGAATAATGAAAGCTCTCCGCCTCAAAAGTCTTAACGCGACGAAACGTTGGCGGCTACACAAAAAAATTCACCGTCACCACTCGGCGGCGACTTCGGCGTGCATACGGTATGGGCTCTCAGCGTTTCCCACTCTCTGTGACCTTAGCGTCGCGTACTACTCCGCGTCCTCGTGTTTGAATTACATTATATATTAACATACTTTCTGCGATTTGTCAACACAAAAAACAGATTTTACATTTTTACATTTTTTTCTTGACAACACCTTCGGTCGAGTGTATAATTAACGTATATTTATTTATATTTACATTAGGAGGCAAAAAAATGAAATTCATAACAGTAAACAGCTACGAAAAGCTCAGCCGCCACGCCGCAAATATTATTTCGGCTCAGGTTATCTTAAAGCCCGACTGCGTTCTCGGTCTTGCTACCGGTTCAAGTCCTGTCGGTACATACGCTCAGCTCATCAAATGGTATGAGAAGGGCGATCTTGACTTCTCCGAGACGATCTCCGTAAATCTCGACGAATACGTCGGACTTAAGGGCGACCATCCTCAGAGCTACCGCTATTTTATGCAGGATAATTTCTTTGATCACATAAACATAAAGCCGGGAAACACCTTTGTTCCCAATGGCTGCGCCGACGATCTTGACAAGGAATGTGCCGAATACGACGCACGTATCAAGAGACTTGGCGGTATCGATCTCCAGCTTCTCGGTCTTGGTCTTGACGGTCACATCGGTTTTAACGAGCCGTCCGATGCATTTGACAAGCCCACACACGTTGTTGACCTTCACGATTCAACAATCAAGGCAAACGCACGTTTCTTCGAGAGCGAAAACGACGTTCCGAAACAGGCTGTAACTATGGGTATGGGCGCTATTATGCAGGCAAGAAAGATACTGCTCATCGCAAACGGTCAGCAGAAAAAGGATATTCTTATGAAAGCCTTTTACGGACCTATCACTCCCGCCGTTCCTGCGTCTATTCTTCAGCTTCATCCCGATGTAACGGTCATTTACAGTGAAAATTAAAGAAAGAAAAACAGCAAGTGAAAAAAGACGTTAAAAAGCCTTCACTTCTCCGCCGTTTTATCTCGTATTATAAGCCGCACAGAAAAATGCTTGCGCTCGATATGCTGGCGTCGCTCATCATTTCGGTTATCGGTATGACCTATCCTATCGTTACCAACAAAATGCTAAACGACCTCATACCGAACAAGAACACCCGTATGATAATCATATCGGGGGTTCTTGTGCTTGTTCTTTACATAATACGTTACTTTATGCGCTATTTCGTTCAGTATTACGGTCACGTTATAGGTGTTCGTATGCAGGCGGAAATGCGAAAAGATATGTTCTCCCACCTTGAAAAGCTGCCCTATTCCTACTACGACGGTCAGGAGACGGGTAAGATAATGTCGCGCATGACGAACGACCTTATGAACGTCAGTGAGCTTGCTCACCACGGACCTGAAAACCTGCTTATCAGCGGTGTCATGGTCATAGCGTCATTCATTTATCTTTTGACGATAGAGCCCTATCTGACACTCATAATATTTGCCTGCGTCCCGATACTCGTCACAGTGTCTGTCGTCTGCCGCAAGCAAATGAAAGAGGCGTTCACAGAGCGCAGAACGAGCATCGCGTCTATCAATGCATCTCTTGAAAGCAGTATAAGCGGTATACGCGTGACGAAAGCCTTTACGAATTCCGAAAAGGAGTGCGAAAAATTCGACAAGAGCAACGGCCTGTTTGTTTCGGCAAGCCATAAGGCGTATCGCGCAATGGCTCAGTTCTTCTCGTCAACGTCGTTTGTAACCGACGTTTTCAACGTAATAATTCTTATAGCAGGCGGTCTGTTTCTATATTATAAAAAGGATTTTACGTTCGGTGATTACTCAACGTTTATAGTCTCGGTAAATCTCTTTATAGCTCCCGTTACGACGCTTATTCAGTTCGTCGAGCAATATCAGGACGGTGTCACGGGCTTTAAGCGATTTCTCGAAATAATGGACGCCGAGCCTGAATCCGACAGACCCGACGCGACGCCTCTTGAGAGCGTTAACGGTGAAATTACGCTTGAGAATGTCAGCTTCGCATACGACGAAAGCAAGGGCGTGCTTAAAAACGTATCACTCACAATAAAGCCGGGCGAAAAGGTCGCGCTGGTCGGTCCTTCAGGGGGCGGTAAGACAACGCTTTGCCATCTTCTTCCAAGATTCTATCAGATGACCGACGGCAGTATAAAAATTGACGGACGCGACATAAACGGTATTACACTTGAGTCACTCCGTCAGAATATCGGTATCGTTCAGCAGGACGTTTTCCTCTTTAACGGCACGATACGCGACAATATTCTCTACGGTAAGCTCGACGCGACCGAGGAAGAGGTCATAGCCGCCGCAAAGCGAGCCAATATCCACGATTACGTTATGACGCTTGAAAAGGGCTACGACACCGAGATAGGCGAGCGCGGAGTCCGTCTTTCGGGCGGTCAGAAGCAGAGACTAAGTATCGCTCGGTTTTTCCTTAAAGACCCGAAGATACTTATACTCGATGAAGCCACAAGCGCGCTTGACAATACCACCGAAATACTTATCCAAGAAGCACTTGACGAGCTTTGCCACGGGCGCACGACGCTCGTCGTCGCGCACAGGCTTTCGACTATCAAAAATGCCGATTCCATAGTCGTTATCTCGGACGGACAAATACTCGAAAAGGGTGACCACAATGAGCTTATGGCACACGGCGGTCTCTACTCCGAGCTTTATAACCTGCAATTCAGGGATAAAGATATATAAATATAAACAATAAAGGAGAAAAACCATGAAGAGAATTTTATCATTTATTTTAGTTTTGGCAATGTCACTTACCCTTTGTTTATCATTTGTTTCCTGCGGAAACGAAGATAAAATCAAATACGGAAAAGAGTATATACTTGAATACGGAAACGACAGCGATAGTAGTAAAAAACGTGAAGTGCTTGTTTTTAACAAGGACGGCACAGGCACATACGAATATTTTTACCGTAACGACTCCGATGATGATAAATACGACTACACAATATCAGGCACATTATCATTTGTTTGGGAAAAAACAAACGACGGTGCAATTCATATGTTTGAAACCAAAGTTAAATACAATAAAGATAACACAGATGGCAAAACAATAACTGCCATTTCAGAGCCCTTATATTTTTCTGAAAATATGATTTACTACTCTTACGTGACAGGCCTAGGATCAAGCGTTCGCAAATATATTCTTGAAGGCTCCGACCTTTACGAAGAGGTCTATGATTAAATATCAGATAATTAAAATTTGACCGGTTGGACTAAACCAACCAATACAAACAGAAAGAGCAAACACAAGCCGTGTCTGCTCTTTTTCTGTTATATTTAATTAGTCTCGCTTTGATTCTCGGTTAAGAGTATCACGCTTAAATCCATCGGATTTTTATATCAGTTATAAAGCGGATGCTTTGCGACCTGCAATTCAAGGATAAAGACATATAAAGCGTACGACCGATAAATTGGGATTTGTCGGGGAGTTGAAGATTTAAGTGGGCGTTGCCCACACCCACTTAAGAAACTTTTTGAAAAAAGTTTCTTAAGAATCTTCAAAAACTTTCAAAAATAAATGGTTTATCCTATGTATTTATTCACCTTTCACCAACCGCTCGGACGCGGTCGGTGAGGGATAGCACGGAGCTTATCACGGAGTGCGCGCATTCACTTTAAAGCAACATCTTCAACC
>JAZNPQ010000078.1:0-2308 GCA_045589735.1 Eubacteriales bacterium | reverse complement strand
ATTTGGAATGTCGCTTACAGAATTTCTTGCTGATGATATTTTTAACTCGGATAATTTAGATATAGAACAATAAAAAGCCGCACTTGACAGCGCGGCTTTGCTTTTTTGATAAAAATTCATAATACGTACACCTATTTGTGTTCTTTAGGTCAAAAAAGTGTGGTATAATTAATAAAATAAATAAATTTGAGGACAGCTATGATAAAATATTTTCTTATTTTTTATGCAGTAATATCGCTTAGTGCGGCAGTCACACTGTACATTCTTCACGGAATAGGACTTTCAACGATGCTCAGACGCAGCGGCTTTAAAAAGCCGTGGTTTGCATTCGTGCCGTTCTGCCGTGTATTTGCGCTCGGTTGCCTTGCCGACCAGTGCCGTGATATACTGCCACCAAAGAAAAGAGGGCATAAGCTACTGTATTTTGCAATAGCCTACGCCGCGCTTAATCTTGTTTATATTATTGCAAACGGTATTGCGATATACGAGCCTACGGTCGAGTTTTTTAAATCAATAGAATCACTTATCGCAAACGTGACAACCACCTTCCCGATGGAAGAGTTCCTCGCTATTGTTGATATATATGAGCAAGCGGTGAATGCTACCGTAACCACGACGCTGAGCGCGCTTTCGCTTCTTTCGAGCGTGGCGACAATGATTTACGAGGTTTATATGATATTCGTGCTTATGCGCGTTTACAGAATCTTCGCACCGAATTCGTCGTTTGCGCTCACACTGCTTTCGATATTCGTCGAGCCTGCAAAGTCTATAGTGTTCTTCGTTATCAGAAACAAGCCGCTGCGCAATATGAGATGGCAGGAGCCCGAACAAAGCTTCGATACGCCGCCCTTTAGTATGTAATATGTAAAAAAACTACTGCAAAATTTGCAGTAGTTTTTTTGTGCTATTTTGTAACTACGAGCGCGCACCAACCGTTATCGTCGAGGCGATCGATCACCTTAAGTCCTGCGGCGGTGAGTGCGTTTGTGACCTCCTCGGCTCTCTCAGTGATAATACCGGATGCGAGAAGAGTTGCACCGTCATTCATATAATCCGACACGTCGGGAGCCATACGTATAATGATGTCCGAAACGATATTTGCGGTAATGAGGTCATATTTGCCGTCTGAAATATCAACCTGACGGAGAAGATCGGACTGCTTACAGGTTATGTTTGTCTGTCCCGAGGCTTCAATGTTTTCGTTGGTAACGCGTACCGCAACGGGATCTATGTCGTATGCTCTGCAAATACCCGCGCCGAGCTTTGACGCGCAGATCGCAAGAATACCCGAGCCGCAACCGACGTCAAGCATACGGCAACCGGGTGTAGTATAGCGCTCAAGTAGCTCGATAACAAGCTTTGTAGTCTCATGCGTACCCGTACCGAATGCCATACCCGGATCCATTTTTATGATAACGTCGTCACCCTTGGGTTCATATTCCTCCCACATGGGAACGATGACCATACGCTTGCCGATCCTTGTCGTGTGGTAAAATGCCTTCCACGACGTTGCCCAATCCTCTTCATTGACTCCGACGACCTCGAGCTTGCCTTCAAGTTCGGCATCGTTAAGTCTTTCGCGGATAAACGCAAGCGCGTCCGTAGTACTGCGCTCTGCGGGAATATATACAGATACCGACGCAATTGTCTTGTCGGCGTTTAGTATGCTTTCGTCGATAAGATCGCCGTAGCAGGTCTTGAGGTCAATATCCGAATAGTCCTCGACCTGAATCCCAAGGTCGATCATACTCATAATAGCCATAGCGGTGTCAAGATCTTCGAGCTTGACGGTAAGCTTTATCTGTGTCCAACTGCTGAAATTGTTTTCCATCGTAAACCCCTTATTTTTTTATACGTTTGAAAAAGCTCTCACGCTTCGAATAATTGCTGTTTCCTGTGCTTTCGGCAAATTTTATAGCGGCTTCCTTCTGCTTTGAATTAAGCTTCGTGGGAATTTCTATTTTTACTACAAAAATAAGATCACCGCGTCTGTCCTTATTGCCAAGATAGGGAACACCCTTGCCGCGAATCGTAAACGACGTACCGGGCTGTGTGCCTTCGGGTATAGTATATTTGTAAGCTCCTTCAAGAGTGGGAACTTCTATTTCCGCACCGAGTATCGCGTCTGTGACTGCAACGGGAACTTCACAGTAGAGATTGTATCCGTCACGTTCGAAAACATCACTCGGACGAATATTTACTGCGATAATAAGGTCACCCGTACTGCCGCCATTTCTTCCGTCGTTACCCTGACCGCGAAGAGCCACGCGACCGCCCTGATCAATTCCGGCAGGAATTGAAACCTCAA
>JAZNPQ010000077.1:0-11552 GCA_045589735.1 Eubacteriales bacterium | reverse complement strand
TAAGGACACTACGCAGCGATATAAATCCCTTGCGGGATTTGCGATATACGCGTGCCGCGTGAGATATATCTTCGATGCGATATGCCCTCTCGGGCGTGAAGGGATTTATATCATATCGCAACCGACCGCAAGGGAGGTTATATCGCATTTGAGCGTGAGCGAAAATATATCGCGTTTGCGATAGCAAACATATCGCCAAATAAAATAGCATCTGTGAACACAGATGCAGTGCTTGTCAAGAAAAGAGGACAGAGATTGCAGTTGCTTTCTCTGTCCTTTTCCTGTAGGTAGGTAGCTTATTCTATTAAATCTTAAAAACTGTCCTTAATAGTACGTCGCTTTTTAGCGGCATATTGTTTTTTCGACTTTTGAGTATATTTTACAGATATTTTTGTATATTGACTTGGTTCAAAAGCTCTTCCACGTTTTCCTTTTTTGGCGGTTTTGTACCTTCGGTCATACATGCGGCGCTTCCGCAACAGACAGCATATTTCAACATTTCGGCGTATGATAGACCCTTTGACGCGCCTGCAATAAAGCCGCCTATCGAGCTGTCCCCAGCGCCTATTGTGGACTTTACCTCTACACTTGGCGCGTTTGCCGCAAAGCAGCCTGCTTCGCAAGCAAGTACGGCACCTGCGCCTCCGAGGCTTATCATAACATTTTCTGCGCAGCTTTCGCGAAGCTCTCTTGCGGCGATAGCCGCTTCTTTGAGACTGTCTGCTTTTCGTGAGGAATACATTGATATCTCCTCCTCGTTGGGCTTTATCAGCCACGGACGTACCGCGGAAATATCATCAAGTGTGAAGGAACGTGAGTCTATAACTATGCGCGCGCCTCTTTTTTTCATTCTTAAAAGCATTTCTCTTGCTTCGGATGTGCTAATACCCGTGGGCAGACTTCCCGTAAAAGTAAGGACGGTGTCACCGCAGACAGAGCTTTCAATGGCTTTCCCAACAAGTGAGAGAAGAGAAGAGTCTGCCGCAAATCCGCGAAAGCTTATTCTGGTTTCGGGAGAGCCGCTTGTGTGAAGCGTTATGTTTTCCCTTATCCTTCCGGCTGTCTCAACCGCAATATGATCTATTTTATTGGCGACAAGCGCACGCTTGAAGGTGTCTGCGTTTTCACTTCCGAGAACGATCAGAGCGGTGTTATCTACACCGAGAGATATGAGCGCACGTGAAATGTTTACTCCCTTTCCTCCCGCGTCAAACGAGGTTATGTCTGCAAGATTTTCGTGATAGGGGGCAAAGCTCTCGGTATAGCAATGTATATCAAACGCGGGGTTGAGAGTGAGCGTTATTATGTTCATAGAGATAACTTCCTTATTTTCAGGATATTTTCGGCGCGTTAGCAAGAAGATATTTTTCCGCTTCTGCACACCACAGTCCGCCGTTTGCCTTTACAATAGCGGCAAGCTCACGGTAAAGGTCATTATTTTCTCCAAGCTTTTCAATATCGTCGATGGCGATAAGCGGAATATCAATGCCGTTGTAGCAGACCTTCTTTGCGCCGTCTGGCTTTTCCATTGCGAGAATAGCGTCGGGTACGGCACGGAGTCCGAGAATGTGAGATACGAGCGCGCCCGTTTCCATACCGTTTTCAATAAGCTTGATAGTGTCAACGGTATCTTCGGGGATGCTACCCGCCGTACCTACAACGTGGATGCCGTCATAGTGAACTCTGTAGAGATTCAGCGAGCCTTGAAGATCATGTATTGCAGGACCTGCAAAAAAGTTCACGCATCCGTCCTCACGGCAGATCTGTTCAGCCATGGTGAAGAGAGCTGCAACAGGGACCATAACGAATACGTCATCAAATCCGCCGTTCGAAAGCTCTATCAGGTATTTTGCAGGGTCATCGATTCCTGATGTGTTAACATAAGTTAACTTACAGCCATGCTTTGCGGCAAACGATGGAGAGCATTTTGACTTTGCATCCTCAAGTCTTTCAATGTTAATGTCAGTAACTACTATTTCACCCACACCGGCATAGCAAGCTCCCAGAATTACAGCTCCGATTCCCATAGGACCCGCACCGCCGAGGATAGCAAGCTTGCCGCCCTTTTTAGCACCGTCAGTGCGCTTATAATTTGAGTAATCCGTGTGATAAAAGCCCTTAAAGCCGCGCAGAACACATCCGAGAGGCTCCACTAAAGAGCCCTCAAAGAACGCGTCTCCGTTATACGGTATAACGCAGCCTCTTTCGAGTGCTATAGAGGGAACGAGCGTATATACTGCGTTTCCGCCGTAGGTCGTATATGAATATCCAGGGTCATATCCGCTTTCGAGCTTGAGAGCCGGCTGAATAACAACCTTTTGACCGACATTCCATTTGTCTTTCAGATCTTCTCCGACCTCTACGATCTCTCCGCACATTTCATGACCTATGATAACGGGATTTTCATCAATATCGGGCGGAACTCTTTTGTGATTACTGCCCTGCTTGACAGCCTTGTAGGTTGACGCACACAGAGAATCGGTGATAACTCTTAGAAGTAATTCGTCGCTACCTGTTTTGGGAAGGTCTACCTCACCAAGCCTTACGTCCATAGCACCATGTAGTCTGACTGCTTTTGTTTTCATGTTTTTTGCTCTTTAAAATTTATTTGAGTTGACAAAATGAATATTCTGTATTATAATCAAACCATAAATTGATTAAAAAGTCAATAGCTTTTTCAAATTTAGATAAATAATCATTTTACCGAGCCAAAATAATCACAAATAATCACAAATAATCATTCACAATCATAGGGGGCATATAAATGGAAATGATGATAGGAGAGCGGCATCGCCGCATATTTGATGAGTTAAGAGCAAATCCCGATATAGGAGTAAAAGAGCTTGCAAGAAAGCTTTACGTCAGCGAGCCTACAGTGAGACGCGACCTCACGGCGCTTCAAGACAAGGGAATAGTCACAAAAATGTATGGAGGCGCGGTGCTCAACGCAGCGACTTCCTTTTATGAGATACCGTTTTCTTTGCGTGCATCTGAAAAGAGCGACATAAAGTACGGAATTGCAAAGCAAGCGGCTGATTTTATTGAAGACGGAATGGTAGTAATGCTTGACGGTTCAACCAGCGCATATCATATGGTACCGTACCTCGCTCGGTATAAAAATCTTACAGTGATAACAAGCGGCGCAAAAACCGCACTGATGCTAGCCGAGGCGAATATCAGGACCTTTTGTACGGGAGGTCAGATGATAATCCATTCGTATTCCTATGTCGGCGAGCAAGCCGAGGATTTTATACGGAATTTTAATGCTGACATACTGTTTTTCTCATGCCACGGACTTGATAGTGATGGAAGAATGACCGATAATGCTATAGAGGAGGCAAATCTCCGCAAGGTAATGCTTCGGCACGCAAAGAGAAAGATACTTCTCTGTGACAGCGGAAAGATAGGGAAAAGATGCCTGTATAATATGGGTGAGGTGGGAAATATTGATTCTGTAATATCAGACATCAGACTACCTACGCGGATTACGGAAATGATCGGCAAAAAATGTAACTTCTAATCAAGTAGGCATTTTTAAGAAGCGAGTGTGAGTCAAATGTATTTGACTCACACTCGCTTTATTTCGTTGTCGGTTTGCTTTTCTTTTTTTAAAAGCGCCATAACGCCCGATACCGTAAGCATTATTCCGAAAAGCTTTCGTAGTATTTCTGTAGGTATTATTCCCGCTACAAAGCTTCCGAAAAGCGCGCCGAGTATGCCTATGAGCGAAAGAAAAAGCACCGCTGTCCAATATATATTTCGCTTCCTTATATTATAAAGGAGCGCCGCGCCCGAGGAAAACAGAAAGAATAAGAGATTTGCACCCTGTGCGGCAAGCTGTTCGGCATCGGTCATAAACGTGAGGTATATGACCAAAAGTCCACCACTTCCTATACCCATACCTGACAGCAGGGCAATAACAAACGAGGCAATAATATCAATAAACAGCATAAGATCACCTCATTATAAGATATACGCCCGACCATATAACGAGCAAGGCGAAAAGCTTTTTGATAAGCGGAAGCTTTAAGCGGTCAAGAAGCACAGCTCCGAAAAAACCGCCGACAATGGCGGGAAGAGCGTATACACCGAAAGCATCGGTATCAAGTCTTCCTTTTAAAATATAGCTGATAACAGATACTATAGATACGGGCAGCATAATAGTCAGCGCGTTTGCAAAAACGTCACGCTTTCCGCTTTCGCTGAACGAGAGCAAGGGAGAAAGCCCAAAGACTATAATTATACCGCCCCCCGCACCGAGCAAACCGTTTGCAAATCCTGCCGCAAGGCCGAACACGGCAAGACGTAAAAAGGACGAAAGCCCTATTTTATCGGTAATTATTTTCATAAATATGACTCCAAAATGAAATTGATTATTGCAAAGAAACTAAATTTGTGATATAATAACTGTATATATTGTTATACTTTTATACATTGTTTAGACATATAGATTTTTTGGAGGAAAAAATGGCAGAAACCAAAGGTAAAGCTACCCAAGTAAAGAAAAAGATAACCGTTTCGCAAAAAGGCGAGGCATCTGTAGAAAAATCGGCATCAAAGCCTGCCGAAAAGAAAAATACGGCAGGAAAATCGACGACTGAAAAGGCTAAAAGCACGCCGCCGTCGGACAAGCCGTGCCATAAGGTGCTTCCTTTTTTCTGGTTCGTTTTGGCGATAGCGCTTCTTTTATGCTTTACGCTTCGTGATATATTCGGGCTTAGAGCTGACGAAAATCTTTTCGGCCCTGTCGGCGAGGGTATACACGCTTTGTTCTTCGGACTGTTCGGAGCTGCGGCGTATCTCATAATTTTAGTGTTTGTATACCTCGGTATAATGTGGAGACGTCTTGTTGACCGTAATCGCGTCGCGGTAAAGATTATTTTTATGTCGATTGTTATTCTGCTTATATCTGCATTGCTTCAGGTATTTGCCAGCGATGATATGTATCCAGGTATTGAGTGGCTTTGGACAAACGGAAATGAGTTCTTGGGAGGCGGACTTATTGGAGGTTCGCTCGGTTGGCTGTTTTATGCAGGACTCAAAACTGTCGGCTCACTCGTAATATTGCTGCCTATCATTGCGGTTTTTATATTGCTTGTTTTCGATATGACCCCGTACAATATTGCGGTGTATATCAAGGCTAAGCATAAGCTCAAGGCCGAGAGACGCGCCGAAATGGAGGCCGCAAGACTTGCGGCACAAGTAGAAGCCGAGGACATAACAGAAAGCAAATATACAAGATACAGACGCGAGCAACAGCTTGAAGAGCCTGCTTCAAGTAAGGCAAAAGAGACGGTCAAGGAAGAGCCCGCGCCCACAGACGATGAAATATTTGACGATGGATTTTTCGGAGGCACAGAAAAAGAACAGGAAGAGAAAGAGCCTGAAGAAAACAAGGACTTTGCTCTTAAAGAGGTATTCAACGAAAAGAATAAAAAGAAAACTACAACGAATGAGCAGAAGGTTGAGCCCGAAAAAGAGGAGTTTGAGGAAACTGCCGACGGTCTTATTCCCGACGACGGAAACGCAGACAACGTTGACGTTTTAGCTATTACGACCGACACTGTTTCTGCGCCTGCGGCAGAGCCCGAAAAGCCGCAGTGGAATCCGCCCCCCATCGACCTTCTCGTCGCTGATACCTCGTCAACGGCTGACCTTACAGAGTCGATAATAGCGACCAAGAAAAAGCTTCGCGCAACGCTTGACAGCTTTGGCATCAAGATAAAGGATATAGGATACTCGATAGGTCCGACTATTACGAGATATGAGGTCGTTCCCGAGGCAGGCGTCAGAGTCAGAGCTATAGCAAATCTCGTTGACGATATCGCGATGAACCTTGCAACCGTCGGCGTACGTATTGAAGCGCCGATACCTAACAAGCCCGCAGTCGGCGTTGAGGTGCCTAATGAGGTTCAGGCTATCGTTCACCTCAGAACTCTGATTGAGACCGAGACCTTTACAAATTCCTCACCCTTGACGGTATGTCTAGGACAGGACGTTGCAGGTAAAAATATTTACTTTGACATAAAAAAGATGCCTCATATGATAATTGCAGGTACTACTGGATCTGGTAAGTCGGTATGTATTAACGGTATCGTTACGAGCCTTCTTTATAAAAACTCACCCGAGCAGGTAAAGATGATAATGATAGACCCGAAGAAGGTCGAGTTCAGTATTTATCAGCATATACCGCATTTGTATTGCCCTATAATAAGCGACCCACGCAAAGCGGCGGGCGCGCTCGCGTCGGCTGTTGCCGAAATGGAACGCAGATATACGCTTGTTGAGGACGTTGGCGTTCGTGATATAGATTCATATAACAAAGCGACAGCAAACGACCCCGACCGCGAATATCTGCCCAAGCTTATAATCGTTATAGATGAGCTTGCAGACCTTATGATGATGGCAAAGGCAGACGTTGAGCAGTTTATTACACGTATCGCGCAAAAGGCGCGTGCTGTGGGTATTCATCTTATAATCGGTACTCAGCGTCCGTCGGTTGACGTTATTACGGGTCTTATCAAGGCAAACGTACCGTCACGTATCGCGTGTACGGTTAAGTCGCAGGTAGACTCACGTACGATTATAGATATCGCGGGAGCAGAAAAGCTGATAGGACACGGCGATATGCTGTTCTCACCTGTGGGACTTGCAAAGCCTATGCGTGTTCAGGGCGCATTCCTTGAGGACGCCGAGGTAGCGCGCGTGGTTGATTATATTAAGTCGAATAACGCTCCCGTTCAGTATAACGCTGACTTTATGGCAAGCATGGAGGCTGCGGCGGCGAACGTTGGAGAGAAGAAGACTGGCGGCGCGGCTCTTGACGCAGCCGATATGTCGGACGACAGCGAAGACGCAAAATTCCGCCGTGCTGTCGAGATAGCCATAAATGAGAATAAGGTGTCAACGTCGCTTCTTCAGCGTAAGCTTGAGATAGGATACGGACGCGCGGCAAAGATAATCGACCGAATGGAAGAGCTTGGCTACGTAAGCGGTGCCGACGGAAACAAACCGCGACAGATACTCATAACCAAGCAGGAATTTTACGAAAAGGTGGTAAACGAAGAGGTTACCGCAAACGGAGAATAAAAAATATGGTGCTGAGTGATTAACGAAGCCCTCTCGCAAAAACTCTCAACGTTAGACTTTTTTGTCGCTTGGAATTTGTGTTTTTTGCCTTTATAAAGGCAAAAATGACGGTGTTTAACCGTCAAGCAAAAACGTTGAGGGTGAGTCAAATGCATTTTTTGCATTTGACTCACCCTCATGTTTTTTATTAGAGCTCTTCAATTATTTGAGCTATTGCGTGTTCGGAGCAGGGAACTGTTATCCTGTCGGCAACCCTTTTGAGCGTATCCTTTGCATCCCCCACGGCGTAGCCGATATCTGCCGCTTCTATCATAGTTATGTCGTTTTCATAGTCGCCTGCGGCGATTACGGTTTCGACTCTTCCACTGTAAAGCTTTTTGAGCCTCGCTACTGCGTCTCCCTTTGTTGAGCCCCACGCTTGAAACTCTATACCGTTTTCCCAGCTTCGTGAAATTGCATATTTGCCGTAGCATATTTTAGTGATATTCTCTAAATATTCATCACTTAATTCTGTCGGCGTGTTAAGTATGATCTTATATATTGTATTGTTTAATATATCCTCTCCGCGCTTGCCGTCAAGCTTAACATCAAAGACTCCGTTGTGCGCATAGTACCTTATATAATTAAGCTTCGGAAAATTCGGGATTATGTCGCTGTCAATGAAATCGAACGCATCACTGCCGAGTGGAAATTCTTGTACTATCTTATTTCCGTTGTCCTCACATATTATGCTTCCGTTCATCATTACCGAATATCTTGTCGGGGTGAAATAGGGTAGCGTTTCGTTGAGAAAATTAGGAGCTCTTCCGCTTGCTAAAACAAAAATTCCGCCGTTGTCCTGAAATTTTTTGATAGCAGCGCTGTTTTCGGGGGACACTTTTCCTTTTAATGCAAGAGTACCGTCGTAATCTGTCATAAGAAGTATACCGTCGTAACGTACCATAATATAAACACCTCACATTTTCACTGCTTCAAAATTGTATCATATAAATGTTACGAATATGTTAATTTGGTGTTGACTTTGGAAATAAAATGAAGTATAATTTAGTAAATTACTGTATGGAGGAAGCAAATGATAGATAAACTTTCCGAAAAAAGGATATCAACCGAAGAAATATACAACGGAGCTGTCGTGCATCTTGTCAAGGATACCGTGGAGCTTCCAAACGGAAAAACAGCCTATCGTGAGATAGTAAGGCATAACGGAGCTGTCTGTGTGCTTCCCATAACCGATGACGGAGAGGCTATATGCGTAAGACAGTACCGCCATCCGTTTGAGCGTATTATGCTTGAACTTCCCGCAGGAAAGCTTGACTCACCTGACGAAGACCCAAGAGAAGCGGCGATTCGTGAGCTTCGAGAGGAAACGGGAGCGACCTGCAGGGAGCTTATAGAGATAGGCTCTATGTGTCCGTCGGTCGCAATTTTCACAGAGCGAATATATATGTTTGTTGCAAAGGGTCTTACATTCGGCGAGACCGATCCCGACGAGGACGAGTTTCTTGAAATTGTAAGGATTCCGTTCGCAGAGCTGAAAAAAGATATAATCGAAGGAAAGATACTTGACGGAAAAACACAACTATCTGTTCTAAAGGCAGCAGAAATACTTGGGTTATGAAATAAAAAAAGACGGACACAGCAGTGTCCGTTCTTTTTAGCCCTTTGTTGAAACGTAGATATACATAACTACCACAAGGATAGCAAATATAATCGAGATAACAAGGGTGAGCTTGGAAAGGATCTTGTCCCAAGTACGTGCTTTGGACTTTGTGAAGAATGTCTCCGCAGAACCGGAGATAGCACCGGAAAGGCTCTGATCCTTGCCGGACTGAAGAAGAACAGCAACGATAAGGAAAACAGCCATAACAAGAATAGCAATTCCAAGACCGAGCTCAACGCCACCAATTTTTGCAGCTGCAACAGCCGCTGAATTACCGGTAGCATCGGCAAGTGCGAAAATACGAGAAAGCATAATATCCTCCGTTAAAATTGTATGCCAAAGAGGTATAAATACCACTTTGTAGGCTATAATCATAATTTACCTAGTCATTTTACCACAAAACAAAAAAAAATGCAATAGGATTTTTAAAATTTATAAAAATTTTATATTCCTATTGACAAAAAGGATGCGGTGTGGTAAAATATTAGGGTCGTAAATGATACGGAGGGATATCGAAGTGGTCATAACGAGGCGGTCTTGAAAATTTGCAGTCGCGGATTTCTGCAAAGCATCAAAAAGCCTTGACGTGCCTGACATTTCTGCCCTTCCGACGAAGCAGAAAATTATTCCTTCTAAAACTTTTTCTAAAAAATTCGCAAATCTAAAAACTTAATAGTCTTACACGGAGGGTTATCGAAGTGGTCATAACGAGGCGGTCTTGAAAACCGTTTGCCTTCACGGGCGCGTGAGTTCGAATCTCACACCCTCCGCCAAATTAGAAAATCCAAGCAATAGCTTAAAGCATTGTTTGGATTTTTTAATATAAATTTCTCACTCATTGGTTCATTACGCAGAACAAATGGTCAATGATTTCTCTTAACATGGAGAGACGCACATGCGACTTACAGTAAAAGCAAAAAATCCTCCAATACATATATCGCATAACTCAATTTAGTTTTTCTAAAGTATTTATTAATTCATCAACTGTATTTACTATTTTATCTACATGAGGGATTATCATTGCTTCTGTTTTTAATTTTTTGTGCTTCTCAGAGTTGATTTTACTGGTATCAAGGATAATAAAATATCTTTTGTTATTTGGATTCATATGACAAACTTCCAAAAAGTGTCCGATTTCAACCGATACGCTATATCCAAATGGATAAATCGCAATTAAAACATCGCTTTTTCTTAATTCGTTACAACATACTGATTCAATGTATTCCATATTCTCAATTGAATCGGAAAAATTGCCCAAATGCTCAGGAAAGAAAAAATCCAATTCTTTACAATCCCTCGTTTTTACAAACAGGTCGTGAGTGGTTTTATTAGCCGTCCTATGTGATGATGCAACGTATATTTTCATTAATCTTCCTTCTTTCTTATATAGATAAATAGAGCTACACAAATGATAATAGCTATTATTGACAAGGGCACCGAAAAAATAGAGCTAAAGAAATTCGATATCGTTATGTTTTGTGATAATTCCAATATAGGTTTGATTAACAAAAGCATAATTATACTGGGAAGAAAAGGCGAAATATATTTCTTTAGAAACGCTTTATGGTTTCTTTTGGGTTTGTTATTTGTTGCTTTTGTGTCAAATGTATCTTCCTGATATAGTTTTGAAGAAATAAATTGGGTTTCATTTTTGTATTTAGACGATGGCTTTTGAGAGTACAAATCAGATGCAGGTGAATTAAGTTTAAATAAGATCAATTGGCAAATTGGTATTCTCATGTCAAGCTCAACCGGATATTTCCCCAAATTAATAATTTGTAGCGCAATAGGGGCACCCTGACCGGGATTGATAAATTCTTGACAGCAATGAACCATTATTCCCAAACGAGCGACACTACTTCTTCCAGTTATGATTCCAGCAAATTCGTTAGAAATGTTGATAATCTCCAAAGTTGTTGTAAAAACAACTTCTCCCGGATTAATTACTAAACGCTCCGAATTAGTGATTGAAAAAGGCTCCGTATAAGCATGGTTGGCTAATAATTCCAAGCTAAGATTAGTATTTAAATCTTTTTTGAATTTGCTGTATTCATTCCTGAACCTTAAATCAATTGATGCCAATTGGAGTTGTTTATCCAAATCAAATTTTAATTCTCCTGTTCTATATTCAGTGTATATTTTTATTTCTTTTCCAAAATATCTTCTAATATCATTGTCAGATAGCATTCCGTATATGTTTTTATCCATAATATGTGCCTTTCCCATATAATTCGATTTATTCTTATTTTATCACATATTCTGGATTTTTTCAAGAGTTTTAATAATATTAAAGTACATTACACATTATTTAAAAGATTTTATAATACTATTATGCCACTCCGATTTCTGCGTATTCTTAAATGCCTTATCAGTGGCGAGGTAGTTAATAATGCTATGTTTTGATATGTAGTACTTGCCCATAATGTTTACGGCGTATATGTATTTTCTCTGCACGTACCGAAGGACTGTTCTTCGGTGGTAACCTGTCAGCTCGGCGACATCGTCCACGGTGAGCGTGTCGGGTGCGGCAGAAAGAAGATCTTCGAGCATTTCCTTGAACCTTGCTCGCTCCTTACCTCGTAGCTTATAGTTTGTATCATCAAAATAACCCCCACAGTCCGAGTCAGGCGACTCGGTTCTGCGAGGGTTATTTGTCTTTTTGGCGTTGAAAATACCGACGGGGATTTCTTTCCGCTTCTCTCGTTCGCTCTTTGTCATGTAGGCGAGAACATCCTCCTTTCTGACAGAATATTTGTGCGTAGGCGTGTTACGGATTTCGCACGGAATGATTCCGTTTTGCAGC
>JAZNPQ010000076.1:0-6038 GCA_045589735.1 Eubacteriales bacterium | reverse complement strand
GGGTACTCGGCACGGACATACACGATGGCCTCCTTCGCGCCGATGGCGTAGGCACCGATGAGCATACCCTCGATCAGATTATGAGGGTCGGACTCAATGACCGCCCGGTCCATAAACGCGCCGGGGTCACCCTCGTCGGCATTGCATATGAGATGCTTATGCTCGCCTGCCGATGCTCTCGCGGCGTTCCACTTAAACCACGTGGGAAATCCCGCGCCGCCGCGCCCCGCAAGTCCCGACGTTTTTATAACATCTATAACACCCTCGGGCGTCATTTCATTTATTGCCTTTTTTACTCCGCTGTAGCCGCCGTTTTCTATGTATGCGTCAATGCTTTCAGGGTCGATAACTCCGCAGTTACGGAGCGCGATTCTCGTCTGTTTTGTAAGAAACGACGCGTCTCCGTCACTTATTTCAAGCGACTTAACGGCAGAAATATCACCGCATAACGCCGCCGCTATTTCGGGGGCATTTTCGGGCTTTACACGGACGAGTCTGTGCAATGTGTTTTTATCATCGTAAATATCCACGATAGGCTCAAGCCAGCACATACCTATACATCCGACCGTACCTACCTCTGTCTTAAGACCGAGCCTTTCTATCTCGGATGTGATAGCGTCGTATACCTTCTCAGCGCCTGCGGCAATGCCGCAGCTGCCCTTACCTATAACTATCCTCATTTTGCCGCCTCCTCGCGAAGAGTTCGAATCAGAGCCGTGAGCTTTGCCGGGGTCATTGAGCCGTATGCCTCTCCGTTTATCATAACCACGGGTGAGAGCGAGCAGCAGCCGAGACACGCGACGAAATTAAGAGAAAACAGTCCGTCCTCGGTGGTCTCTCCGTCACCGATATGAAGCTCCTCCCTGAGTGCCGACGCCAAAGACTCAGCACCGTTTACGTGGCACGCCGTTCCCTTACAGAGCTGTATCAGGTATTTTCCCACAGGAGTAAAGCGGAACTGTGTATAAAAAGTAGCCACACCGCGAACGTCAGCCGGTGAATTTCCGGTTTTTTTAGCTATTTCCGCAAGCACATCGTCGGGAAGATATCCGTATATATCCTGTGCTGCTTGAAGTATCGCTATAAGCGAGCCGTACTGTCCTGCATACTTCGCAAAAACAGGCTCAAGCACGGTAAGGTCGTTTTGTATTGCCATAATATATCCTCAAGTAATAAAATATCTTGGTATTATTATATCAAACGCAAAAAACTTTGTCAATTACATAAGCCAATATAATCAAGTTTTTTTCACCCTCTATTGTAATTTTTTCATTATTCTGTTATAATGTTACATATATTTTTAAGAAAGGAACATAAGAATGGCACGAGTTAACTTAAAGGGCGGAGCGCTTCTCTCCCCTGTACCGCCTGTTATGGTCAGCTGCGGCAGTATGGAAAAGCCTAATATTATAACGGTTGCGTGGTGCGGTACTCTTTCGACACATCCGCCCGTTACCTACATTTCGGTGCGTCCGTCACGGTATTCATATAATCTTATAAAGGACAGCGGCGAGTTCGTTATAAACCTTACGACCGAAAGCCTCGTCCGTCACGCCGACTTTTGCGGAATTTATACCGGCGCGAAGGTTGATAAATTTAAGAAATGCGGACTGACCCCCGAAGCCTCGGAAAACGTGTCCTGCCCGTCTATTGCCGAGTCTCCGCTTCGTATCGATTGCCGTGTGCGCGATATCGTACCGCTTGGAAGTCACGATATGTTCGTTGCCGATATAGTTTCGGTCTCGGTAGATGAATCTGTAATTGACGAAAACGGTAAAATTTGTCTTGACCGCGCGCATCTTACCGCGTTTGCTCACGGAGAATACTTTGCGCTCGGCAAAAAGCTCGGTGATTTCGGTTTTTCTGTACGAAAGAAAAAGAAAAAAGGCTCAAAAAAGCCTCAATCAACCAAAGAAAAGGATTACAAAAAATGAAAATAACTACGGTTTTGTTTGACCTTGACGGCACTCTTTTGCCAATGGATCAGGATATATTTGTAAAGACCTATTTCGGTCTTCTCGCAAAGCGTATAGCTCCGCTCGGATATGAGCCCGAAAAGCTGGTTAATGCTATATGGTCGGGTACTGCGGCCATGGTAAAAAACACGGGTGAGAAAACCAACGAAGAAGTATTCTGGGATAAGTTTTGTGAGATATTTGGAGAGAATGCCAAAGCTGACGAGCCGCATTTTGCAAAATTTTACGTAGAAGAATTTGACAAGGTTCAAGTCTCTTGCGGATATACGCCGGACGCCGCGCGTGTCATTGCTCTTCTTAAATCGAAGGGTTACCGCATAGCTCTTGCGACAAATCCGATATTTCCTTCTATCGCAACCGAGAAGCGTATTGCTTGGGCTGGTCTTAAGCCTTCGGATTTTGAGTATTTCACGGCTTATGAAAACTCGCGTCACTGCAAGCCGAATCCCGAATATTACAAGGACGTCGTAAACGCTCTCGGTGTTGACCCACAAGAATGTCTTATGGTCGGAAACGACGTGACCGAGGACATGGTGGCAGAGACGCTCGGAATGAAGGTCTTTTTGCTCACCGATTGCATCATAAACAAGGATAACACGGACATTTCGGCCTATCCTCACGGAAGTTTCAGTGACCTTATCGCGTTTATTGAAAACGAGCTTAAATAAATTGGGATTTGTCAAACTGCCCGAGCGAAACCTTCAAACGCTTCGCTCGGGCAGTTTGACAAATCAAAAATTGAATCAGACGTATAGCCCCCCTCGCGATTTTCGCGAGGGGGCTTTGTGAGTAAACTCGCCGGCGATCTTGTCGTCATATTTCTTAAGCGTTACTATTCCGCCGAATTCGAAATCAATGTCGATTCCTTTTTCCGCAAATCCCGCAACAACACCGGCTATAATATCGTAAACATTCTTGTCTATGCTTAAAATCTTTATTTGTGATATTAAGAAACAAAAATTAATTCGAACAAAAAACTATTTACAAAGCATTGTCTGTATGGTAAAATTAAATCAGTAAACAAATCTTGGAGGGAAATATGTTACCGTTAACACTTGAACAGCTTGCAGGCGTCGCAAAAGAAGCAAGTAAGCTTATGCTCGCACGCAGAAATGCCGACGGCGTTACCGAAAAGGGCGAGAGTAATTTCGTCACAGAGACCGATATCGCCGTTCAGAGCTTTATAGAAAGCACCTTAAAAGAGCTTTGCCCCGACTGCCGTTTTATAGGAGAAGAGGACGATGACCACTCATACGACCCCACCTCTCATACCTTCGTAATAGACCCCATCGACGGCACGTATAATTTTATGAGGGACTACAGAATGTCGGCAATATCTATAGCCTACGTCAAAGGCGGAGAATCGCTTATGGGTGTCGTTTTTAATCCTTATACCGACGAGCTGTTCTGTGCAGAAAAAGGAAAGGGCGCGTATCTTAACGGAAAGCGTATATCGGTAAGCGATATTGACAGACCGTCGGAAGCGCTCACCGAGATAGGTACTATGCCTTACGACAAAAAGCTGACAGCTCCTTATTTTGAAAAGCTGTATAAAAAGCTCTTCACCGAATGCGTGGATATACGCCGTATGGGTTGTGCCTCGGTCGAGATGTGCTATGTCGCCGCAGGTCGCGCAGAGCTTTTCCTTGAAGGAAGACTTTTCCCTTGGGATATCGCGGCGGCGCGGCTTATCGTTGCAGAAGCCGGCGGAACCGTCACCAGATGGAACGGAGAGCCGACCGATATAACAGACTCGGGAAACGTTGCGGCGTCAAACGGCAGGCTTCACTCTTGGCTGCTCAAAACCGTAAAAGAAAATATCTGAATATATAACGAGGAGAACATCATGAAAAAATCCGCAAGACTTTCAGCTCTTTTGCTGGCAATAATCATTTCTCTTGTCTCGTTTTTCGGATGTACCGACACGAAATACCAAAACACACCGACAAACACAGAACCGACAGAACCAACAGAACCAACCGTTACCGTAACAAGCTCTTCAGATATCGACGAAACCACGGCCGAGCCCACTGATCAGACAAGTACAGATTCCACCGTTACCGTAACAAGCCCTTCAAATATCGATGAAACCACGACCGAGCCCGAAATTCCCGAGGAAAAGCTGAGCATTACGGCAGAAAACGTGGGAGAGTACACGATCGTCCGTCCTAAGCAGGCATCAGACGAGCTGGTATCGGAAGCCGCCCTTCTTCGTATGTATATATGTGATACCGTAGGAAATATCAATATAACTTCGGCGTGGGGGCGTCCCAATTCGGTTTCCGAAACAGCGAAAGAGATAGTAGTAGGTAACACTAACCGTCCCGCGAACGAAAAAATCCTTTCGGAGCTTCGCGTCGGAGAATTTGCAATTGTTTATGAGGGCGAGCGCATATATATTATAGGCTCGGACGACGACGCCACCGTTGAGGGCATAAAATACTTCAAGGAAAATTACATATTCGGCTCGACCAAGTCTATAGAATTTACAAATAAGCTTGCGTATTATAACGAAAAGCAGTTCCCGATAGGCGAAATTAAAATAGACGGTGTAGACCTTTTTGATTATACCGTTGTAATTCCCTCGGACGCTGACCTTTTCACCAAATACGCCGCAGAAAACCTTTCGGATTTTGTGCTTGCCAATATGGGTATGTCTCTCTCCGTTACGACTGACAAGACGGCGGAATCACAGTACGAAATACTGATAGGCAACACCTCTCGCTCGGCGTCGTCGGCAAACGTAGCAATGAAAGACAGTCAGTACGTGCTTTACAAAAAAGACTCAAAGATAGTCTGCCTCGGAAATTCGTATATGGTCGGCGGAGGCATCAGCGCGCTGATAGAAAAGGTTCCTACCGATCAGCTTGACGTAAAGGTCGAAATATCAAATATATCGTCAACGCCCATCGCTGTTGATTTTAAGTTTAAGGAAGCCAAAAGCGCAATTCTTATGATAGGCGACGGAATGGGCTTTAATACCGTAAAGATGGCTAAGTCCGGCGCGCTCGATGTTAAGGGCATCGGCGAATTTCTCGCAGAGGAGCTTCCCTATCAGGGCGCGGCAAGAACCTCTTCTCTTTCAGACGGAGCGACCGACAGCGCCGCGAGCGCAACGGCTCTCTCATCAGGCTATAAAACAATAAACGGATATCTCGGCGTGGACAGCTCGAAAAGATCCCATCAGAATATACGTGAGCTTGCCGCAAGCAAGGGCGCAAAAACAGCCGTTATCACGACCGATGTCATAACAGGCGCAACACCCGGCGGATTTCTCGTGCATCACGCAAGCCGAAACGATACGGCTATCCTTCAGTCACAGATAAACACGCTGATAAATAACAGAAGCATAGATTACTGCAAGGGCGAGGTTGGAGATTCCCTGACGGCAGAAGCCGCCGAAGCTCTTCGCAATATATCGGCAGGCGGCTCGGAATTCTTTATGATGATAGAGGCGGCGCAAATAGATAAACGCTCACACAAAAACGATTATTCGGGATGTATAAATATGGTAAGACGTTATAATGACGTTATCGCGTACGTTATCGAGTTCATTATCTGCCACCCCGACACCGCGCTCGTTATCACCGCGGACCATGAGTGCGGAGCTATCGTCGAAAAGCCCGACGGCTCGTTCGTTTACACAAGCGACGACCATTCTACAGAAAACGTACCCATCTACGCCCTCGGCTACGGTATGGACGAGTTTAATAACAAGACAGTAGAAAACACCGCAATTCCGAAAACGCTCGCCAAGATCTTTGGAGACAATAGATTCGGAAGATAAACAAAAATACCTCAAAGCTAATGGGCACGCGCGATCGGTTGTCGCCGAGCGGTAAACACGGCATATATTGAATCCTTGCCCATTTTTCCATCATAAAAGCAAGTCGGAGGCCAAGCGGTCTTAGGAAGACAAAATTTGTATTCAACTCCTTGGCACACAGAACGACATGGCTACGATCCGACTTGCCCTTCACAGCCCGTAACGCGCGATCGGTTGTCGCCGAGCGGTAAACACGGCATATATTGAATCCTTGCCCATTTTTCCATCATAAAAGC
>JAZNPQ010000075.1:0-6528 GCA_045589735.1 Eubacteriales bacterium | reverse complement strand
CGTATGGAAGAAATACAGAATGCGGGTAAGATCATCCGTCCTGCATACATAAACGTAAAGGAAGGAATCCAATATATACCGTTACAGGACAGATAGTAAATTGAGTTCGCCAAACGGTCAAAAGATTGTTTTTGCAAAGCTATTGACTTTATAAATCCTTTGTGTTATAATCTTTAATAAGAAAAATATATGAAAAGGAAACGACAGAAAATGAAATTTCTTATATTTTTATGGGATATTACATCAAGGATGCTTGTTCCTGCTGTTGCGGTGATCTTGTTTCTTTTGACCATTGTTACTATCAGGCGAGGTATTATTCTTTTTAAACTTAAAAAACTCTGCTTGTCTGTAGGTATGCGAGGTATAAAATTGCGCCTTTTGCCAAACGTATTTAAGAAAAAGGGACGCTATGATATAGAAGAACTTGTGCAAAAAAGAAGCCTTTTTATGCCGTGGGAAAACGTAAACGATGGAAACTTAAACGTAATTGTTTTTAATAATTTCCCCAATCATTTGTCGGATATAAACACGCGAGATTCATTGCTTGGGAACGGCGACAAAACCGTCGGCGGAATAGTAGTGTATGACATTAACGGTTTTGAAGAGTATTTATGTTTAAGAAAATAGAAAGAGAGGACCTCTAATGAAGACATCAATCAGAAAGAGCTCCAAAAAAGAAATTATGCCTCGGGTTTCTTTTTGAAAATACTTTTGAGCCACTCAAAATCCTCGTCGCCTACTGTACGTGTGAGTGAGATAAACAGAATATAAAGCAGTGCCGCGAAAACTATATGCAGTGTAAGCGAGAGCCACGGTATGCCCGTCATATTGAATCCGTCAAAGAATTTCTTTGACAAAAACGCAGACGCGACGATACAGCACAGCGGTTTTACCACCCAAGAAAATATTTTCGGCTTCATTCCCGAAACGTTCAGCATACGCGTTGCGCTCAGCCCGAAATTTAGCACTTCCATTGCGATAATTACGAAAATATATCCGTAAATTCCCCACACGGGAACGAGCAACCACACAAGAAGCACCGACAGCGCGGCGTCTATTATATTTATATTCATGGAATAAAGCTGTTCGCCAAGTCCCTTGAGAAGCGCATCGGTCGTGGTGTCGAGGTACATAATGGGTATAAGCGGCGCGAGCATTCGTATATAAGTCGCGGCTTCCTCACTTGAATACAAGACCTTGCCAAGCTCACCCGAAAAGCATATTAAGATTCCCGAAACACCGATAGAAAACAAAAGCGAAAACTGCCAGATACGGCTCGATATGTATTTTATTCTGTTTTTGTGTCCTCTTGCGATACAGTCGGAAATTTCGGGTATCGTCATACTTGAAAACGACGAGATAAGCGCCGTAGGGAAGAGTATCACAGGCATTGCCATACTTCCAAGCACTCCGTAGGTCGCGAGCGCGCGCTCGTGGTTTTCGCCGTGCTTTTTAAGCCCTATAGGTATGAGTGTATGTTCAAGTGTCAAAAGCCCCGAACGCGCATAGGTTGAAAAAGCGACGGGCAGTGCGATACCGAGCAGCTTTTTTGTCACTCCCTTGCAAGACTTATCCGAATCCTTCGCTTTTATATGCCGTTTTTTGTCGATAAGGTACATTACTGTCATAACAACAAATGACAGAAGCTCCGAAACAGCGCCGCCAAGCACGAGCGCAATACAAGCGTTTTCTATACCGTCGGGCAGAAGTGTGGTTATAAAGGTCACGGTTACGGCAATTTTAACCGCTTGCTCGGCAATTTGCGACGCCGCGTTCTTTGCAACTCGTCGTACTGCTGTAAAATAACCGTTCATAGCCGAGCAAAGCGCGATAAGCGGAAGAGTTACCGACATTATGCGCAGAGGACGAATTGTGCGTGTATCCTTTAACCAATGTATGCCTATAGTCTCGGCAAAGGAAAACAAAAGAAAAAATGCAAGCAGACCGAAACACGCGGCGTATGTGAGGCAACGCTTCATAGACGCTTTGACTAAAGCGTGGTCATCGTGTCCGAGTGCTTCGGCAACCATTCGTGTGACGGCAAGAGCAATACCCGACGTTGCAAGTGTTAAAGCAAAGCCGTATACTCCCGATATTAGCGAAAACAGTCCAAGCGCCTCAGCGCCCACTTTATTTGATAGCCATACGTTAAAAGCAAGACCGACACCTCGCATAAGAAGCGCGGTCAGCGTGAGTAGTATGGCGTTTTCAAAAAATTTTTTAACCCGACTCATTTAAATAACCCCATTGATTTTTTGAAGTGTTATATTTTATGTCGGTAAAAACATATATAGAATCAATAAGATAGCTATTTACAATCCGAGGAAATAATGTTATAATGAATGTGCAAGATTAAATGGAAGGATTTTTGTTTATGAATAATCATCTTGTAATAACTATAGGACGTCAGTACGGAAGCGGAGGACGTGAGATAGCGCAGAGAGTTGCAGAGCTTCTCGGAATAAAATCGTACGGAAAAGAGCTTATAACGATGGCGGCAGAAAGAAGCGGACTTCACGCAGATACGCTTCATTCGGTTGACGAAAGAGCCACAAGCAGCCTGCTTTACACCTTGGCAATGGGCTCGGCAGGAGTCAACGTAGGCTTTAATATGCCGGTTAATGACAGACTGTTTGTCATACAGTCTGAAATAATGAAGGAGCTTTCAGAAAACGAGGATTGTGTTATAATAGGACGCTGTGGAGATTACATTCTTCGCGATCATCCGAAAAAGATGAGTATTTTCGTATATGCCGATCTTGAGAACAGAGTTGAGCGAATTATGGAGCGTCATAATCTGACAGACAGCGCTGCGAGAGATCTTATAGCAAAAACAGACAAAAGAAGAGTCAATTATTATAACTTCTATACCGGACGAAAATGGGGAAGATATGAGAACTACGATCTGTCGCTCAACAGTAGACTTTTAGGCATAGAAGGGACCGCGCAAATGATTGCGGACGTCGCAAAAAAGTATAAAGAAAAATAAAATTTTTTATAGGTAAAAAAATCCTTGACATAGCATATAATATGTGTTATAATACGCAATGCTTTTATTATATCAAGGAGGATTTTTATGAAGCTTTTATACGTTTGCGAGCTTTGCGGATATGAATACGACGCTGAGGAGGGCGATCCCGAAAACGGAGTTGCTCCCAAGACCGATTTTGAGGATTTGCCCAAAGATTGGACCTGTCCCTTGTGCGGAGCGTCGAAAGAGGATTTTGAACAGCAAAAGGTTGATGAATGAATAACAAAAAGACTTGACACGTGTCAAGTCTTTTTGTATGTCAGATGTTTTTTATGTATCGTATCCGAATTTCTTTAGCTTAAGATCTTTAATTTTTGCATTAGAATCCTTTCGCATAATAGGCATAAAGGAGTTTTCGGCAACTACGATATGCTCAAGTATATGAACACCGACTTCCGCACAAAGATAATTAAGCTGTGCCGTTAATTCTATATCGCTTGAGGATGGAATCGCAAGTCCTGTAGGGTGATTATGCGCAAGAACCACTCCATAGGCTTTGTTCTTCAGTGCCGTGGCAATTATTGATTGGGAGGTTGGGTTGTTTGATGCGAATGAGCCTTTGCAAATAAGCTCGCAAGCTATCATCTCGGATCGTCCGTTGATAAGCATCGCGTAAGTCTTTTCCGTTTGTTCTCCCATAAATTTTGCAACGAAGTAGTCACCCACGCTTTGAACCGTGGTGTATCGCGTACCTCTTGGATATTCCGAAAGAGCATAACGTCTTGCGAGTGCGGCTGAAAATTTTATAAGCGTTGCCGCCTGTTCTCCGATACCTTCTACCTCAAGCAGTTCTTCGTATTCCGCATCCATAACCGCACGGAACGAACCGAATTTTACCATAAGTCTGTGCGCAATTTCATTTGTGTCTATTCTTGGAATGCCATAGAATAAAAGCATTTCCAATATTTGATGCTCTTCAAAGCTGTCAAGTCCTTCTGCAAGGAATCTGTTTCTTACACGTTGTCTGTGTTGCGCGTGAAAATTCATTGATACCTCTTGATATATTACTTGTGATAAAGTCTCTTTGTTTGATATTTCGGTTCGCACGTGACATTCATACCGAGCTTGTTAAATACTCCGCTGTCAACCTGCGAAAGAATAACCGTTGAGTGGACCTCACAGCCGCGAAGCTTTGGTAGCTGTTCGAGCGCAAGCTTTGCGCGTTCATCAGACAAAGCACATATTGAAAGTGCTATAAGGATCTCATCTGTATGAAGTCTTGGGTTGTGATTTCCCATGTGATTGGTTTTTAACCTTTGAACAGGCTCTATTATAGACGGTGAAATAAGGTCGTAGCTGTCGTCAATATTTCCGAGAGCCTTGAGAACGTTAAGAAGCGCGGCGGACGATGCTCCGAGAAGATTTGACGTCTTTCCCGTTACAATCATACCGTCAGTCGTTTCGATAGCAACCGAGGGGGTTCCCGTAGCCGTTGCTTTGTCAAGCGCCGCAGATACCGAGCGACGAATCGACGTGTCAATGCCAAGCGTGTTCATAAGAAGCTCAAGCTTGAGTATTTCGCTTTGCTCCGACATTCCTTTACGAACCGAGCAAAGTGCAGAATAATAGCGGCGAACGATCTCTTGCTTTGAGGCTTCGCAAACCGCGTCGTTGTCGGTTATACAAAGTCCCGCGCAGTTCACTCCCATGTCGGTAGGACTTTCATAAGGAGATCTGCCGTAAATCTGAACAAACATTGCTTTAAGTACAGGGAATATCTCAATATCACGGTTGTAGTTTACAGCGGTCTCGCCGTAAGCCGCAAGGTGATACGGGTCTATCATATTGACATCATTAAGGTCAGCTGTTGCCGCCTCGTACGCGAGATTAACAGGGTGCTTGAGTTCAAGATTCCAAACAGGGAAGGTCTCGAATTTTGCGTATCCTGCGTTTATTCCACGCTTATGCTCGTGATAAAGCTGAGACAGACAGATTTCCATCTTGCCGCTTCCGGGCCCCGGCGCGGTAACGACAACAAGTGAACGTGTCGTTTCGATATAGTCGTTCCTCCCGAATCCGTCATCACTTATTATTTTTGTAACGTTTGAGGGATAGTCGGGAATGTTATAGTGACGGAAAACCTTGACACCGAGTGAGGTAAGTACCTTTTCAAACTGTTCTGCGGCAGGCTGTCCAGAAAACATTGTAATAACAACGCTTCCGACGTATAGACCTATTTCTCTGAACGCATCGATAAGTCTTAAAACCTCTTGGTCGTAAGTTATTCCCGAGTCACCTCTGCGCTTGTTCTGCTCAATGGCGTTTGCTGAAATGCCTATTATAATTTCGGCATCGTCCTTCATTTCCATGAGCATTTTTATTTTACTGTCAGGCTCAAAACCGGGAAGAACTCTTGCCGCATGATAATCGTCAAAAAGCTTACCGCCGAACTCAAGATACAGCTTTCCTCCGATAGAGCTTATTCGGTCTCGTATATTTTGAGTCTGTAGATCTATATAGCGATTGTTATCAAAACCGATCTTTGTCATTTTATTAGCCTATGTCAGTTAGTATAGTTGTCAAAATACCCCTGTATCCAAACGATAGGAGTACCCTTATCGCCTGAACCCGACGTAAGATCGCAAAGAGAACCGATAAGGTCGGTGAGACGTCTGGGAGTCGTGCCTTGCGATGCCATATTACCGACAAGGTCACCGTCTTTGTTGCGTATATAGTCGGAGATAGCGTCCTTGAGTGCGTCGCCCGAAAGGTCCGCAAAATCGTTATCTGCAAGGTATTTGAGCTTTACTTCGTTGGGCTGACCGACAAGTCCCGATGTGAACGCGGGAGCAACGACCGGGTCTGCAAGCTCCCATATTTTACCTACAGGATCCTTGAACGCGCCGTCGCCGTATACCATAACCTCAACCTTTTTGCCTGTTGCCTCAAAGACGAGCTTTTGAATGGTATCAACAACCGGCTGAGCGTCATTAGGGAAGAGCTTTATTGTTTCCTCGGTTGCCTTGTTGCTTCCGAGAAGTCCGTAGTTTTGGTTGTAGCCGCTACCGTTGACGGAAGTAGTGAGTATCTCGTCCATACCGAAAACGATCTCGGCACCCGCAGCCTTAAGAAGGCGTTTTGTACGAGCACGAGTGTGTATGTCACAGTTAAGGACGTTCTTTGTATAGTTCAGTATGGTGCGGCAGTCGTTTGCGAGAATGACCTCACACTCACATCCGCACTCTGAAATTATCTGCTTGTAGTATTCGATATAGTCAACGCCTGTAAAGGTGTGCTTAACGTATCCGAATTTCGCGCGCCAATCAGCCTCGGTCAGAACGTCGGACCAAGGATTTACGCCTGCGTTATCAAGAGCGTCAAGATCGATAAGATGATTTCCAACCTCGTCTGAAGGGTAGCTGAGCATCAGATAGATCTTCTTTGCTCCCTTTGCAAATCCGCGAAGGCAGATGGAAAAACGGTTACGGCTGAGGATAGGGAATATAACACCAAATTCACCCGACGGGAATTTTGCCTTTACGTCGGCAGCTATCTGT
>JAZNPQ010000074.1:0-18390 GCA_045589735.1 Eubacteriales bacterium | reverse complement strand
CTTCACGTTCCGCTTGCGAAACACTTAGTTCAAAAAACGCACTTTTGTCTGGTAGACAAAAGTGCGTTTTTTGTTGGCGGAGAGAGAGGGATTCGAACCCTCGTGTGCTTTCGCACAAACTGATTTCGAGTCAGCCCCGTTATGACCACTTCGATATCTCTCCGTAAATATGATGCACAATGTCGCATCATATTTACGGAGCTTGGAATAGATGTGGCTCGATAAGGTAAGCTTGTCGAATCCACTCCGTATCCCCCACCGAAGATCGACAAGCTCGCTTGTCAGGCGCAGGGCGCGGGTATTCTCGCCACAGGCGAGATATCTCTCTGTGATGCTACTGTGCATATTTAATTTTAACTGTTGCTTCGCACAACGTTGGTATTATACCACAACATTTTACTTTTTGCAATAGCAAAAACGAAAAAAATCAAAAAATTCAAAAAATTCTTTGTGTAAAAATCCGAGCAGGCTATCAGCCTGCTCGGATTTCTCAAGAATGAGCTGCTTTTGACTTAATCTTCATGTATAGGAGTTATAAGACCGATGTCTCCGTCTTTTCTTTCGTATACGACACAGGTATCACCGGTTGTGGAATCCTCAAAAACATAGAAGTCGTGGTCAAGAAGCTTCATTTGCATTATTGCTTCCTCTACTGACATAGGCTTAAAATAGAAGGATTTTTTGCGGATATTGAATTCCGTTTCCTCTTCTATACTGTCAAGAACAGGGTCGGGAGCCTCAAAAGCGGCGTCACGTATTCTTTTTCCGAGTCTTGTCTTGAATTTTCTTATCTGTCTTTCAATAGCTTCTATATCTCTGTCAAGAGCTTCGCGGAACGTAGCTTCTTCCGCTTCTCCTCTAAAGAACGTGTTTGAGGCAGAAATTGTAACTTCAAGTCTCTCTTTATTCTTTCTTCTGCTGAAGGTTACTGTGGCGTCACCCTCATCGTAAAAATATTTGTCGAGCTTTGCAAGCTTTTTGGCAACAAGAGCCTTTAAGTCTTCGGAAACCTGCATTTGTCTTCCAACGGTCGTAATTTTCATAATCATGCCTCCTTGTGTATGTTGTTCGGAGTATTTATTACTGTATCTACTCCATATATAGTATATCATATTTGGTTTTTGTTGTAAAGGGTCAATTAAAAAGTTTAGTGTAAGTTTTTAAAATTTGTGCAATTTAACGAATAAAAACAAGCATGAATTTTTCAGCGATATTGAACTTTTGAATTATTTGTGGTATAATAGATAATTGAGGTGATATTGTGAAAAAGACATATGTAACGTCAATGCCGAATCATATAGGGGCTTTTTTAAAAGCCAGCCGCTGTTTTTCCTCACTTGGAATCAACATTACCCGTGTAAGCTATAACAAAGCGGTCGATTCACATACGCTGTTTATAGACGCAGAGGGAACACCCGAACAGCTGAAAAAAGCCGATGAAGAGCTTTCAAAGATCGGTTATCTTCAAAACGAAAGAGCTGATTCAAGCATCGTTCTTATTGAATTTTGTTTAAAAGACGTGCCCGGCAGCGTCACAGATATACTTGTTTTGATAGACCGATTTCAGTTTAATATTTCATATATAAGCTCACAGGAAAACGGAAGCGATCATCAATTTTTTAAAATGGGACTTTATATTGACGATCCCGATAAAGTATCGCATTTTTTGGCGGAAGCCGAAAAGATATGCAAGGTCAGAGTAATTGATTATAACAGCTCGGAAAAGGTCTATGACAACAGTATTTTTTACAGTACGTACGTCTCGGGACTTGCAAAAAACCTGGAGCTTTCGGATGAAATAAGACAACAGCTCCTTGTCTACGTAAATCTCGCCATGCAAACTCTCGACGAGGAAGGACTTTCTCCATATAGAACGTTTGACAGCATAAGTCGTTTCTCTGAGCTGCTCGCAAAATATCGCGGAGAGAATTTTTTGCCGCGCATAACGCAACACGAAATATCCGAAAACACAAAAATAATACTCATAGAGCCTCCTTGTGGAAGCAATATGATAATAATAAACAGTAACGGAAAATATTTGTTTATTGATACCGGCTATGCCTGTTATGAGACTGAAATGTTAGGTGTACTGCGAAATATTATACCAAGCTTCGACACGGTAAGAAAAACGGCTCTGATAACTCACGCGGACGTTGACCATTGCGGTCTTTTGCATCTTTTTGATGAGGTCATTTCAAGCAATAAGAGCTTTGTTTGTATTTCAGAGGAGTATGCGGGCAGGAACGGCTTCCGCGAGCAAAATCTTTTGCATATGCCGTATATAAATATATGTAAAATGATAACGTCATATAATCCGATAGACCCGACAAAAATTACAGTTCCGTGGAATGATACGGAAAATCTTTCACAGCCGCTTACACAAATAGGCTTCTTTGATTTTGAAGAGCTGCACTTCGAGGTATACGAAGGAAAGGGCGGACACCTTCCTGGAGAGATCGTGCTGATAGATTATAGTCATCATATAGCGTTTACGGGAGATATTTATATAAATATGAGAGGTCTAACTCCGGAGCAAACCGAATATAACAAATACGCGCCGGTTCTTATGACATCGGTGGACACCGACCCGAAGCTTTGTGCAGAGGAACGCAACGCGATCATGCAAAGACTTGGCGTTGGTAGCTGGCAGATATTCGGCTCGCACGGCTTCAAAAAAGATTATTCGGTCAATTCTTAAATCTATTGAGGTGTTTTTATGGATCAGGTTCTTGAGAGAATACAAAATCTAAGAAAAGAGCTGTCACATCACGCAAAGCTGTATTACGTATACGACGCGCCGACAATCTCCGACTACGAATACGACATGATGTATGCAGAGCTAAAAAAGCTTGAAGAAGAGCATCCCGAATACGATGATCCCGAATCTCCAACTCACCGAGTCGGTGGAAAACCGCTTGAAAAATTCGGCAAAGTGACACACAGCTCGGTAATGAATTCCTTGTCAGATGTTTTTTCCTTTGATGAGCTTCGTGATTTTATAGAGCACTCAGAAAAGAGCATTGGAGACAGAATAGTATATTCGGTAGAGCCCAAAATAGACGGCCTTTCGGTTGCGCTGACTTATGAAAACGGTGTTTTTGTAAAAGGTGCGACGAGAGGAGACGGAAACGTTGGAGAGGACGTAACGCAAAACCTTAAAACAATCTTCTCTATCCCAATGAAGCTTTCGGAGCCGCTTAATATCTGCGTGCGCGGTGAGGTATATATGCCGCGTGAAGTGTTTGAGCGCCTTAATTTGGCAAGAGAAAAAGAAGGCAAACCGCTTCTTGCTAACCCGAGAAATGCAGCGGCAGGGTCGCTCAGACAGCTTGACCCAAACGTTACCGCTTCAAGAGCGCTAAGTATATTTGTCTTTAATTTACAGTCGGGCGAGCTTTATCCTACTTCCGATACGTCAAAATCCCACACAAGCATTTTAGACCGTCTTGAATCTGTTGGCTTCAAGGTAATAACCGACCGAAAAAAGCTTTCGTCCTTTGAGGATATAAAACAGTATATACTTGACCTTGGTGCAAAGCGCGATGCGCTTCCGTATGATATTGACGGAGTTGTCATAAAAGCCGATCTGCTTGATATACGTTCAAGACTCGGAGAAGGTACAAACACACCAAAATGGGCGGTTGCATACAAATTCCCACCCGAAGAAAAGCAGACTAAGCTCACGAATATAACGATAGCAGTCGGTAGGACTGGTGTACTTACGCCGACAGCTATACTTGAACCCGTACGTCTTGCAGGTACGACCGTTTCACGCGCTACTCTTCACAATCTCGACTTTATAAGAGAACGAGATATTATGCTCGGAGATACTGTAACGCTAAGAAAGGCGGGAGATATAATTCCCGAGGTCCTTTGCTCTCATCCCGAAAAAAGAGACGGTACAGAGAGAACCTTCGAAATGCCGAAGGTCTGTCCTTCTTGCGGCGAGCCTGTTTATAAAGATGATGAAGCCGCGGTCAGATGTACCAATTCCTCGTGCCCCGCACAAATATCGCGCTCGATAGAGCATTTTGCTTCAAAGGATGCCATGAATATTGACGGACTCGGTCCTCAGATAGTTGAGCTTCTGATAAAAAATCAGCTGATATACGACCAAGCCGATCTTTATTCACTAAAGCCGGAGGATATCTCGACGCTTGAACGTATGGGAGAAAAATCAGCAAAGAACCTCACCGACGCAATAGAGTCGTCAAAAGCTTCAGGACTTGAAAGACTTATATACGCGCTTGGTATCCGAAATGTGGGTCAAGTCGCGGCAACGGCACTATCACACAGGTATGGCAGCCTTGAAAAATTCTTTGACGCAACAGTCGAAGAAATATGCGAAATTGAAGATTTCGGTCTCATTACTGCCGAATGCGTTGTTAATTGGCTGTCCCACCCACAAAATCGCCGACTATGCGAAAGACTTATCGCGGCAGGACTTAAAACCGATGCAATATCTGAACCGGTTGGAGAAAAATTCAAAGGGGTGACTTTTGTTCTTACGGGCACTCTTCCCACGATGTCGCGTGATGAAGCATCGGCAAAAATAAAATCCGCAGGCGGTAAAGTGAGCGGCTCGGTTTCATCAAAGACCGGCTTTGTGGTAGCCGGAGAAGCGGCAGGAAGTAAGCTCACAAAAGCGCAGTCGTTAGGTATAAAAATAATAGACGAAGCAGAGCTTTTGCGAATGCTTGAAGAATAAAAACTATAAAAATATCCGTATCCATCGTGGATACGGATATTTTTTTGTATATTACACAATGTGACGATTTTCGCGCATGTAAGGCTATATAATAATACAAAGGAAAAAGAAAGGATGATAAAAACATGATCAAAAGTGAAGCACAACTTATGTATACAGAAAAGGAAGGCTGTCTTATTCTGCATTTGTGCGGAGAAATAGATCATCACAGTGCAAGCTCGCTAAGACAAAATGCAGATGATCTTATATACAGATATCGCCCGTCAAATGTAATTTTTGACCTATCGGATATAGAATTTATGGATTCCTCCGGGCTCGGTTTTATAATGGGAAGATATGCGCTTGCTCAAAAGCTTGGAGGACGGGTTAGTATATTAAATCCCGGTAAAAGAGTTGAAAAAATAATTTCTTTGGCAGGTCTTGAAAGAATTATAAAAATTGAAAGGACGAAAACAAAATGAAACTTAACAGAAAAATCAAAAATACAATGAAGCTTACCTTGCCGTCTTTGTCTGTAAATGAAGGTATGGCGCGCGCTGCGGTAGCCGCGTTCTGTTCACAGCTTGACCCTGCCACCACCGACCTTGCCGATATAAAATGCGCGGTATCGGAGGCGGTTACAAACTGTATAGTACACGCATACAAGGATACGGTAGGCACTATATACATAACGGTAAAGCTAATAAATAACGGATACGTTCAGATAGAAATACGAGATAAAGGCTGCGGTATCCCCGATGTACAGGTAGCTCGTCAGCCTCTTTATACAACAGACGCGGAAAGCGAACGCTCGGGACTTGGATTTACGGTTATGGAAAGCTTTTGCGATAAAGTGAAGGTCAGGTCAAAGCAAGGTGTTGGAACGACCGTTGTTTTGATGAAGCAGATAAGTCACAAAGGAGAGGAAATAAAGCCTTGAAGGTGAATTACCTTGATCAAGCCGGACAAACCGACTTCTCAAAAAATATTGAACTTATAAATGCGGCGCATAGCGGTGATGCCGATGCCGAAAGTCAACTTGTTTCTGACAATATCGGTCTTGTTAGAACCATTGCATTGCGATTTCGCGGAAGAGGAATAGAGACCGAAGATCTTATACAGATAGGAACACTCGGACTTATAAAAGCGATAAGGAGCTTTGACCCCGAAAGAGGATTTGCTTTTTCCACCTATGCAGTTCCTCTTATTATGGGTGAAATAAAGCGAACCTTACGAGACGAGGGTCTTATAAAAGTCGGGAGAGCGCAAAAAAAGCTCGGCATGGATCTTTTGATGGCAAAAACACAGATTATGAATGAAGAGGGGAGGGATCCGGGAATTGCAGAGCTTGCCAAGCTATGCGGTGTAACGACAGAAGACGCGGCAATGGCTCTTGAAGCCATATCACCGGTTACCTCACTTTCCGAGTCGATAGACGGCGACGGAAGTCTTACGCTTGAAAGCAAAATACCGGACTCCGAAAATGAGATAGAAAAAATAGCGGATAGGATAGCTCTTTCACAAGCAATATCTAAATTACCGGAAATGCAAAAGAAAATTTTGATATTGCGTTTCTTTAAAGGTAAAACACAGCAAAAGACAGCGCTTGAACTTGGACTTTCTCAAGTAAAAATATCGAGAGAAGAAAGAAAAATACTGGATTTTTTAAAATGTGAGTTAATATAATTTACAAGGCAAATCGCAAAATGTAAACAAAATGTAAAAAATGGTGTTAAACCTCTTGTGCAAATTAAAAACTTGTGTTAAAATATGGACACAACAAATATAGCAACACTGTCTTGGTATCGGTCCCCCTCTATGCCGACACCATAACTTGTTTTAGTCTGCGGCTTATTATAAAAGGTTGCAGACACGGTCCGATTCGTTCCCCCCTTTAATGCGAGTCGGACCGACCTTTTTTATAAAATTCAGAGCCACAGCAAGTTTTGCTGTGGCTCTTTATCGTTGTTATTGATCTTCGGAATCAAGACGGAGAACCGCCATAAATGCTTCGGGAGAGATTTGGACTGAACCCAACTGGCGCATTTTCTTCTTTCCTTCCTTCTGCTTTTCAAGCAGCTTCTTTTTACGTGTGATGTCACCTCCGTAGCATTTTGCAAGAACGTCCTTTCTCATAGCCTTGACGGTTTCTCGGGCGATTACTTTGCCGCCTATCGCCGCTTGTATCGGAACCTCGAAAAGCTGACGCGGTATATTTTCCTTTAATCTTTCTGCTATCTTTCTTGCGCGCGGATATGCCTTTTCTTCATGAACGATAAATGAAAGCGCATCGACCTGATCTCCGTTTAACAGGAAATCAAGCTTTACAAGCTTTGACTTTCTGTATTCGAGGATCTCATAATCAAGAGAAGCATAGCCTCTTGAACGGCTCTTGAGAGCATCAAAGAAATCATAAATTATTTCGTTTAGCGGTAACTCATAATGTAGGTCTACACGGGTCTGATCGAGATATTTCATATCAACAAACGTTCCGCGTCTATCCTGACACAGCTCCATAAGACCGCCCACATAATCAACCGGCGTTATGATGTGCGCGGTTACTATAGGTTCTGAGGCGTAATCTATTTCATCAGGCGTCGGGAAATTAGTCGGATTGTCGATCTTGATAAGATCTCCGTTTCTGAGCTTGACCTCGTAAATAACGCTGGGAGCTGTCGTTATAAGGTCAAGATTGAATTCACGCTCAAGTCTTTCTTCTATGATCTCCATATGAAGAAGTCCAAGGAATCCACAACGGAATCCGAACCCGAGGGCAATTGACGTTTCAGGTTCAAATATAAGCGCGGCATCGTTAAGCAATAGCTTTTCAAGAGAATCGCGAAGATCACCGTATCGCGCTCCGTCAGCGGGGTAAATACCGGCATACACCATCGGCTTTGCTTGCTTAAATCCGGGAAGAGCCTCTTTTGCGGGATTGGATGCAAGCGTTACGGTATCACCGACGCGAGTGTCTCCTATACTCTTTATACTTGCGGTAATATAACCGACCTCACCTGCATAAAGCCTGTCCGCCTTGGAAAGCCCGAACGTCTCCATATGACCGACATCCACTATCTCGTATGTTTGTCCCGTACTCATCATTTTGATTACGTCACCCGAAGCAACGCTCCCGTCCATAACTCTTACATATACAACAACGCCAAGATAGCTGTCATAGTATGAGTCGAATATCAATGCTTTCAGAGGAGCGCTTTCATCACCGTCGGGAGCGGGAATATTAGCAACAATATCGTCAAGAACATCGGATATATTAAGACCTGTTTTTGCAGATACCTCAGGACAGCCTTCAGCCGGGATTCCTATAACGTCTTCAATCTCATCTCGAACTCTGTTAGGATCTGCAGACGGAAGATCTATTTTGTTTATAACAGGGAGTATTTCGAGTCCCGCATCAGCCGCAAGGTATGCGTTTGCAAGAGTTTGTGCCTCAATACCTTGAGTTGCGTCAACAACAAGGAGTGCGCCTTCACACGCGTTAAGCGAACGTGATACCTCGTAGTTAAAGTCAACGTGTCCCGGGGTGTCTATAAGATTAAGAATATAGTCCTCTCCGTCGGGTGCAGAATAAGTAAGTCTTACCGCTCGCGCCTTAATTGTTATTCCGCGTTCCTTTTCAAGATCCATATTATCAAGCATCTGCTCGGACACATCGCGCTTCTGTACCGCTTCGGTCGCTTCAAGCAAGCGGTCGGCAAGCGTCGATTTCCCGTGGTCTATGTGGGCTATAATAGAAAAGTTACGTATGTTTTTTTGCTTTCTTTCTGACATGCTTTTCTCCAAGTATTTTTAATTACCCATATTATATAATATTTTTCAAAAAATCACAATAATATTTTTCAAAAATTTTTAAATTCTATTGATTTTTTTGCGTTTATACTATATAATGTCGGTGTCACAATGACAGAAAGGGGATGTATGATGTCAAAAATCAAAAAAAATGCCGCAATCATCGGCTTTGGCGGAATGGGATCATGGCATGGAAAACATTTTGTAAAAAGTGATTGTGTAAATCTTGTCGGAGTATACGATATTCTCGGACTTGAAGGAATAAGAAAGGATCGCAGAGAGTTTCTTGAAGAAAACGGAATACGTTTTTATGAGTCTCTTGAAGCAGTATTGGACGATAAAAGTGTTGATTTTATAACGATTGCAACGCCAAACGACAGTCATAAGCCTATTGCACTTAAGGCAATGGCTGCAGGTAAGCACGTTGTTACGGAAAAGCCTGTCGTTCTTAACAGCTCCGAGCTTGAAGAGCTTATAGCAGCTTCGAAAAAGTATAACGTTATTTTTACAACTCATCAAAACAGACGTTGGGATGCCGATTATCTTATGATGAAGGACATATATCATTCGGGGAATCTTGGTAAAGTGTTTGGCATTGAATCAAGAGTACAGGGCTCTCGCGGAATTCCGGGTGACTGGAGAGGAAAGCCTGAACATGGCGGCGGTATGATACTCGACTGGGGCGTTCATCTTATAGACCAGATCCTCGGTATAATAGATGATAAAAAGCTTTTGTCGGTGTACTGCAAGTGTGATCATATAACAAACAAGCAGGTTGACGATGGCTTTAAGCTTGATATGTACTTTGAAGATGACGTCGTTGCTCGCGTTGAAGTAGGCACAAACCATTTTATAAGCATTGGCAGATTATATATGGTCGGTACCGCAGGCTCTGCAATCATAAAAGATTGGCACGATGACTGCCATGAGATCATTTGCACAGAATGGAAGGAAGATAACGTAACTCCCGTTGTTACTGCTGCGGGTCTTACGAAGACTATGGCACCGCGTGATGCAAAAACGACAGAGGAGCGTACCATTCCGAGATATACGTCGAATGTACACGATTATTACCGCAATTTTGTTAAAGCAATAGACGGAGAAGAGGAGCAGCTTATAACTCACGATCAGCTTCGTCGCTCTATGATGATAATGGAAGCCGCATTTGAATCCGATAGGCTCGGCAGACCTGTTGAGGTAAAGGATATTTCGGCTCCCAGAAAGAACTGAACATAAAAATAAAAAGTGACGCCTCAAATGATAAATGCATCAGAGACGTCACTTTTTATTCTTCTTCAATAGAATACGCTTCGATTCCTTTGAGGCGACCTGTTTCTTTAAATCCGTCAATCTCTCCGCGCTGTATCGCACCGAAAATTCTGTAACGAAGTCCTTTGTGCTTTCGATCAAGCTCTGCGAGAAGCTTTTTCATTTCTTCCCGTTGAGTATTTCCGTCGGCAGGGCAGGGGGATTTTACCACGGGAAGCTCTACCGAGTTAGCAAAATACCGAACATCCTTTTCGGGCAGATATATCATAGGTCTTATAAGTGTTATATCTGTTCTCGAAAGATATGTGACCGGCGAAAAGCAACCAATACGCCCTTCGAAAAAAAGATTGAGCATAAAGGTCTCTATTGTATCATCAAAATGATGTCCGAGTGCAACTTTATTACATCCAAGTTCTTTTGCCGAGGTGTGAATCGCTCCACGACGCATTTTTGCGCAGAGAGAGCAGGGACTTGCCTCTTTACGTTCTTCAAAAATTATTTTTGATATCTGCGTAGGTACTACGTGATATTTCACATCAAGTTTATCACAAAGCTCTGCAATTTTTGAAAAATCAACGTTGTCAAAGCCCATATCTATAGTCAGGGCAAGTATTTCAAATTTTTGAGGATAAAATCGTCTGAGTCCTGCAAGCGCATAAAGAAGAGCAAGAGAATCCTTACCACCCGAAATACCTATTGCGATTTTATCTCCGTCCTTGATCATGCCGTAATCATCAACGGCACGTCTTACACAGCTTAAAAGATGTTTTGTTTCATTCATTTTTCAAAAATTCTCCAAAGCTACAGCTTTCATAGATTTTTTCGGCATCATCTGTCGGTGTGCCGTCTTCGTTGCGCATATACAAGACAGGGGTTATTTTTAGCGACCGTCTTGACGCTCGCGCGGATTCTGTCAAAACGATAAACGGTTCGGACCCTTTATTGTGTGCGACAAAAGTCATTTTTATAGGTTCAAGACCTGCTGATTTTAGCGACGACACTATATCACACAGGCGCTCTGCGCGCATTACAGTGTAAAAATGTCCTTGAGTTCGCATGATTTTTGAAGCAGCAACACAAAAATCTGAAATTCCACCGTTAAGCTCAAATCTTGCGGCGTTTTTTTCTTTGCTTGGGCTTTGCTTTCCGCTTCCAATTATAAAATACGGCGGATTTGCAATGACCGTATCGATAGGTTCGTCAAAGCTGTTGATATTCAACTCCCGTATATCGGCAAGTATAGGAGTGATTATATTTTGAAAATTATTTGTTTCGACATTTTTTGTCGCGGTTTCGTGTAATTCCCGTTGTATTTCTACAGCATAAATTTTATCAGCTTTATTGTGAGACGCCAAAAGCAATGAGCATATCCCACTTCCGCTTCCAAGCTCAAGCGTTGCTGCTGCTTTGTCGGGTTCGGCGTATGCAGACAGAAGTATCGCATCTGTTCCAAAGCTGAGACTGTTCGTTTTTTCTATAAGAGTTATTCTGTCGTTTACAACGACTTCACGTTCGTATAGCGATTTGTTCATAAAAAAATTCCTTAAATTCAGTTAAAAAGGCTGCCGATGTATATCGACAGCCTTCGGCTTTACAGATAAGAACGTATATGTAATTATTCTGCCTTTGCTGCACCGACGGGGCAAGCACCTTCGCAAGCGCCGCAGTCGAGACACTTATCAGCATCAATAACATACTTTCCGTCTTTCTCGCTGATTGCACCAACAGGGCATTCTTCTGCGCATGCTCCGCAACCGAGGCATTCATCTGCATTGATCTTGTATGCCATAAAAATTCACCTCCGTATAAGATATTATTATGATTATATCACAATCATACAAAAAAATAAATAGTTTTTTCGAAAAAAATCAACTTTTTTCTTCGTTTATTTCAGGTTTTGAAACAATTTTACAAAGTTCTCTCTTAAATACCTTTACAGTTTGCTCTTGACCCGAAACAAATTTTACCTTTACAGTACCCGCAAGAGGTGATATTTCGGTAACAGTTCCTTTTCCTTCAGGAGTTTCGACTATACTGTCAACAGGCGGAGTCTTTGCAATCTCTTGCTGATATGTGTCGTATTCGTATCTAAGACAGCACATAAGTCTTCCGCAAGCACCCGAAATTTTATTTGAATTAAGCGACAAGCTCTGTTCTTTAGCCATTTTTATGGAAACCTGAACAAAATTCGAAAGGAACGAGGCACAGCATAACGGTCTGCCGCAAACTCCGAGACCACCCATAAGCTTCGCTTCGTCGCGTATTCCTATCTGTCTCAGCTCTATTCTTGTTCTGAATACCGACGCGAGGTCCTTAACAAGATCTCTGAAATCAACCCGTCCGGCGCTTGTGAAATAGAAAATAAGCTTTGAGTTATCGAAGGTATACTGAGCATCGACCAGCTTCATATCGAGTCCGTGTTCTGCTATCTTCTCAAGGCACACCTTGAACGCTTCGGCTTCTTTTTGAGTGTTTTCCTTATTATGAGTGATATCTTCCTCTGTTGCTATCCTTACGACAGGGCGAAGAGGTTGAACGATATCGTCGGTTGGGATCATTCGATTTCCAAGGCAGACTTCACCGAATTCAAGCCCTCTTGCGGTTTCAACGATCGCTGATTCTCCCGCTTTTATAGTCATTCCGTTCGGGGAAAAATAATACATCTTTCCGACTTTTTTGAATCGAATACCGATTATTTCAGTTCTTGGACGGTCGTCCTGCTTGGGCTCGGTTTCTGCTAAAATGGCATCAAGCTCCTCCTCGGTGAATGTATATTCTTCTGTAGATTCATTTTTGTTTGAATCCGAAAAATAAATAAAATCGTCATCAAAAAGGATACCGAATTTCTCAGCATCAGAAGCTATAGCCTTGACATTGTCGCTTTTTTCTTCTTTTGATTGTTTTATTTGTTCTTCATTTATGATATTTTCGTTACGGTTCTTATTGTTTCTGTTTCCTCGATGGTGTGGACGACGTCTGTTTCTGTTTGCGCCGTTTTTGTTATTGTTGTTATTGATATTGTTTTCCATAGTTCATCACTACTCTCTATATAAATTTATTTGTTGCTTATCTTGGAAGAAAGCGCTGTCACCGTGAGTTTAACGTTCGCATTTTTTTCGAGCGCCGCAATAGCCTCCTCAAATATTTCTGTGAGCTTAAACAGAAAGGAGGCGGACTTTAATGACGAAAGCTCTATAGCATTCTCTCTGTCTGCGTAAAAGCAGAGGGGTGCATCTTCATATTTTTTCAGCACTACAAGATCGCGTATCGCAACGGTTACAAGCTCTAACTGTTTTGACAGTTCATCTCTTTTTGACGAAAGGGAAGAGACAGAGTCAAAAACCTGAGAATTCGAGCTGTTTGTCAAAATGTTTTTTACAAGATTTTTTACTTCACGTCTAAGTTCAAGCATCGGGGCTCGCTTTTCCGGGTCAAGCAACTCGTATGCTTTTCCGATACTTCCGTCGGACGACGCTATTATTTCATAAAATTCGGTATCCGACGAGCTTTTTATTCTTCTTGCCTCTGAAGAATACTCTTCCGGGGCAGAATTGCACAAATACTCGGACATAATTTCAGTCGAAACAGATTCTGTTCGTATTATAGGGGCTCTGCTGCGGACTGTTTCAAGCAACGAATCGGCTTTTTCGCATATCAAGAGAAACACTGCATAAGGAGGGGGCTCCTCAAGCGTAAGAAGCAATGCGTTTTGTGCCTCGTCTGTCATAATATCCGCCTTATCTATAATATATATCTTATAGTCGAGGTCATTAGGGTATATGCAAACGTCGCTTCTTATAAATCTGGAGGAATTAACGCCGATTGTAGATCTATCAGGCTCTTTTTTTACGGTGATAACATCCGGTGAGATATCCTTCTCAATTTTCATACAGTTAGTACATGTATGACACGGGAGCGGTATGCCGTCTTTGCTTTTGTTTTCACAAGCCAACGAGGCTGCGATGGTACGCGCAAGAAGGTGACGACCTGTACCTCGCTTGCCTTCAATAATGTATGCGTGCAAAAAACGTCCCTCAAGTATATCATCGCATATTTTTTTGCGAACGGAAATGTTAGCTGCAATATTATCCATATATGCTTTCACAATTTATCACCGCCGTTCTCAAATATACTGATTCCAATACCGCATTATATTATAACATAATGATTCGATAATGTCAATGGCAAGAATATATGTAAAAAAAGCAAATGAAATGTTAATAAACAATTCATGGATAATTACAAATTCACTCAAAATTTTTAGCCGAGTGCTATTGATTTTTCTGTGGGTATGATGTATAATAATACTATAAGAATAATCGTTGGAGGAATTTATGAGTGAGAATATAAAAAGCACCAATGAATTGGGACATTACTATTTTCATCAGGGGTCAAGCTCCAGGGCATATGAGTACCTCGGTGTTCATAAGATTTCCGACAAATATGTTTTCAGGGTTTGGGCACCTAATGCCAACAGCGCATATGTGGTAGGAGATTTCAACAACTGGGATGAAAGCTATCCCATGACAAAGATCACCGAAAAGGGTGTGTGGGAAGCATATGTTGAAGATAATAAGTTCAAAGCGGGGTCTCTTTACAAATTCAAATTTAAAAGAGACGGAAGAGATGTTTATAAAGCTGACCCTTATGCATTTTACTGTCAGCTTCCTCCCGAAACAGCCTCGGTTTATTTCAAAACAGATTATAAATGGAAGGACAGCGGTTGGCTAAAGCACAGAAAGAACTATATGTCGGAGTGCTATTCAAGGCCGCTTAATATATACGAGCTTCATATTGATTCGTGGAAGAGAGATGAAAACGGCGAGAGCCTTTCCTACAGAGAAATTGCGGAAAAGCTTGCTCCTTACGTAAAAGAAATGGGATTTACGCATGTAGAGCTTATGCCTATAATGGAGCATCCGTACGGCGGCTCTTGGGGATACCAGGTTTGCGGATATTACGCTCCAAGCTCCAGATGGGGAACACCCGATGATTTCCGATATTTTGTGGATTATATGCACCGTTCGGGAATAGGAGTTATTCTCGACTGGGTTCCCGCGCACTTTCCAAAAGACGCTCACGGTCTTTATGAATTTGACGGCGGACTTCTTTACGAATATCAAGGAATCGACCGAATCGAGCATGAGGGCTGGGGCACGCGACGGTTTGACGTAGGAAGAGAAGAAGTACAGTCTTTTCTAATCTCAAACGCAATATATTGGCTATGCGAGTTTCATGCTGACGGACTTCGTGTGGATGCCGTGGCATCTATGCTTTATCTCGATTATGATAAGCGTCCGGGAGAATGGGTGCCGAATGTATACGGAGACAACCGTTGCCTTGAAGCTATTGCGTTTTTCAAAAAGCTCAATTCCGCAGTAGCAACCGAATTTCCCGACGTTATGATGATAGCAGAAGAATCTACAGCTTGGGCAAATATTACCGGGTTTGAGAATAACGGACTCGGATTCACATATAAATGGAATATGGGCTGGATGAACGACACCCTTAATTATGCGGAAACCGACCCTTATTTCAGAAGCGGTAATCATTCGAGACTGACTTTTCCGATATGCTATTCGTTCAGTGAAAAATATGTACTTCCCATATCGCATGACGAGGTTGTACACGGAAAAAAATCATTTCTTGATAAAATGCCCGGAGAATATGAACAGAAATTTGCAGGAGCAAGGCTTTTTTCGGCTTACCGAACCTGTTTTCCCGGCAAAAAGCTTTCCTTTATGGGAGAGGAGATAGGGCAATTCAGAGAATGGGATTACGAAGGTGAGATAGAATGGTTTTTGTTAAAATATCCGTCCCATTCGAATTTTCAAAAGTTTGTTAAGGATATTAATCATTTTTATTTGTCGCATCACGCACTTTATGAGCAGGACGATAGCTTTTACGGCTTTGAGTGGATATATCCCGATCTTAATGATATCAGCGTAACGGCGTTCAAGCGAATCGCAAAAAATAGAGACGAGCTTATTGCAGTTTTTAATTTCACACCTGTGGTAAGACAAGATTTCGTTATTCCGGTGAGTGATAAGAAATATAAAGAGGTGTTCAATACCGATCTTGACTGTTATGGCGGACAAGGGATAAGAAATTTGGGTGTGTTATCTTCGGTAACAGACGAAAGCGGTAACAAATATATAAAAGTTACGCTACCGCCTCTCGGATGTGTGATTTTTGAAAAAGCTAAAAAACAATAAAAATATTTTTATATGGAGGCAGACATGATAAAAAAGAAAGAGTGCGTTGCAATGCTGTTGGCAGGCGGCCAAGGAAGCAGACTTTATGCATTGACGACAAAAACAGCGAAACCTGCAGTATCATTTGGGGGGAAGTACAGAATCATTGATTTTACTCTTTCCAACTGCGTAAACTCGGGAATTGATACAGTTGGAGTACTCACTCAGTACCAGCCCCTTGTTCTTAACGAATACATCGGAAACGGTCTCCCATGGGATCTTGACCGTACGTATGGCGGTGTAAAGATCTTGCCTCCGTATCAAGGTCAGGAAAGAGCTGATTGGTATCGCGGAACCGCCAATGCTATATATCAAAATATAGAATTTATAGACAGATACGATCCGGACTACGTTCTGGTGCTTTCGGGTGACCATATTTACAAAATGGATTATTCCGCTATGCTTGATTACCATAAAGAAAATGGTGCAGACTGCACGATAGCGGTTATAAATGTTCCGCTTTCCGAGGCAAGCCGTTTTGGTATAATGACTACAGACAACTCGGGAAAAATCACAAAATTCACGGAAAAGCCTAAGGAACCCGACAGTACAAAGGCGTCTATGGGTATTTATATTTTCAACAAGAAAAAGCTTTTTGAATATCTCATTGCCGATGAAGCTGATGAGAACTCCTCAAACGATTTTGGAAAAAATATTATTCCCAATATGCTTAGCGCCGGTGAAAAGATGTATGCATACCCGTTTAGCGGATACTGGAAGGACGTCGGAACTATAGACAGCCTTTGGGAAGCAAATATGGATATGCTCGGAAAACGCCCCAACCTTAAGCTCAACGACGAAAGCTGGCGTATATTCTCAAGACATTACGCGTCGTCTCCTCAATATGTCGGAGATAGCGCGAAGGTTGAAAATTCTGTTATTACAGAAGGCTGCGAGATACTCGGAACGGTAAAGAACTGTGTGCTTGGAACAGGTGTTAAGGTTTCATACGGCGCACTTGTAAAGGATTCGGTTATTATGGAAAACACCGTTATAAGTGAAGGCGCGACCGTCAATTATTCAATTATTGACAGCGACTGTACTATAGGAGCGGGCGCACGAATCGGAGAAGACAAGAAAAAAGCAGCCGGAATCACGGTTCTCGGACGCGGCTGTAGCGTTGAACCGGGCGGAAATATTGCCGCGGGCGAAATGCTTTCCAAAAACTAAAAGGAGGAAAATACAATGACTGCAGCAGGATTAATTTTTTCTAATATACACGACGCTTCGATATCCGAGCTTACAAGAATAAGAACGATAGCAAGTGTTCCGGTCGGCGGAAAATACCGTCTTATAGATTTTGCTCTTTCCAATATGGTAAATTCCGATATAACCAAGGTAGGTATCATTACACACTATAATTACCAATCACTTCTCGACCACATAGGAACGGGAAAGGACTGGGACCTTGCAAGACGCTCAGGTGGTATAAAGATACTTCCGCCGTTTATCACAGCGTATGACAGCGAAGCCGCAAGCAAGCTTTACGTAACAAGACTTGAGGCGCTTCTCGGCGTTATGAATTTTATAGGACGCTGTACCGAGGATTATATAGTAACGTCAGACTGTGATGTGATTGCCAACGTTGACATCTCCGACGTTATCCGTTACCACGAGGCAAATAATGCGGATATAACGCTTGTTGCCAAGAAGATACGTATGTCGGAGCATCCGCTTAACAATCATTCTGAAATTTTGTATTCCAACAGTGACGGAGACCTTACCGACGTGGTAGATTACACTCCGCGTGTAGAAGAAGGCGATATAAGCATGAATATTATGGTATTCAAGCGTATATTCCTCGAAAATGTTTTGCTTGATGCCGCCGCACACGGCTATACCAGCTTCTTTAAAGACATAATTTCAAAAAATATAGGCTCCGCCAAAATAAAGGTATATCACTTTGACGGATACTATTCGTTAATAGGCTCCCTTGCGAGTTATTTTGAACTCAATATGAAGCTCCTGTCCCCCGAAGCAAGAGAAGGTCTTTTCGGTATCCGTAACCGCCCGATACTGACAAAGGTCAGAAACTCGCCGCCTACGAAATACACGTCTGATGCAAAGATAAACAATTCTCTTATTGCCGACGGTTGTGTTATAGAAGGTCGCGTTGAAAACTCTATACTTTTCCGCGGCGTAAAAATAGGAAAGGGAACGATAGTGAGAAATTCTATATTGATGCAGGATACTTACGTTGGTTCGGATGCCGCGCTTAACTGTGTGATAGCCGATAAAAATGTCATTATAAAGGATGGAAGAGTGCTATCGGGTCACGAGACTATGCCGTTCTTTGTAGGTAAGGGCAAAATGATTTGATAAAATTTGAGGTACTGTACTAAATGAAAAAAATATTATTTGTAGGCGCGGAGA
>JAZNPQ010000073.1:0-3616 GCA_045589735.1 Eubacteriales bacterium | reverse complement strand
TATGATATAAATCCGTGCTCGCGCAGTGAGCATATCGAGTCCGCAGGACATATCGAGTGCCGTAGCACATATCGAAAATCCGCGATAGCGGATTTATATCGATGCGTAGTGTCCTTAAGGGCACTACGATAATGCATTATGTTTTTTGTGTATTGTTATTTGTTGGTAAATATTACCAATTATCGTCAAAATTTTTCGTAAAATATTTTATCGGGTTGCCTATTGATAAAAATGTAAAAATATGGTAAAATTGTGTTGTCAATAAAACACTAAATAAAAAATATCAAGAAGAAATTTGTGAGCTCCCTAAAAAACCGGAGCGAGAAAGGAACGGCAACACAATGGAACACACCGCAAAAATTCTAATAGCAGACGAAAACCCAAATCAAAGACAGGCATTGCGTGACGCGCTCGCAAGGGCAGGGTACCGTTTTATCGAAGAGGCATCAAACGGAGACGACGCACTGAATAAAATAAGCCGTTTTCATCCCGATGTGGCTATCATCGACATATGGCTGTCAAAGCTCGACGGAATCGGAGTTCTCCGAAACACACGCGCGCTCGATTTCGGAAACGACAAAACACCTTCGTTTATAGTAGTTTCAATGGTATCTAACCAAAATATTTTTCTTGAAGCAATGAGCGCAGGGGCGTCGCTCTGTCTCTTAAAGCCTTACGACACGTCAAGCATGTGCGAACACGTTGGAGAGCTGATAAAGGCGAGAACGTCACAAATACCCGTGTCTCCGATAAAGACCGCGCTGCCGCTTGAGGAAAGAACGCCCGACATCGAAACGCAGGTCACAAAGATAATACATCAGATAGGCGTACCCGCTCACATCAAGGGCTACCAGTACCTGCGCACCGCGATTTTGCTCACCGTCAACGACAGCGACATAATAAACAGCGTCACAAAAGTGCTGTATCCGAGCGTTGCTAAGAAATACCAGACTACCACAAGCCGAGTCGAGCGTGCCATCCGTCACGCAATTGAGGTCGCGTGGGATAGAGGTGATGTCGATACGCTCAATTCGTATTTTGGATACACTATTCAAAATAACCGCGGCAAGCCCACGAATAGCGAGTTTATTGCGATGATTGCGGATAATTTGAGGCTTAAATATAAGCTGTACTAAAAAAGTCTGAGTTATTAACGAAGCCCGCACTTATAAAAATTAATGCCATACGTACTTTTGCGTATGGCATCATTTTTTTAATTTTGATTTGTAGGTGAGGTCTGATTTATTGACAAATTTATTTATATACCATAGGGCGACACACTGTTCGTCTCTACATTTCCCTGCGAATTAAACGCACCGTTAAATCCCAATTTATTCAAAAAAAGAGTGAATCAAATGCAAAAAGGAATTTCACTCACTCACATTTTTTAATTCTTTTTAAACAACACCGCTTTTGCTATTGAAATTGACTATTATGTATGTTATAATCATAATGATAAATTATAATGTGGGGTAGTATACGATGAAAATAAACGTTAAAATAAAGCTGACGCGCGGGGCGGTCTGTCCCGAATATGCAACGTCGGGCTCGGCAGCGGTTGACCTGCGCGCTATGACCGACGAGCCGTACGTTCTCCTGCCGGGTGAACGTCACTCCTTCCCGACGGGTATTGCCATATCTTCCGAAACCACGGGTGTCGTTGCTATAGTGGCGGCGCGTTCGGGTCTTGGCATCAAGCACGGAATATCGCTCTCAAACGGTATCGGCGTTATCGACTCCGACTATCGCGGCGAAATTTCGGTCGGCCTTATCAATAACTCAGACAAGCCCTACACTGTAACACCCGGTGACCGTATAGCTCAGCTTATGTTTGTACCGGTATATGCCGTGAGCTTCACGGAATGTGACGACCTCGATAAGACCGAGCGCGGCGAGGGCGGTTTTGGCTCAACGGGTAAGGCGTAATGAATTTTGTTCTTGCCTCGGCGTCACCAAGACGCTATGAGATACTGACGGGACTCGGACTGTCTGTAAAGGTCAAGGTTGCGGGCGTTGAGGAAAGCTCTGATATCACCGACCCCGCAAGGCTAACAGAGGAGCTGGCAAGGCGGAAAGCAACGGCAGTCGCAAAAGCGCTTGATAATACCAACGAAACGGTGGTAATAGCCTGTGATACCGTCGTCGTGTGCGACTGTCTGATTCTCGGAAAGCCGAAAGACGAAGCCGACGCAAAAAGAATGCTTCGTATGCTGTCGGGACGCGAGCATTCGGTAATCAGCGGTATCTGTGTCGCTTCGGGAGAAAAAACCGTAACGGCACACGAGGTCACGTCGGTAAGATTCGGTGAAATGACCGAAAACGACATAAATACGGCTGTGACGCTCGGCGAACCCTTTGATAAGGCGGGCGCGTACGCGATACAAGGCACAGCGTCACTCTTTATAGAGGGAATAAAGGGCGATTATTTTAATGTGGTTGGGCTTCCCGTAAATCTTCTTTTCCGTACTCTGCGTAATGAGTTTTCTATTGACATTTGCGACTATATAAAAAGGAAGTGAGACTGATATGGGTAAAAAGATAGGTATTGACCTCGGAACCGCCAATACGATGATATACGTCGGCGGAAAGGGAATAGTTCTGCGCGCGCCGTCGGTAGTCGCGGTCGAAAAGCACACAAAGCGCGCGGTCGCCGTCGGACTTGACGCAAAGCGTATGATAGGCAAGACCCCTGGATTTATAACGGCGTACCGTCCTCTCAAGGAGGGCGTTATCGCAGACTTTGAAATAACCTCGATGATGCTCAATCAGTTTTTACATAAAGTAGACGCGGGAAGTGTTTTCAACCGTCCTTCGGTCATAGTCTGTATGCCCTACGGTATCACGGAGGTCGAAAAAAGGGCAGTAGAGGACGCGACCTTCGAGGCGGGAGCAAAGGCGGTAGCGCTTATAGAAGAGCCCATAGCGGCGGCAATCGGAGCAGGACTTCGTGTCGGAGCGGCTCGCGGCTCTATGATAGTCGATATCGGCGGCGGTACGACAGAGGTCGCGGTAATATCCCTCGGGGGTATCGTAGTTTCGAATACGATAAGAGTGGCAGGCGACGCGCTTGACGACGACATTGTTGCCTATATGAAAACGCGCCACGGTCTGCTTATCGGCGAGACGACCGCCGAAATGCTCAAAAAGCGTATCGGCTCGGTTCATCCGAAGGTGGACAGAGGAGCGATGAAAATATACGGACGCTCGATAAAGACGGGACTTGGAGACGAGCTTGTAGTTTCGTCGGGTGAGATAAGAGAAGCGCTTTACGCAAATGCGCTGCAAATAGTCAAGTCGATAAAGACGACTCTCGAAAATACTCCGCCCGAGCTGTCGGCTGATATTTATGATTTCGGAATAATGCTCACAGGCGGCGGAGCAATGCTCGGCGGTCTTGCGGGACTTATAACCGACGCGACGGGAATCCGCGTTACGGTAGCGAAAAATCCGCTTGAAAGCGTATGTCTCGGTATCGGACGCGTCATTGAAAGCTCAGGCGCGCTTGCCGACGCGGTAAAATTCAGACAAAAGTAAGAAAATTAAAAATTGAAAATTATAATGGGCTCTGCCCATACCCGCATAAGAAACTTTTTGAAAAAAGTTTCTTATGAATCTT
>JAZNPQ010000072.1:0-5389 GCA_045589735.1 Eubacteriales bacterium | reverse complement strand
CAGAGGATGACTATCTGCTCAAGGACAGAGAGGCATTTGAGACGCTTTACAAGCCCAAAATGCAGTATTTCCCCGAAAGAGTAAATCTCGAATACTACAAGACTTTCAATGAAACGCGTGATTGGGATGTTCCCGTAGGTCTACATCTCGGAAGCGTACTCGGATCTATCCGTGATATGGTTTCGGTTCTTGGCATGAGCTATCTTATATATGACGAGGACGAGGAGCTGTTTGCCGACCTCGTTGATACCTATGCTGAGATGCAGTATAAGTGCGTCGAGGCGATACTTGAAACGGGCGCAAAGTTTGACTTCGCTCACTATTGGGAGGACATCTGCTTCAAGAACGGTCCGTTGCTTTCACCTGAAACCTTTAACGAGCTAACGGCAAAGCACTATAAGAAGAGAAACGACCTCTGCCACAAGTACGGTATAGATATTATCTCGCTCGACTGCGACGGAGTTACCGACAAGCTGCTTCCCACGTGGTTTGAGAACGGCGTCAATACGATGTTCCCAATAGAAGTCGGCGTATGGGGAGACCAGTTTGAGGCGGCGAGAAACAAATTCGGCAAGGGTATGCTCGGCGTCGGAGGAATGAACAAGGTTGCCTTCCGTGAGGATAAAGCAGCGGTCGATAAAGAAATCGAGAGAATGAAGAGACTTGCCTCGCTTGGCGGTTTCATTCCGTGTCCCGACCACAGAATTATGCCCGGATCGAAGTTCGAGTTGGTTCAATATTACGCAGAAGAGATAAAGAAGATAAAAATTTGAAACGGTTGAAAAAAACTGATGAAATTTCCTGAAATAGAGCTTGCAGTCGAGCATAAAGAACGGTACCGACCGGATATAGCCGCGAGGTGCCTTACCGTGAGGAACGAGGTTACTGTCTGCATAGTGACGGACGGTGACGGAATGGTGCAGATACTTAACAGACCGACCGAATGTCACAAGGGAGATATGTATTTTTTTGGAAGCGGTATTGCGTACGGCTTCTTTGCCAAAAGCGATGACGAGTACCCGAGGGTAAGTACGGTAATTTTTGCGCCGGGAGATATACTGACCGACGACTTTGCAGACCCCGACAGCGCGCAGTTTTGCTACGGTGTGTTCAGAGACAGGCAGCCGATATCCTACGCGCTGCTTAACTCAAAGGCGCTCACGCAGGTAGAGGAATACTGTCAGGGTATCCTTGACGAATTTGAAAACAAAAAGCTCGGCTGGGAATCTGCCGTAAGATGTAATCTGAATATGCTTATAATAACGCTTGCGCGTTATATAGACCTTGCCGATACCGTAGACCAGTCAAGCTCAAAGGAATGGCAGCTGGTTTCGTCGGTCATGCGAGAGGTGTTTGAGCATTTCGGCGACCCCGATATGACGCTCGGGACTATTGCAGATTCACTTTACGTCAGCAAATCCCACCTTAGCCGAATGTTCCAGCGGCTTATGGGCGAGTCGTTTGCGACTTACGTAAGGAATATGAGACTCAACAAATCCTGTGAGCTTTTAAAGTACACGGGTCTGACTAACGAAGAGATAGTCAGAGCATGCGGACTTAAAGACGTTCCGTCTTTTTACCGCTTTTTTAAGAATGAAATGGGTATGACCCCGTATCAATACCGTATGTCACAAAGCACGTATGATAAATCAAGTAAAGGAGTAAATTTTATGAGCATTCTTAATGAAATTTCCGAGACTCTGCAGAAGGGTAAATCCAAAATGGTGAAGGAGCTTGTCGAAAAGGCTATTGCCGACGGCGTTCCCGCAGCACAGATACTTAACGACGGACTTCTTTCCGGTATGAGCGTTATAGGTGAAAAGTTCAAGAACAACGAAGTATACGTTCCCGAGGTTCTCGTTGCCGCAAGAGCAATGAACGCGGGTATGCAGATCTTAAAGCCTCTGCTTAAGGACGACGGCGTTGAGGCTGCCGGTAAGGTATGTATCGGTACGGTTCAGGGCGACCTTCACGACATCGGTAAGAATCTTGTCAAGATGATGATGGAGGGCAAGGGACTTGAGGTGGTTGACCTCGGTGTTGACGTTGCTCCCGAGACCTTCGTACAGGCTGCTATTGACAACGGCTGTCAGGCTATCTGCTGCTCGGCACTGCTTACGACCACAATGGACGTTATGGCTGACGTTGTTAAGGCAGCAGAGGCAGCAGGAATTCGCGATAAGGTAAAGATCCTTATCGGTGGCGCTCCCATAACACAGGAATTCTGCGACAAGATAGGGGCTGACTGCTACACGTCCGACGCTGCAAGCGCCGCTGACGCCGCGGTTGAGCTTTGCCGCGCGTAATGACCGAAAAATATCTTCGTGGAAAGGGTATATTTCAGTATAAGGTGATAAGCCCCGAGGAAATACCCTTTTCCGACGAGGTACGCAAGGCTTGTGAAGCCAACGTATGCGGAAAATATGCCACCTGCTGGACCTGCCCTCCCGGTGTCGGGGATATGCGAGAGCTTGAAAAGAAAATAAAGAGCTTTAAAACTGCGACGGTGTTCGCCTGTAAGTATGACCTTGAGGACAGCTTTGACTTCGAGGCTATGCGAGAGGGTGGAAGAAAGACCGCCGCCGTGCTTCGTGAGATAATCGCGGAGATGAAAAATGATGGAATTGAGCTTATGGCGCTCGGCTGCGAGGGCTGCGGGCTTTGCAAAAAATGCAGCTACCCCGATGCACCCTGCCGCTTTCCCGATAAGGCAGTACCGTCGATTGAGGCGTGCGGTGTAAATGTCGTGGCGCTTGCGAAAAACATAGGTATAAACTACCACAACGGCGCAAATACGGTCACGTATTTTTGCGCCATACTTACCGATTGATTTTGTGAAAGGTACAGTTATGAAAGAAAAAGTTAAACAGATGCTTGAAAATAAAGCAAAAACGATGCCCGTTCTGTCTTTCCCGTCCACACAGCTCTTAAATATTTCGGTAGCCGAGCTTATTTCGTCGTCGGATATGCAGATGAAGGGTATGGTAGCGATACACGACCGCTGCGCTATCGGTGCGTCTCTCAATATGATGGACCTGTCGGTCGAGGCTGAGGCATTCGGTGCAAAGATACGCGTGACCGATTATGAAATACCCACTGTTGAAGCGGGTATTATCGACGATATTGAAAATTCGTGCGATATAACCGTACCGTCCGTCGGTGCGGGAAGAACCGCACTTTATATTGACGGTGTAAGAAAAGCCAAGGAAGCGATCAAGGATATGCCGGTATTCTGCGGAGTTATAGGTCCGTATTCGCTTGCGGGCAGACTTTTCGATATGACAGAGCTTATGATGTCCTGCTTCGACTGTCCCGACGAGGTACATACTCTGCTCGAAAAATGCACAGAGTTCCTTATCGAATATATAAAGGCATTCAAGGAAGCGGGAGCCGACGGTGTTGTAATGGCAGAGCCTGCCGCAGGTCTGCTCTCACCCGCGCTTGCAGAGGAGTTTTCTGTTGATTACGTAAAGCAGATATTTGACGCCGTAAACAGTGACGATTTCATTCTCTGCTACCACAACTGTGGAAATGCCGTTGTGCGTATGGCAGACGAGATAGCCTCGCAGGGCGCGGATATCTATCATTTCGGAAACTCCATCGAGCTTAAGGACATAATTCCGCTTATGCCGAAGGACAGTGTCGTTATGGGTAACGTCGATCCGTTACTCTTCAAGGACGGTACGCCCGAAACGGTAAGGGCTGCGGTCGAGAAGGTGTATAACGAATGCTCGGACTACGGGAACTTTATGCTCTCGTCGGGCTGTGATATTCCCGCCGAGTCGAAGTGGGAAAATATTGACGCATACTTTGAAAAGGTAGCAGAGCTTTATGCATAAAATAACTGTTGGAAGCAACACATACTATGCCGCCGAAGGCGAGCGCCTGTCCGACGTTCTGATAAAAAACGGAATGTCGGTCGAGCATCCCTGCGGCGGCAGAGGTGTTTGCGGAAAGTGTACGGTGCTGGTTGACGGCAGGGAAGAGCTGTCGTGCAGGTATGAGGTTCGGTCAGATATAACCGTAACACTCCCCGAAAAAGCGAAAATGGAATCCGAAACGGGAGCGACGGAAAGCGGAAGAGAAACCGAAAATCTTTGCTTTGCGCTCGATATAGGCACGACCACACTTGCGCTTGCGCTTGTGTCGCTTGACGAAAAAAATATTGTAAAGGTCATAACAAGAACGAATCCGCAAAGACGGTTCGGCGCTGACGTTATCTCGCGTATTGACCACTGTATGAAAAACGGGACGGGTGAGCTGACAGCCTTCCTTGTTGACGAAATAAATTCAATGACCGCCGAGCTGTATCAGAAAGCTCCGCTTGATATGTACGTTTCGGCAAACAGTACGATGCTGCACACGTTTTTCGGTGTCGATTGCTCGTCGATAGGCGTTGCGCCGTATAACGCGGCATTTCTTGGAGAAAAACGCGAAAACGGACAGAAAATCGGACTTGTCGGTGTGTCGGACGTGTATTCGCTTCCGTCGGTACACTCGTTTGTCGGCGCGGATATAGTTGCGGGAATGAATCTTGTAGGTCAGCCCGACAAAAACAAATACAGTCTGCTCGTTGACCTCGGAACGAATGCCGAGATAGTGCTGTTTTCGCGCGAACGCGCTCTTTGCACGTCTGCGGCGGCAGGCCCCTGCTTCGAGGGAGCTAATATCACCTGCGGAATGAGTGCAACGCCCGGTGCGATCTGCGCTTTTTCCGGAAAGCGTGAGGTCACGACTATCGGGGACGAAGCACCCAAAGGGATCTGCGGAACGGGACTTATAGATATCGTTGCGGCATTTGTCGCGGATGGGACGATCGACGAGACGGGAGCTATAGAAGACGATGAGATAAAAATAGCTGATGGCGTATATCTTACACAACAGGACGTGCGTCAGCTTCAGCTTGCGAAATCGGCGGTGTATTCGGCAATTCTGTCGCTTATGAAGCTTGAGAATATAGATTTTGAGAATATTGAAACGCTGTATATTTCGGGTGGATTTTCGGCAAAGCTGAATCTCTGTTCGGCGGTGTCTATCGGTCTGCTTCCGAGCGAGCTTAAAGAGAAATGTAAGGTTCTGAATAACAGCAGTCTGCTTGGAACAGTGAAATTTGCGTGTGAGAAAAACTACCTTACCCCCTATCTTGAGAACGCAAAATACATCGACCTTTCGGCAGACAAAAATTTTACCGACCTGTTCGTTGAAAATATGTTTTTTGAATAAGAAAGACAGAGAAAAATTCTCTGTCTTTTTTGTATGGTAAATTGGGATTTATCGGTGCGTTGCGTTTTTATGTGGGGCGTTGCCCCACACCCCACTAAAGGATCTTTTTGGAAAAAAGTTCCTTTAGAATCTTCAAAAACTTTCAAAAATAAATGATTTATCCTAT
>JAZNPQ010000071.1:0-18641 GCA_045589735.1 Eubacteriales bacterium | reverse complement strand
GTCACGCTCGATCTCGATCTTTGCAACTCCTGGGTCTCTGTTCTTTTCTTTGTCCTTTTCATGGTCCTTCTTAAGCTCAGCCTTAAGATACTTTCTGATGTTGTAGTCAGAAACGATCGTATCTCCGATGAGCTCGTCCTTGACGAACCATCTGGAATCCCAGTTCTTGATTACACCGACACGAAGTCCGTGCGGATTAACTTTCTGTCCCATTCGGCGTTCCTCCTTAGTCTCTTTCCTTGAGAACAATTGTCACGTGACTTGTTCTCTTCAGGATTCTGTCCGCGCTTCCCTTAGCTCTCGGCATGATTCTCTTAAGAGTCGGACCGGGGCATACGAAGCATTCAGCGACATAAAGCTTGTCGGTATCCATTTGGAAATTGTTTTCGGCATTCGCCATTGCGCTGCCGAGCAGCTTGATGAGATACTCACATGCACCCTTCTGAGTGTTCTTGAGTATCGCCATAGCCGTCTTTGCATTTTTTCCTCTGATGAGGTCGAGAACAATCTTTACCTTACGGGGAGAGATTCTCGCATATTTGAGTTTTGCAACTGCCTGTTCTGCCATTTGAATCTACCTCCCTTGATTATTTCGATGTGTTAGAGGTCTTCGAACCCGAGTGACCTCTGAACAGACGTGTCGGTGCAAATTCACCGAGCTTGTGACCAACCATATCCTCGGTAACATATACCGGAATGTGCTTTCTTCCGTCGTGTACGGCTATTGTGTGTCCGACGAATTCCGGGAATATCGTTGAGGCACGGGACCATGTCTTGATGACTTTCTTCTCGTTCTTCTCGTTCATAGCACAGATACGGCTGTAAAGCTTCTCTTCTACGAACGGTGCTTTTTTCAAACTTCTGCTCATCTTCTATTCCCTCCTTATTTAGCGTTTCTGCGCTTGACGATGAACTTGTCGGTGCGAGCCTTCTTGTTTCTCGTCTTATAGCCGAGCGCGGGCTTGCCCCAAGGGGTAAGCGGACCGGGATGACCGATAGGCGAACGTCCTTCACCACCACCGTGAGGGTGATCGCAGGGGTTCATAACAGAACCGCGAACTGTAGGACGGATACCTTTGTGACGTGTCTTACCTGCTTTACCCACCTTGACTGTGTCGTGCTCAATGTTTCCAACCTGACCGATCGTTGCCTTGCAGTCGAGACGGATGATTCTTACTTCACCCGAGGGAAGACGAACCTGTGCGATTCCGTTTTCCTTGGAAATAAGCTGAGCTGCAACACCTGCACTACGTACGAGCTGTGCGCCCTTACCGGGATAAAGCTCGATGTTGTGAATGAAAGTACCTGTAGGAATGTTTGCAATCGGGAGTGTGTTACCGGGCTTAATGTCGGCATCTGCACCCGAGTACAGAACTGTTCCGTCGGTTACGCCGACAGGAGCAATGATGTAGCTCTTGTCACCGGCTTCATTCTGAAGCAGTGCGATATATGCCGAACGGTTGGGGTCGTACTCAACACCGATTACGGTATTGGGAGTTGTATCGGCACGCTTGAAGTCGATTACTCTGTATTTGATCTTGTTTCCGCCGCCGCGATGACGAACGGTGATCTTGCCGTAGCTGTTACGGCCTGCCTTGTGCTTCTTAACTCTTACAAGGCTCTTCTCGGGGGTGAACTTGGTCAGTTCCTCAAAAGAGGCAACTGTCATGTTTCTTCTACCCGGAGTTATTGCTTTATACTTGATTGTAGGCATTCTCTTTTCCTCCTACCGTCAGTTGAGACCTTCGAAGAACTCGATGGTCTTGGAGTCGGGCTTAAGTGTTACTATAGCCTTTTTCCATGCGGATGTGTATCCGAAGTGATAGCCAAGTCTCTTAGGCTTTCTCTTCATATTGATTGTGTTAACAGAAGCAACCTCAACCTTGAAGAGTTCCTCGACTGCCTTTGCAATCTCGGGCTTGGTTGCGTCACTGTGTACCTTGAAAACGTACTTCTTGCTGTCAAGCATATCCATGCTGGCTTCCGAAATAATCGGAGCAAGAATGATATCTTCTGCCATTTTCATCATGCGTACACCTCCTCAAGCATTTTGACCGCAGCTTCGGTCACGATAAACTTATCTGCATTCAGAATGTCGTAAACGTTGATCGTGTTGTAGAGCGACGTCTTAACTCCCTGAATATTTGCAAAGCTCTTAACGATAGTCTTGTCAGCCTCAGGAAGAACAACGAGTGCCTTCTTGTCAGCGCCGAGAGCGTTAAGCATTGCAATCATTGTCTTTGTGCTGAAGCTTTCGGTCTCGATCTTATCAACTACGATAAGGTTGCCGTTTGCGACCTTGTCAGACAGAGCGCTGTAAAGAGCAACTCTCTTTGTCTTCTTGTTAAGGTCTGTGCGGTAGCTTCTGGGCTTCGGTCCGAGAGCAATACCGCCGTGTGTCCACTGGGGAGAACGGGTAGATCCCTGACGAGCGCGTCCGGTACCCTTCTGTCTCCAGGGCTTCTTACCGCCACCAGAAACTTCGGTGCGAGTAAGTGTAGACTGTGTTCCCTGTCTCTGATTGAGCAGGTATGCGCGGGTTGCAGCGTGGAGCACAGCTTCGTTGATGTCAGCAGCGAAGATCTTGTCAGAAAGTTCGATAGAACCGACTTCTTCGCCCTTCATATTAACTACTTTCAAAGTTGCCATGATTTTACCTCCTTACCGCTTATGCCTTGATCGAATCACGGATAAACACGATACCGCCGCGAGCACCGGGAATGGCACCCTTTACTGCGATAAGGTTGTTTTCCTTGTCGATCTTAACAACGTTGAGATTGAGAACAGTAACCTTTTCGTTACCGTACTGACCTGCCATCTTCTTGTTTTTGAAGATTCTGGCGGGGTCAATAACACCCATAGAACCGGACTGACGGTGTACAGGTCCTACGCCGTGTGTCATTCTGAGCTTGTGGAGATTCCAGCGCTTGATAGCACCGGTATATCCGCGACCCTTTGTGATACCTGTTACGTCGATCTTGTCGCCTGCGGCAAAGATATCTGCCGTAACTGCTGCGCCTACCTCGTAGCCGGAGCAATCGTCAAGACGGAATTCCTTAAGGTACTTCTTGTTTGCGACACCAGCTTTTGCAAAGTGTCCGAGTTCAGGCTTGTTAAGGTGCTTTTCCTTAACATCCTGGAAGCCGAGCTGGATAGCATCGTATCCGTCGTTTTCGGCTGTTTTGACCTGTGCTACTACGCAAGGTCCGGCTTCGATAACCGTTACCGGAATGACGTTTCCGACTTCGTCGAAGATCTGAGTCATACCGATTTTCTTACCGATAATGCCTTTTTTCATTTTTTCCTCCTGTGGTTATTGGTTGACGTTGTGAATTTCCCTTTCGGGTTCGCCAACTTGACCGACAGTGCGCTATGCGCTCTGTTAGTTTATTTGCCTTTGTGGATGAAAGATATTGCTTGATGAAAGACCTATCAGATCTTTATATCTATCTCTACGCCGGCGGGAAGCTCAATGTTCATGAGAGCGTCAACGCATTTCTGCGAAGGCTTTATGATATCAATGAGTCTCTTGTGAGTTCTGAGTTCGAACTGCTCACGCGAATCTTTGTACTTGTGAACTGCACGGAGAATTGTGATTATCTCCTTGTCAGTGGGAAGCGGAATGGGACCCGAAACAGTTGCGCCGTTTCTCTTGGCAACATCCACTATCTTTTCGCAAGCAGCGTCGATAAGCTTGTGGTCATAGCTCTTAAGGCGAACTCTGATCTTTTCCTTTACTGCCATTTTGTTTTGCCTCCTTTTTGAATTTGCCTGTCCGTCACGCTATATATAATATATAAGGTAGCGTTTTGACGGTCTGCGTTTTTCGAAAATGGGGCGTACGCCTTGAACACTGTTCCGTGCGTTTCTTTGGTTTCCCCGCAAAATGCCGGCATTCATCACACTCAGCAGCATTCTGAAGTGACAAATTCCGGGAAGGGACCTAAAAAAACAGTTGGAACATTGTTCCGGTCTGTTACGTTCGCCCGGTTATCGGACATACTCCGCGGAAGTTACCGGTTCGGGCGTCCCCGAGACCGCAATCTCCCGTTTCATCGCACATCAAGCTCGATAATTATACCATACATTATTTGAAATTTCAAGTATTTGTAAAAAAAAAATCCGTGTTCATTTCGCAGAAAATAAAATATTTTTCAAGCGTATTTTTATGCATTTTTTACAAATTATCAATTTTGCGCTAATTTTCATCTTCAAAAAGCCTTTTGTTTTGACTTTTATCGCAATCACTTTAAAAATACTTTTGACATATTTTACAAAACACATCTTTTGGATACAAAAAATTCATAATTATGTATTATAATTAATGGTAATAAACAAGAAAAGGAACTATTATGAAAAAAATATCAGGAAATCTACGTATTATTCTCTTGTCTGTTATAATACTAACCGCAATATGCGTAACACTATTAACGATCTCGCTGTTCGTATCGTACGACTCGGCTATAAACTATTTTGATAAGTCCTTGATATATTCAATATCGAAAGCGCTTATAGCAATAACCATTCTGGGAATATGTGTGTTCACGTTTATGCTGCCAAAGAATGAGCTTTCGGGTGATTCACCCACAACTCTCCCAATCTCAATAGTCTCTTCACTGCCGGCGATTGCCTTATGCGTGTTCTCGGTTACCGCTTTTTCCGGGTCGTTAAAAACAGCAAACAACCCAAAGCCGCTTTTTATCGTGTGCGCCGTATTTGCCGCAATATCATCAATTTATTTTGTTTTCAACTGTATATTTGCCGACAGTAAAAATTCTATCAAGGTATACCTTGGATATTTCATCCCTTTGACAAATATACTGCTTATTGCAATGACTTATTTTGATATGTCGGTTTCTATGAATGCTCCTGCAAAAGTATTTCTCAATTTTGCTCTGATAGCTTTTGCATTATGGTCATTGCTCGAACTTCGTACAATAACAGGAAAGCCTCTCCCGCGTATTTATTTTGCATTGGGTCTTATAGCAACGGTACTCACAGCGTCAGCATCGGTTCCGTGGATCATCGCAATGCTCGCAGGAAAGCTCGGAAAACCGATATATCCTTCCTACATTATATTTAATATAATTATTTTCGCATTATTTGTATACGTTCTCTTAAGAATGATAGTATTTGTTAGCGCAAGAGCCCTCATCGAAAGACTTTCAGAGCAAACCTATTCCGACGATGAACCGGAATACAACAAATCAGAAGAGGTATAGACCTATGGCAAAGAAAAACGACAGAATACAATGGCTTCATAACAGAATAGCATCGGGAAATTATCCTAATGAAAATCTTTTAGCACAAAAATTCGGCATCTCTCGCAGACAGGCAGAAAGAGACGTCAGCTACATGAAAAATGAGCTTGACGCTCCTATAGTATATTCTCCAAAGGATCAAGGATTTTACTATTCGGAAGAATTCAAGCTTCCCTCAACCGTTACCACGGGAAATGACGAGGACTATTCGGGAATCACCGCAAAATTCACAAAAGAATTAAGTGCAAACAGCGACAATGTAGCAGTACAGCTTCAGATACCTCACATAGCAGAGCTTTTTATACCGGATAAGCTTGCAGCTCTTGAGCTTCGTAATTTTGTAACGTCGTCAAAGCCGCGTAAACATCTTTATATTTGTGAGTTCCACAGCGTAGAGCTTTTTCTCGGCATAATAATGTCTCTTAATTCAGAGATAAAAATAATTTCTCCCACATGGCTCAGGGAGAGAGCAATATCATCTGCTGAAAAAATTTTAAAAAGTAATAAAAATATTTAAAAAAGGTATTGACAAAACCAAATTTATATGTTATAATCTCTCCTGTTCCAAAGACAGCAGGTTCCCGTAAAAGCGCACGCTTCCCTGCCGAGGAGTGATTTTAACTATACAGTCGGTTATCATCTTTCCTCGGACAAGTGTGTCTTGGGGAAAGATTTTTTATTTCATTTAACGGGAGGTTAAAACCAATGCCCAGCAAATCAATACTTGAGCAAAAACAGCAAATCGTTGCTGACCTCGCCGAACAGATGAAGAATTCGGTCTCGGGCGTACTGGTAAACTACCAGGGTATTACGGTTGAGAACGACACAAAGATGCGTAAGGCTCTTCGTGAAGCAGGCGTTAAGTACATGGTTCAGAAGAATACTCTGACCGGACGTGCTTGCGACGAAGTAGGATTTTCCGAGCTCAAGCAGTACCTTTCCGGTATGACTGCTATCGCTATCAGCGAAAAGGACGCAGTTGCACCCGCAAAGGTTCTCAAGGAGTATGCAGAGAAGATCGAGTCTTTCACCATCCTTGCAGGTTACGTTGACGGTGCTGTAGTAAGTGCAGACACCGTAAAAGAGCTCGCAGAGATTCCTTCCAAGGAAATCCTTATCGCGAAGTTCCTCGGCAGCATCAAGTCGCCCGTATACAAGCTCGCATATGCCCTTCAGGCAGTTGCGGACAAGGACGGCGAAGCAGCTCCCGCAGAGGAAGCAGCAGCCGAAGCTCCTGCAGAAGCTTAATCTGTTCACGAACAGTGACAACACACACAAACACATTTATTTGGAGGTAAATCATAATGGCATCCGAAAAGATCATTGCTATAGTTGAAGAAATCAAAGCCCTCACAATCCTTGAGCTTAACGAGCTCGTAAAGGCAGTTGAGGAAGAGTTTGGCGTATCCGCCGCAGCTCCTGTTGGCGTAGCAGTCGCAGGTGGCGCAGCTGCTCCTGCAGCAGCAGAAGAGAAGACCGAGTTTGACGTAATCCTCACAGGATTTGGCAACAAGCTTGGCGTTATCAAGGTAGTTCGTGAGATCACCGGTCTCGGACTTAAGGAAGCTAAGGACCTCGTTGAGGGTGCTCCTAAGGCTCTCAAGGAAGGCGTTTCCAAGGACGAAGCAGAGGCTCTCAAGAAGCAGCTTGAGGAAGCAACCGCTACCGTTGAGATCAAATAAGTTATACATTAACTTATCATTCTTCATAAAGACTGTTCAAAAAGACCTGACGAGTAACGTCAGGTCTTTTTGATTTTCAAATTATCTTCTGCGTTTCGGTGAGTGTCTTCTTTTCGGTTTGTATGAGCCGAGAAAAGCACCGGCGACAGAAACCGCCACGGAAGCAGCTCTCATCATCCATACAAACATAGGACGCATAATATCGGGGTTTACAGATAAAAGAGAACACAACCAAATTATAAGAGCATATAAAAGTCCAAAAGAAATACCGCAAAGAATCGGATATCCACCGCAGCGCTTATATGTCGCAAAGCCTCCAATAAATGAGACTATATACATAGAAACGCATCCCAAAACTCTCGATACAATTCGAGGATCGTGACATAGCAAAGACACCAAAGAAAAAGCTAACGTTAAAGAGATAAGTGTAACAGCTGCCACCAAAAGTCCGAAAAGCGAAGAAAATATTGCACTTGTCGAAGTCGGTTCGGAAGATGTTTGTCTTCGTTTTTGTTTTGTTCTGTTCATAATTATATCGTAGCTTTCAATTTGGAAAGCAATCCTTTCTAATGTATTTGTACAATTCAATAACCGTTTTTAAGCCCAAACAGACGCATAACGGTTTTTCTGATAAAATCCGCAGGTATGACAAGCATTGATATTCCGAGAGTAAAAAGCAGCTCATTTTTATTAAGAGGTACAGTTCTGAGAACATCTCCGCCAAGATAAATAAACACCACCTGAACAAAGCATATCACCGCCATAATAAAGAGAAAAACCTTGTTTTTGGGAAGCCCTGCAAACAGATTGAGTCTGTCTGTTCTCGCGGCGAAGCAGTTAAGTACGCTTGAAAAAATAAAGAAAGCAAAGAATGCTGTCAAAAGCTTTATGTTATCTCCAACAGTAAGAAAGCGCGAGGTTATAAACGGATTCTTTAGAAATGCTATACCAAGCGCAAGTGTAAAACCGCCGTGAAGTAATATGGTGCTTATCATATAACCGTTGAGTATCGGCTCATCGCGGCGTTTGGGAGCTTCTTCCATATATCGCCAACGAGGCGGCTCTCCTGCGAAAGCAAGACCGCCAAGTGTATCCATTATTATGTTTATCCATAGCATTTGCGTTACAGTAACAGGCGCATCAATTCCGATAAACGGTCCTATCATTGAAACACCCGAGGCACAGAGATTCATAAGAAGCTGAAGCGTTACAAATTTTCTGATGCTTTTAAACACCGTTCTTCCGTACAGCACAGCCTTCACGATAGACGCAAGATTATCGTCAAGTATAACTATATCTCCTGCTTCCTTTGCAACAGGAGTTCCGCTTCCAACAGCAAATCCAACGTCAGCCATTTTAAGCGCGGGCGCATCGTTTACACCGTCGCCCGTCATACCTACAACAAGACCGCTTTCCTGCGCGATACGAACAAGTCTGCTTTTATCTGTCGGAAGTGCGCGAGCAACAACAGCAAGACTCGGTAAAATTTCACGCAACCTGCTGTCAGAAAGCCTTGAAAGCTCTTCTGATGTCAAGCATAATTCTCTTCCCTCTCCGATTATTCCGCACTCTCGCGCGATCTTACAGGCAGTATCCCTACCGTCTCCTGTTATCATAACGAGCTGTATTCCCGCTCCGCTAAGCTGTGCGACAGCATCGGAAGCCTCTCCGCGCAACCTGTCGCTGAATTCAGCCGCGCACAAAAGACTTGGTCCATTTCCAATATCCGCTGTCAACAAAACTACTCTACCGCCTTTCTCGGAAGCACTTTTCAATGCACGAGAAAATACAGAGCGGTCAAGTGGGTGTATATTTCCGTCAAAATCAAAAAAATATTTTAGCTTTGGGAGAATTATCTCGGGCGCTCCCTTCAAAAATCTTATTTCACCGTTTTTTCCTTTTACCGCTGCCGATGAATATTTACGCGAGCTGTCAAACGCCTCTCTTTTTGAAAGTCTGTATCCATCGGGACATCCGTAAGGTAAAGCGAAGCTAAGTAATGCTCGGTCAACCCCGTTGCCGCCGATAACCGTACCGTTACTTGACACCGATGACAAGCTGTTATAAAAGCAGGAAAGACTAAACAATTCTCTATATCTGTTTTTTTGAGATATATCACAGGCTTCTGTACCGTCTCCTATTATAAGTCTTGATACCGCGAACTTTCCTTCTGTCAAAGTACCGGTTTTATCGCTAAAAAGTATGTTCATGCTTCCGGCCGCTTCAATTCCGACAGCTTTTCTCACAAGCACATTATCCCGAAGCATTTTTCGCAGATTTGCAGATAGCACAACGGCTATCATCATAGGAAGCCCCTCGGGAACTGCCATTACCATAACGGTAAGTCCAAGCGTTAAGCTTGAAAAAAGCTTTGAAAGCAGATAGCTTTTATCGGCGAGCTTTATAAGTATTATCTCGGACTTAAAGCCCGAATCAAGCACAAAAGCATTAAAAAGGTAAGCAAACGCAACAAGGATAGCCAAAACGTATCCTATCTTGCTTATCTGACCCGCAAGCTTTGTGAGCCTTATACGCAAAGGGCTTTCACGGGTATCTTTCTGTATCTCCTTTGATATTTCACCGAGAAAGGTTTTATCGCCGACAGCACTTATTAACATCTCCGCCTCACCCGAAAGCACCGCACATCCCCGCAGTAAAGCCGACGGGCACTCAGGTGTAAGTTGTTTTGCTTCGTCAGACAAATATTTTTTCACGTCCCGACTCTCGCCGGTCATAAGAGATTGGTCAACAAATATCATTCCCGAAACGATATACCCGTCGGCAGGAATAATGTCACCCGCAGAAAGCAAAATAAGGTCCCCCACAGCAACGTCCGATATTGGTATTTCACTCACACATCCACTTCGCTTTACTCTGCAAAGTGCCGAATCGTCATCACGCTCAAGTTTTTCAAATGCGTTACCCGCAGAATGCTCCGAAACAGTAGAGATAAACGCCGCAAGGAAAACCGCTATCGCAATACCTACGGTTTCTATTATGTTTCCACCGCGAATAGCAAAAAATATATTTATTACCAATGCTCCGAGAAGTATTCTTATGACAGGATCGTTAAGATTTGAGAAAAAGCGTGATAAAAAGCTTTTCTTTTTTTGCTTTGATAAAATATTTTTTCCGTTTTCACGTATTGAACGCTCTGCCTCGTCGGCAGTAAGTCCCAAAAACGTGTTTTTTGTTTTTTCCATCTGATTGCCTCTTGTTTCAGTATTTAGTATAGTATATTCGTTTGTCCTCTCAAATAAAACGTGTCTTGCACTTGATTTTTTTGATATTTTATGATATAATGTATATGTATATTGTTGTTTTTGTCAAAAATCGGCGTTTTGCCAATATATTAGGGAGAACTAAAACTGTGAAACACATTTTTATAGTCAATCCGGAAGCCGGCCCTGTGTCCCCCCTTGAAGATATAAAAAGACGACTTGAAGCTATAGGAAAGCTTAATGAATCGGAAATATATGTTACAAAATCTCCGCAGGATGCAACGGATTTTGTTTCCGCAATGCTCAATGAAGAACCTAATGAAACGCTGCGTTTTTACGCGTGTGGCGGTGACGGAACTATAAGCGAAGTCGCGTCTGGTGCCGTAGGTCACGAAAACGCCGAAATATCCTGCTACCCAACGGGAAGCGGAAATGACTACGTAAAATGCTTCGGTGGCGAGTCCTGCTTTTCCGACCTTGAATTGCTTATGAGTTCCGACGCCGAGCCCGTTGATCTTATGTCGGTATGCGGTCGTTACAGTATAAATGTCTGCAACTTCGGCTTTGAAGCAGCCGTTGCCGAAACTATGGGGCGCGTCAGGCGAAAAAAGCTTATAGGCGGCAAAAACGCTTATACTACGGGAATCGTAAAAGCACTTTTCACTAATATGAGAAACAAATGCACAGTCATTGCCGACGGCGAGGTTATAAATCCAAGCGGTACTATGCTTCTCTGCACGGTCGCTAACGGTCAGTATGTCGGCGGTTCATACAACTGCGCACCGAAATCGCTGTATAACGACGGACTTCTTGACATATGCTTTGTGAAGCCCGTCAGCATATTCACCTTTTTAAAGCTTATCTCAAAGTATAAAGAGGGCAAGCATCTCGACGACCCAAAATTTCAAAAATACATAGTTTACAGACGTGCAACAAGGGTTGAGGTACACTCAAAGAAAAAGGCAAGTATATGTATTGACGGTGAAATACTTAGCTCAAGTGATTACACTATCGAGATAATTCCAAAAGCAATAAAATTTGCCCACCCGACCGGAGTTCTTTCAAAGGTATAACAATAAAAAATAGTCGGCAAAGTAAAGATAAATTACTCTGCCGACTTTAATTATTCATAATTTTGTGCTACAATATAGAAAATACTAACTTTAGGAGTCATAATGCCATACACACTCGGTATATATACTCTCGGATGTAAGGTCAACCAATACGAGAGCGAGGCTATTGCAGAGTACGCAGAAAAGACGGGGTTTGTCATTTCCGAGCCATCGGATATTTGTGACGTATACATTATAAACACCTGTACCGTGACTGCCGAAAGCGACCGTAAATCACGGCAGTTTATAAGGCGCGCTCTCTCTGAAAATCCCAATGCAATAATAATAGCAACAGGTTGCTTCTCGCAGGTCTCTCCCGAAAAGGTCGCCGAAATAAAAGGAGTAGATTACGTCTGCGGCTCACGAAACAAGCTTGAAACGGTAGACGCGGCTATGAGTCTTGTAGGAAAACAAAAGCCCGAAAAAGCAAAAATAAACCTGCCGTCACTCGACGCCCGTGGCTTTGAGCCTATGCAAATATCAAAATTTCCGAGAACCAGAGCTTATATAAAAATAGAGGACGGTTGCGAGTCTCACTGTACTTACTGCATTATACCAAGAGCAAGAGGAAAGATATGCTCAAAAGAGCCTGACGCCGTACTGTCGGAAATACAAAGGCTTGCCGATATAGGCTGCAAGGAAGTCGTGCTTACAGGCATTGAGACTGCATCTTACGGTATCGACCTTGACGGATACAGACTTGGCGACCTTCTCTGCGATGCCGACAAAATAGCCTCAGGACAAATGAGAATACGTCTCGGTTCGCTTGACCCATCGCTTATAAAGCCTCGTTTTGTCGATAAGATTTCAAATCTTAAATCTATAGCACCGCATTTTCATCTTTCCATGCAAAGCGGATGTGACAAAATACTTGCGCTTATGAAAAGAAAATACAACACAAAAATGGCGCTTGACGGCATATCTCTGTTAAGAAACGCCTTTCCCGACGTACAGCTCACAACAGATATAATAACGGCTTTTCCGGGTGAAACCGATGCGGATTTCAACGAGACGGTCGAATTCTGCAAAAAAGTCGGATTCTTAAACGCGCATATATTCACATACAGCAAACGCGAAGGTACACCCGCGGCAAAAATGACCGGTCAAGTACGCCCTGATATAGCTCACAGCCGCACATCTCATCTGATATCGGTACAAAAGGAAATAACAAATTCTATACTAAAATCACAGACAGGAAAGACCTTCGACGTGCTTTTTGAGACGAACGGCGACGGATATTCGGTCGGTCACACTCCGTCATTTATCGAAACAAAAGTAATGACCGATAAAAAGCTTCAGACTTTGACAGAGCGCGTTCTAATAGAGGACGTAAAGGACGGCATAGCAATAGGTAAAATCGTATAGACAATAAGAAAGGAGTATAATTTCAATATGAATGATTATTATACAAACCAACACTTAAATACGACCGTAAAAGGATTTTGTCTTTTCTCAGACGAAGAGCTTGCTCAAACAAAACAGCTTTTGGAGCTTAAATCAGACATCAATCTTCTTAAAACAGTCCAAGACTATTTTGCCAATAACGAAGGACGTGACCCGGGGACAGAGGAGCTGTGCTTTATCGACAGCTATGCCGCGGTAGAGCCGAGAAGCGCGTCAAAACAGCTTATAACCGAGCTTTACACCGAAAACTCATATATAGGCGAAAGCTATGAGGATATGAAAGACAAACTTACCGCGCTCGGCAAAAATCCGCCTTATTCTTTTGAAGATATTTCCTTAGCAGGAGAGCTTTGCTGCGGTGAATTTTGTTGCGCAAGCAACGATACTTTGGTAAATATGTATTCGGGAGACTCCGCCCTCCTTGAAGCGTCTGTTTGCGGGAATATAGCGACAAAGCTAATAAGATCAAAGCTCAGCGGAAATTCTGCGATAGTACCGCAAAGCAACCGTTCAGACTACAAAAGCACTTCGATTATAGAAAATTCAGACTCTATCGTATTTGTAAATTTAGCAAACAATCAAACGCCGTCAGAACGCTTAGTGCCAATCCTTTCGGGACTTTTCTTAAATCTACGTTCAAAAGTGCAGATAAAAGCGGTGACACTCACACAAAACGGAAATCTGCTTGACGCAGTTCTGTCTTTAGCTCCCGGAGCATTCATAAATCTATCTGCGCTCCCCGGAATGATATATAATTTTTCTTCTGCAGCTATACTCGACTGCTTTGAAAATTGTGCTATAGTTATAGTTTCAAATTCATCTACAAATGAGTTCTTGATTGCGGCGAAGGAGCATGAGCTCGGAGCTTTTGTTTTCGGTCACCCAAACACAACAAACAGGCTTACAATATCCACGGGTATGGGACATCCGCTATCGCTTTCAACCGTATTTTTATCTAAAATAAACAGATATGCCTGTCGTTCGATAAATGTAAAAGACTCCGAAAAATCAGATACGGCTCCCTGCTCTGATTTTTCGGTAATGGGATTTACCGAGAGCTTGTCGGCAAATTACGTTAACTTTTCGTCAAGCCTCATCATAACAAACGCAAAGAAGTCCTGTCGCTCATACAGCGATGCTATAGGTGTTGTGCTTGAAGCACTATCCAGACTTATCTCCTGCGGAGTCAGCCGAAAGGATATTACAGCATCATTTGAGTCAACTGTGAATCCCCTTGCAGACAAGGAAACGCTCGGCGAAAGTCTCGCAATCATGTTAGGTCTCTACCGTACGCAAACAGAGCTGTCGGTACGTTCTGTCGGCTCAAGCTGCAAAGTATCATATACGCCTTCGATTTCCGCAACGGCAGTCGCTCCTACGCCCGAAAAAATCATACCGAACACATTTTCGTTGAGAGAAAGCCGCGTATATCTTCTGACACCGAGAAACGACAAAAACGGCATTGCCGAGTTCCGCGATATAAAGCTTTTATTTGATTATATTGAAGAGCTAAAAAAGTACGGTCTTATACTTTCCTGTCGCGCAGTGAACGGAAAAGACGTAATAGGAACGGCAAGAGCAATGGAAACTGAAGCTGTCAAGCTGAATTTAGAGGCAAAAGATGTAAATTCAGCATACGGAGCCTTCATAATTGAGAGTAAAAATGAGCTTCAAGGCACTTTTTTGGGATTTACAGAATAATTTTTTATAAAAATCATCAAAAACACTTGCATTTTTGTTTGATATGTGATATAATCTATTGTGCATTTGAAAAAAATAAAAAATTATATATCTAAATACCGACAGGAGGAACTAAAAATGGCAAAATGTGAGATCTGCGGCAAGGGTGTTGTATTCGGTCACAACGTTTCCCACTCTAACCGTAAAACAAACAGAACCTGGAAGCCCAACATTCGTAGAGTTAAGGCTGTAGTTAACGGCACACCCACTACCGTAAACGTATGCTCCAGATGCATGCGCTCCGGCAAGGTTACCCGCGCTAACTGATTGACAATAAAAGAAGGAACGCGACGCGTTCCTTTTTTTATAAATAAAGAATATGAAATACACAATAATTGATAAAAGAATGCCAAACGAGTGCAAAAACGCACTAAACAAACGCGGCTTTAAAACACTTGAATTGCCACCCTTCTCTGCTCTGTCGGAATCGGTTTCATCTCACCCCGATATGCTGATCTTTCTTGGCGATAAAATTTTCTGTCACATAGATTATTATAAAGCAACAAAAGACGTACTTGACATTATAAGCGACGTTTCCGGTATGGAAATTTTCTTCTCAAGCGAAAATATAAACGAAAAATATCCAAGCGATATACTTTTCAATGCCGTAAAGCTCGGAAATTATATTTTCGGAAGAACTGATTCAATGTCAGAGCTTATAAAAAATTACGCAGATCAAAATAAAACAACACTTGTAAACGTAAAGCAAGGCTATACAAAATGCTCAGTATGTAAGGTTTCGGAAGGCGCAATAATAACAGCCGACGAAGGAATCGCAAAAGCCGCAGAAAAGCACGGTATAGATGTACTCAAAATATCGCAGGGGCACATTGGGCTTGACGGCTGTAATTACGGTTTTATCGGAGGAGCATCGGGAAACGACGGAGCTAATACCTATTTCTGCGGAAATATAGATCTGCATCCCGACGGTGAAGCTATAAAAAGTTTTTGCAAAGCTCACGGGAGACCCGCAGTGTCGCTCGGAGCAAACCAACTTTATGACGTTGGAACAATATTCTTTATATAAAAAACTGTGGAATTGATCCACAGTTTTTTCTTATATCCTATCGCTTCCGTCCTCGGGAATGACCTCTTTTACCGCGGCAATGGCGCATTCTATCATAGAATCGTCGGGTTCTTTTGTCGTGATTCTCTGCATGAGAAGTCCCGGTGCCGAAATTATTCTTGTGAATACGTTATCATGCTTGCCCGCAAGCTTTATAAGCTCATATCCCGCACCCGCCATAAGCGGAACAAGAAGTATAGCGATTCCTGTTCTTATCAGCGTATAAATCAGCTTCGATTCAATTATCTCTTCGGGAAGCCAAAAATTTAACAGTGCGCCGACAATTATCATTATCACAATACTTACGAACACCGTTAAAAACAAAAATGATGTTCCGCATCTCGGGTGGAAGCGGCTCTGCTTTCTTACGTTTTCAACAGTCAGCTCGAGTCCTTTTTCATAACAGAAAATGGTTTTATGCTCGGCTCCGTGGTACATAAATGTACGTTTTATATCCTTCATATAGGATACAAGCCACATATAAAGAATAAGTATTATAACCTTAATAACACCCGAAATAACGGCATACAAGACAGGGTGATCTCCGCCGCCAAGTATCAGTGTACAAATTATATTAGGCAACGCAACGAAAAGGACAACGGCAAGCAGAACGCCAAGAAGCGTGCCTATCACCATTATAATTCCGGTCAGCGAGTCTGACTCCTTTTTCTTTTCGGGTTGTGTGTCTTCGGAACTATCTGATATAGGCTCATCGGTCGGTATTTTACCCGATTTTTCAGCCTTTTTTGCTGCCTTGGCGCGTTTCTTTTCTTCTTTTTCTCGCTCTATCTCTGCCTCGGCTTCCTCAAGTCCAGATATCTCCGCAGAGCGCATAAGCGCCTTATAACCGACAGCCATAGAATCAACAAAATTGAACACACCGCGAACAAACGGTATTTTTGTTATCTTTGGCCGTTTTTTTTCTTTTATTTCAATCTCTTCAACGACTATCTCATTTTCAGGATTGCGAACCGCCATTGAGCTTTTTTTCGGTCCTCTCATCATAATTCCCTCAAGCAACGCCTGACCGCCTATTGAGGTCTTTATGCATGGGGCACAGTTCTGTTCTTTATTTTTCTTCAAAATATGCCTCCGTTAATTGTTGTAGGTACATTGTACTATATAAATATTAACTTGATATTAAGCGTATTATTTTATATCGTTAATCCACTCGTCAAACGACGCATCTGACGGCATACGCAAATCTGCGCGAGGTGACAGCGCGACGCTTCCAACCTTAACGCCATCGGGAGAGCAGGATCGTTTGAATTGCTGTGTAAAGAAACGTCTTATGAATGTTGTGAGTGTTTTTTTGATATATTCGGGGGTAAATACACCCTCAAACGCAATACTCGCTATTCTGTAAAGCTTATCGGGAGTATATCCGTATCTTATAAAATTGTAGAGGAAGAAGTCGTGAAGGTCATAGTCACCTATAATTTCCTCTGTCTTTTGAGATATCTCACCGGGTTTTGACGGTACAAGCTCGGGAGAGACCGGTGTATCAAGGATATCACGAAGCACCGCAGCAAGTCTTTCGTCGTTACAAATATCTGCGTAAATACCGACCATATAACGTATTAAGGTCTTGGGTACCGTGCAGTTTACTGCGTACATCGACATATGGTCACCGTTGTACGTGCTCCAGCCAAGTGCGATCTCGGAAAGATCTCCCGTTCCGATAACGATACCGCCACAGCTGTTTGCAATATCCATAAGCACCTGCGTTCGTTCTCTTGCCTGTGCGTTTTCAAAGGCTACGTCATAAACGTTTTCGTCGTGTCCTATATCTTTAAGATGCTGTGATACGGATGCCGCAATATCAACGGTGCGAAGCTCAGTCCCAAAGCACTCGCAAAGCATTTCTGCGTTTCCTTTGGTTCTCTTCCCCGTTCCAAAGCAAGGCATAGTTACCGACAGAATATCTGTCGTAGGACGACCGAGAAGCTTCATTGTCTCTGCGGCAACGATAAGCGCAAGGGTTGAATCAAGTCCCCCCGAAACGCCTATAACAGCCTTCTTTGAGCCTGTGTGGCGTATACGCTTGGCAAGCGCGTGAGCCTGCATATTGAGTATAAATTTAAGTCTGTCCTCGCCGTCTGTATCTTTTGACGGAAGGAACGGACGAATTGCAAATTTACGTGTCAGCGAGGTCTCCTTTATAGGCGAATCAAAGAGAACATATCTGTAATCCTTATTCCTTTCGCAAACATATCCGCTGAGCTTGTTTCTCTCAAAAATTATACGGGATACGTCAATTTCCGAAATAACGAGCGCTTTATTTTCGAAAGGAGCGTTTTCTTCGAGTATTCTTCCGCACTCGGCAATAAAGGAATGTCCCGAATATACGCCGTCGGTCGTGGATTCGGCAGAGCCAGCCGAAGCATATACGTAACCGCAAATATTCTGCGAGGAATGTACGCAGACAAGCTTACGCCTGTATTCAGGCTTACCAACGCTTTCGGGAGACGCCGACAGATTTACTATAACAGTCGCGCCTGCCATACAGTGAGAAACTGACGGAGAATTCTGCGCCCATATATCCTCACATATCTCGGAAGATATTTTAAGCCCGTCAAGAGATGCGTGTTCAAAAACGATATCAGCACCGAAAGGACAGGTCTGTCCTGCAAACTTTATATCGGTCACGCCTTGGGGCGCAGGAGTAAACTGCCTTGCTTCGTAAAATTCGTTATAGTTTGGCAGATAGGTCTTTGGAACGATTCCCAAAATCTTACCGCGATATATAACTGCGGCAGTATTGTACAGCTTACTCATAAGACATATAGGAGTACCTATAAAAACCATAATGTCAACACTTGAAAGCTCGTCGGCAATATTTGCTATTTCACGCTCAGCCGCTTTTAAAAGCGTTTCTCTGAAGAAAATGTCGGAGCAAGAATATCCCGTAACACAAAGCTCGGGAAACGCCGCAATAAGAACACCGCTGTCTGCGGCTTCTTTTGCCAGCTCGATTATTTTTTCCGCGTTATACCGACAATCCGCTATTTTGAGTTCGGGTATTGCCGCCGCAAATTTTACAAATCCGTTTTTCATACTTACCTCCGAAATAAATTAAGTATCGCGAAGCTCCGAGTATCGCGAAGCGAGACGTACTGCGTATTATACCATGAGCAAAAATGCTTGCTCGCAAG
>JAZNPQ010000070.1:0-22676 GCA_045589735.1 Eubacteriales bacterium | reverse complement strand
TACAAATTTTGTCTTCCTAAGACCGCTTGGCCTCCGACTTGTAAGAACCGGCGCAAACCTTATTTTTTCCGTCTATCATTGCTTCGACAAAATGCTCCGATGCCGATAGCAGCTCTACTGATTTCGGCTCTCCGAGATTTGACGCGGTATACTTCATTATATTGCGAAGCGGTCCGCCAACGCCCTGAAACAGAGCGTTCACATTATAAAGCGTGTTATATATTTCCGCGTTATTGAAAAGACGTATATTGCGTATTTTTGCTCTCTCCGACGGAAATACGGTTTCGTCGTCAAAAACGGCAAAATCTATATTCGCCTGTTCATCCGACAGCTCACCTATAAGTCCTGCGTTCTTTCCCGAAAGGAATATTGATACACAGAGCTTATGCCAAGCATTGCCAAATATTATGCCTATAGGAGCGGCAAATGCAAATACTGCCGGAAACGCGCTGAGCGCTCTTGCAAGACCCGCGCCGCTTATTGCCGCAGCAATTGACGTAATAGCTCCCACTGCGGCAAGCGGTATCATAATTATGAGAAGTCTTGTTCTTTCGTATTTTATATTATTTATGTTTTTAAAGAACCCTTCGGCAAACGCTATCTTGGTTGAGGTAGCCGTAACGGCTCCTTCGCTGTCCTTATGAAGGTCGCAAAGTCCGTAAAGACCTTCGGGCTTATCGGCTCTCAGTACGTTGAAGGTCATTCTCGTCCTGCTATAGTCGAGAAGGTCTGCCAAAATGTCGAAAATCAAGCCAAGCGCCGCAACAAAGCCGTACAGCACAACTCCCTCGCTCGGTGACGCGGCAATAGCTATTATTATGTCGTATATAAAGAAAACTATCAAAACGAACGGCATAACGGGATTTCCGCTTTTACTTCTTCCGAAAGCAAATAAAAGACCGTTCCAAAGACGCTTATACGATATAGCCGCGCACAATATGAGTAACAGCATAGATACAATGGCATGTCCCGTCGGGTCTTCTGCGCTGTTAAAAGCGCCTGTCGGGGTGATTCCAAAAAGCCTTATATTTTCAAATGCAAAAAGAAATCCTGCGGCTATCACCGTTCCGATAAGCTGAAGCATCAGGAAAAATCTGTCACGGTTAAAGTCGGAATTTATCTTCTTTACATCTGATTTTTGCGTATATTCCCTGCCTCGGTATCCAAACGGCTTATTTTCGAATTCCGAACGGTCTGCGCGGATACGCATTTTTTCTTCTGCGTTTCGTACACGTTCGTTTCCGTATTTTGTTCGCAGCTTATCCCCAAAGCCGAGAGCTATCATAAGCTCAAGCTCACCGTCGTCTATCCTTGATTCAGTCTTGAGAGGAGTCCACTCTTCACCGTCACCTTCGTCTGCCGCATTGGGCTCTGCGGAGGATTCCTCGGTTATAATAACCTCTTCGGGCTTGTCCTCTTCTTTAGTTACGCCTTCGGGAGCATCATCCGCTATCTCGGCTTCACTATCCTCAATGAGAGTCTCGCTTTCTTCTTCGGTTTCGTTTGCTATTCCATTGAGAGACGGCTCGGTCTCGTCACAGTCGCCGTCGTCCTCAAGAACATCATCCATAAACGACCCCTCCGGTTCTTCTTCCTCGTCAAAATTTACAAATAAATCTTCAAGGTCATCGTCCGTCACTTTTTCGGAATCGTCTATGTTATCAACCTTGGCGGTATCATCAGATTCTTCTTCGACGCCATCGTCAAATGAGAATAAATTTTCGGCGTCGCACTCTTCGTCGTCGAACATACCAGCGCTCAGCTTTTCTTCATCCTCAATTTCCGCGAGCAGGTCATCCTCCTCTGTTTCTTCAAGCGTTTCAGGAGCTTCTTCTATACTTTCCTCTACGTTCTCTTCTTCAGTCGATTCCGCCTCTTCTTCTGCGATAAACTCCGACGTATCAAGCTCAAGCTCGGTGTTCTTTTCGGCAGGCTCGGTATCTACGTCGCTGTAGTATTTCTTTAAAAGAGCTTTTACGTCATCGTCCGTCACGTATTTTGCTTTTTTCTCTTTTTTATCCGAAGCAGTCTCAGCATCGGACGCGGTTTGTTCCTTAAGCTGCTTTAGCATCTGCTCTATTTCTGTATCGTTCTGCTCTCTTTTCGACATCCGACGCACCTCCGTTTCTTCAAAATTTTCAAGTCAGTTTTTTCTCTGTCCTATAGCTGCGGCATAAAGTATTACCGACGCCGCCGTTGATACGTTTAGTGAATTTACTTTTCCGTACATAGGTATCGAAACGGTAAAATCACACGTGTCCTTTACAATTTTCGACACACCGTTACCCTCGCTTCCAAAAACGATAGCGGCAGCACAGTTGAAATCGGTATTATAGTACATATCTCCGCCGGCTTCAGCCGCAAACGTCCATATGCCTCGCTTTTTCAGGTCATTTACCGTCATTGCAATATTTGAGACCTTCGCGATTGCAAGATGCTCGATAGCACCTGCCGAGGCTTTTGATACCACAGGTGTAAGACCTGAATTTCTGCGTTTGGGAATTATAAGTCCGTGCGCTCCCGCGCCCTCTGCGCATCTTATAAGTGCGCCGAGATTATACGGATCGCAAATACCGTCGGATATTACTATAAGCGGCTTTTCTCCACGGCTCTCGGCGATAGCGATTATATCATCCACCGTAGAATACTCCTTTTCTGCCGCCATTGCGATAACACCCTGATGCGGAGCGTTTCCCGCAAGGAAATCGAGCTTCTGTCGCTCTGTCTCAACTATCGGTATTCCGCGTTCTCTTGCCTCTGCTATAATTGCAACTATAGAGCCCTCACGCTCACCCTTTTGTACCATCAGCTTGTCGATAGTACGCCCCGAACGCAAAAGCTCACGAACCGCATTTCTTCCAACTATACAGCCTTCATTCGGCTGTTCATTTTCACGTTTTTTGTCAAAATATCTCTTTTCCATTGTTGTATCCCGAAAAATTCATAATATTATGCTCTAATTATATCATATTTAAACGAATTTGTACATAGAATATGCAAAATTTTACAGAATAAACCGTACGACACGTTACGACCTTTTGCGACTGTTTTGCTGTTCCGACAAATTGGCTGCCTCAAATGATATGAGACAGCCACCTGTTAAGCTCAGCATTAATAACGGTAGCCAAGCTCGAACGCTTTTTTATTTATTTCAATAAATTGGGGTTTGACCGATTTTTCTATCTCCTCAATCCATCTGTCGTAAGGTATGTCCATATATTTTGCAAGACGTCCCATAAGCACGATATTTACAGCCTTTGATGATCCTGCCGTATCTGCAAGAGAAAGTGCGTCAAGCGCATCAACGGCAACACCTGCGGCTTTAAGCTCGTCTATAACCGCATCGGGATATACTGCCGCGCCTGTAATCACGGGCATCGGGTCTATCTGCTGTGTGTTTACTATGACGCGTCCTTCGGGCTTAAGGCAAGACACCCAACGAGCCGCCTCTATCTTCTCAAAGGATACGATGAAATCAGCCTCTCCGTCACAGATCATAGGAGAATTTACCTTTTCACCGTACTTTACGTACGTTACGACAGATCCGCCACGCTGACTCATTCCGTGAACCTCGGATACCTTTACGTCATACCCTTCGGCAACGAGCAGCTGACCGAGCAGCTTACTTGCCAGAAGCGAGCCCTGACCGCCAACGCCGACTATCATTATATTTGTTGTTTTCATTGCTACGCCCCCTTTAGTTAATTGCGTCAAACGCGCAAAGCTGTGTGCAGACTCCGCAGCCTACGCAGAGTGTCGGGTCTATCTTCGCCTTCTTCTCGCGGAAGCTTATTGCGGGACAGCCTATCTTCATACAGCTGCGGCATCCCTTACACTTATCGTTATCAACGACAAGCGTGGGCTTTGCCTTGACGTATTTGAGAAGCATACAAGGTCTGCGTGAAATAATTACGGACGGCTCCTTTGCGGCAAGCTCTTCCTTGATCGCTGTTTCACATTCCTTGATATTGTACGGATCGACGACTCTTACACGGTTTATGCCTACCGCGTGACAAAGTGTTTCAAGGTCTATCTTGGATGCCGGATCTCCTTTGATATTGTAACCGGTCGTAGGATTCTGCTGATGTCCCGTCATACCGGTTATGGAGTTGTCGAGTATTATTACTGTGGAGTTCGTTGCGTTATAAGCGATATTTATAAGCCCCGTAACACCCGAATGCATAAAGGTCGAGTCACCGATAACGGCAACGGTCTTCTGCTCGGTCTCCTCCCCACCTGCCTTGTTAAATCCGTGAACGCCCGAAACAGATGCCCCCATACAAAGTGTGGAGTCAAGCGCGTTGAGCGGCTGCTGCGCTCCGAGAGTATAGCAACCTATATCACCGAGAACGGTGACTTTATTCTTAACAAGCGCGTAATAGATTCCTCTGTGAGGACATCCCGCGCACATTACGGGAGGTCTTATCGGTATCTGTGTCTCGATCGTGGGATGAGCTTTTGAGTCGATCCCCATAGCGGCGGCAACAGTCTCCTGAGAGAATTCACCTATCGGACCGAACAGATCCTTACCGTGTGCGACCTCAACTCCTATATTACGGCAATGTGTTTCGATTATGCCGTCAAGCTCCTCTATAATGTAAAGCTTTTTGACCTTTCTCGCAAATTTCTTAATACGCTCAACGGGAAGCGGATTGACAATACCAAGCTTGAGCACGTTTACGCTGTCACCGAATACTTCCTTGACGTACTGATACGCCGTACCCGACGTGATAATACCGATCTCATCGGAATCCGCGTACTCTTCACGGTTGAAATACTCACAGGTGTCTGCAAATTCGGTCAGTGCCTTGGTTCTTTCCTCAACGATAGGATGACGCTTCTTTGCGTATCCCGGCATCATTATGTATTTAGACGGCTGCTTTTCGTACTTTTCGGTCTCCTTGACCTGTCTGTCGGAGATTTCGACAATGCTCTGTGTGTGCGCGACTCTCATAAGAGAACGTAGCAACACGACCGTATCGAATTTTTCCGAAAGCTCGAACGCTCTTTTTGCGAATTCAAGTGCCTCAGACGAATCAGACGGCTCAAGCATCGGAACCTTTGCGGCTATCGCGTAATGTCTTGAATCCTGCTCGTTCTGAGACGAATGCATTCCGGGGTCATCGGCAACACATATGACCATTCCTCCGTTTACTCCCGTATATGAAAGCGTGAAAAGCGGGTCTGCGGCTACGTTAAGTCCGACATGCTTCATAGCGCACGCGGAACGCTTACCTCTGAGAGACGCGCCGAACGCGACCTCCATAGCAACCTTTTCGTTGGGCGCCCATTCGCAATATATTTCATCGTATTTTGCGGCAAATTCGGTGATCTCGGTACTCGGTGTTCCGGGGTAACTCGATATGACCTCGCAACCGCCCTCGTAAAGTCCGCGAGCGATAGCTTCATTGCCTATCATCAGTTTTTTCAAGATATTCAACCTCCGTTGTGTAGTTTCAAATATAATACGGATATTATACCACAGGTCTCATAAAAATACAATAGTTATTGATAAAAAATGCAGCACTGCGACATAAAAAACAATAAAAATCGCGATTGACAAAAATTCATTTTTGTGGTAAAATGATTATACGTTTTTCAAGGAGGTCTGCTATGGATGAGCTTAACATAAAACAGAATATAGCGAAGAACATTGCGGCTCTCCGCACACGTGACCGCTTGACGCAGGCAGAGCTTGCGGAAAAGCTGAATTATTCGGACAAAGCAATTTCAAAATGGGAGCGTGCCGAGTCTGTTCCCGATATAACGGTACTTAAACAGATAGCAGATATGTTCGGCGTATCGGTCGATTGGCTGATCTCCGACAATGAAGACCGTGTTCCGCGCTCGTCTGCACAGACGGCAAAGAATCACAGATTCATCTCTATGCTTTCGGTCTCTTGCGCGTGGCTCGTTGTTACTCTTGTTTTCGCTATACTTTGGATAGTCACACAGTCATTAAGAAACATATGGCTCGTGCTTCTCGGCGGTATACCTATCTCGGCAATACTTTTGCTGATCTTCAACAGTATCTGGGGCACGAACCGAAGAAGACTTAACCGCATATACATATCGGTCATAGTCTGGTCGCTTCTCACTATAATATATCTTTCGCTTCTGATGCTCGCACACCTCAACGTGTGGATGATATTCCTTATGGGTATTCCCGGTCAGGCAGCGATAATTATTTGGCATCTGATACGGAGAAAATGATAAAAAATCCCACAAGCCGTTCATTCGGTATGTGGGATTTTTTCGTTATGTAAATATCTGAAACACGTTAAACAAAATTTATCTCAAGCGCGCCAAGATGGTTGTCACCCTTTATGTAGAGAACAGGACCTCCGTTGTCACGGTGAGGCGGTGCCTCAACGTCTCCCATAGTATTATCGATATCAATGTTCAAAGTCCAGAAAGACGGAACGTTGACAGTCATAGCGCCGAGAGAATTTGACACGGTCAGAGTCTGACCGCCTTGATACTCATCTACATTTTGAAAATGCACTGTACACTCCCCAAACTTATTCGCCACGGTATTTGGAGTGAAGCTCGTGCAATCTATGTAGATAGTCGAGCTATTGAAAGTGTTATTGCTTTCGGATGCGACGACTTTGATATGCTTTTTCCTTTTTCTATTATGAGGTAAAAGGATTTCAAAGCCGATAGCAAGCAGGACAGCAATAAGCAACACTAGCCAATTATTTATAAAGTTCTTGCTCTCAAAGCCGCAAAGAAAAGCTATATTTTTCTCAAAAAGCATAAATATGAGGGCAAGCGGCAAAAAGATTTCAGCGATCCTGCCTCGGCAAAGTCTTGCGATTGCGTATGAGAGCAAAAGCAATCCAAGTATAAGCGAAAAAACAGAGACCTCTCCGACAGCACTGAGCAGAGTGGGCATAACACCAACAACGTCGAGTATTATCAACACTGCCGCAAGAAGAAATCCTAGTCCCCAAAAAAGTTTGCTTGTTTTCATTTTAATCTCCATTCCGCCGCCATAGTGGCGGCATTATTTTTTTAAAATTCAAATGTTTTCACTTTACGAATAAAAATTTTTATTTGAATTTCGGTGCGTGAACAGTGAATTTCACTATTGTAGAGATAAACTTTCACGCTATGTTAAATTCTCATTTCGTCAAGCTTATATTGCAAGAGCTTAAAATAGGCTCGCGAGAACCATACTCTTTTGTCACAGCTGTAAAACGTCAGAACTCCGTTACCGACTATCTCGCGCTTGACAGAGCTGATATTCATAATATTTGCGACCGCCGATTTTGATACCCTTGCAAAGCTCGGAGCCATAATGCTCTCAAGCTCACAGAGCTTATAATTCGCTGTGTAAACGGCATCCTTTGTGTGAGCGTAGACCGACCCGTTTGAGCTTTCGAAATAAAGTATTTCTCTCTTTGGCACAAAATAGTCCGCGCCACCCGAAGACAAAGTGAGAGTGTCTTCTCTTGTCAGAGCTTCTTCGATAGCAAGTTCAAGCTTTTTTACTCTGTCGTTTTTCTCCCGACATCGAATGATTATCTCTTCCGAATCGGATATTTCGGTTCGAATTCTCACTATCGGTCCCCCTTTCCTTATCTTTGCATCATGATTATAACATTTTTGTCGAATATTGTAAAGAGATTTCACTCAACAGGCAGATTTTTACGCTTAAGAGGTCGATCCAATCTGTTATCTGCTCCTTATTTTCCGACAAAAGCATTACGATTAATTACGCATTAGTTTTCGCGAAAAATTGCGAAAACTTGACTTCAAATTATTGACATAAAGATTTTATAGTGATATAATATATTATCTATGTTGAAAAACTACGAAAGGTATATAAAAACTATGAAATGGACGTCACTTAACGACCTTCGCGAAAAGTACCTTGCTTTCTTTGAATCCAAGGGTCATCTTCGCCTTCCCTCCTTCCCCTTGATCCCGCACAACGACAAATCGCTGCTGCTCATCAACTCGGGAATGGCTCCTATGAAAAAATACTTCACGGGTGAGGAGATCCCTCCGCGCACACGCGTTACCACCTGCCAGAAATGTATCCGTACTCCCGACCTTGAGCGCGTCGGTATTACCGCTCGTCACGGTACATTCTTTGAAATGCTCGGAAACTTCAGCTTCGGAGATTATTTCAAGAACGAGGCTATTCCGTGGGCTTGGGAGTTCTTGACGGTTACTCTCGAGATACCCGCAGACCGTCTCTGGCCCTCTATCTACGAAAACGACGAAGAGGCATTTGAGATCTGGAACAAGGTCATCGGTGTTCCCGCAGAGCGTATAGTCCGTCTCGGAAAGGCAGACAACTTCTGGGAGCACGGCTCAGGTCCTTGCGGTCCCTGCTCCGAGATATATTTTGACCGCGGTGAAAAATACGGTTGTGGAAGCCCCGACTGTAAGCCGGGCTGTGACTGTGACCGCTTTATGGAGATCTGGAACAACGTTTTCTCGCAGTTCAATAACGACGGAAACGGAAACTATACAGAGCTTGCACAGAAGAATATTGATACAGGTATGGGTCTTGAGCGTCTCGCTTGCATTATGCAGGACGTTGACAATATGTTCGAGGTCGATACCATCAGAAAAGTTATCGACAATGTGTGCGCCATTTCGGGCAAGAAATACGGTGATGACGCTAAGAACGACATCTCCATCCGCGTTATCACCGACCACTCGAGAAGCGCGATGTTTATGATCAGCGACGGTGTTATACCCTCCAATGAGGGCCGCGGATACGTTCTCCGCCGTATAATCCGACGCGCTTGCCGTCACGGTAAGCTTCTCGGAATCAACCGTCCCTTCCTCGTTGAAACGGTAACAACGTCCATTGAGGAAAGCTGCGGCGCATATCCCGAGCTTTCCGAGAAAAAAGATTACATTCTCAAGGTCATCTCTATGGAAGAGGAACGTTTTGACGCAACCGTTGACGCAGGTCTTTCCATTCTCTCCGATCTTATAAAGACAGCTAACGACGAGGGCAAGAAGATGATCGACGGTGCCGACGTATTCAAGCTCTACGATACGTACGGCTTCCCTATCGACCTCACCCGTGAGATCGCAGAGGAACAGGGGCTCGCTATCGACGAGGATACCTTCAAGACTCTTATGCAGGAACAGAGAGTCCGCGCAAGAGAGGCTCGCGGAAATATCGGCGGTTGGAGCGATTCCTCCAAGGATCTGCTTGCAGGCATCAATGTAACGGAATTTGTAGGTTACACATCTACCAAAGCCGAAGCTAAGGTCGTTGCTATCATTGCAAACGATATGCTCGTTAACGAAGTAACCGAAGGCGAGTTCACTCTTATTCTTGACAAGACTCCCTGCTACGGTGAAGGCGGCGGTCAGGTCGGTGATGCGGGTAGCGTCAAAAACGACAATTTCTCTGCCGCTGTATTCGATACCAAAAAGACCGATGGAATTTACCTTCATATCTGCATAAATCCGAGCGGCTCTATAAAGGTCGGAGATACTGTAGCGGTCTCGGTCGGCACGCTTCGCCGTCAGGCTATTATGCGAAACCACTCCTCTCTTCACCTGCTCCAGGCGGCTCTCCGTCAGGTTCTCGGAACACACGTTGAGCAGGCAGGCTCTTACGTTGACGATCAGCGCGGACGCTTTGACTTTACTCATTTTGCGGCCCTTACTGCAGACGAGATCGAAAAGGTTGAGTCTATCGTTAACAAAAATATCCTCAAGGGTATCGCTGTTGACACGATCGAAACAGATATTGAAAGTGCGAAGAAGCTCGGCGCGATGATGCTCTTCGGTGAAAAATACGGAAACGTTGTCCGCGTTGTCAAGATGGGCGACGCATCCACGGAATTCTGCGGAGGTACTCACGTTGACAATACCGCAAAGGTCGGTCTCTTCAAGATCGTTTCCGAATCGAGTGTTGCCGCAGGTGTTCGCCGTATCGAGTGCGTAACAGGTAACGGTGTTCTCGGCCTTCTCCGCGAAAAAGAAGCTCTTATTGCTGACACGGCAAAGGAGATCAAGGCACAGAACGTTTCCGAGATCGCAAAGCGCGCGGCGGCTGTTATGGCAGAGATCAAGGATCAGAAGAAGGAGATCGAAACACTCAACTCGAAGCTCGCTTCGACCAAGCTTGATTCCATTCTTTCGAGTGCCATTGAGCTTCGGGGCGTTAAGCTCGTTTGCGGACGTCTTGACGGTATGAATATCGCGGCGGCACGTTCACTTGCCGATGATATCAAGGCTAACAAGGCAGACACAGTTGCGGTTCTCGCTGTACTTACCGACGGTAAGCTCAACTTTATCGCGGCGGCGGGAAGCGATGCCGTAAAGGCGGGCGCACACGCAGGAAAGCTTGTCAGCGCAGTTGCGGCTGCGGCGGACGGTAAGGGCGGCGGACGTCCCGACTCCGCAATGGCAGGTGCTCCTTCCGTCGACAAGATAGACGCGGCTCTTGCTACAGCAAAAGTAACACTTGAATCTATGATCAAATAAAATTATAGATAAAACCCATTCTCGAAGCCGTGATGTTCTTTACGGAGAAATCGCACTAACCGAGTATGACAAAAAAATCCATCACGGACGAGAGTCTATGATGGATTTTTTCTATATGCTTATAAATGATTAGGCATTTCGCAAAACAGTCGTTGCTTTTTTACACGCATTGTGTCTATATAAAAAAATAATCGCAAAAAATCGCGAAAACTTTACAGCAAACTTGACACATGACAAAATTTGTGATATAATACCAAAGTTAATTGATAAATCCAACAGGTCAGAAAAAGGAAAGTCAAGTGAAAGAGCAAATATTGAAATTAAAAAAAGAAAAAAATGCGGTAATTCTTGCGCATTTTTACGCGCCCGATGAGGTTCAGGACATTGCCGATTATGTAGGAGATTCCTTCTATCTTGCCAAGGTCGCAAAAAAAAGCACGGCGGATATTATTGTATTCTGCGGCGTTTACTTTATGGGGGAGAGCGCAAAGATTCTTAATCCCGACAAAAAAGTGCTGATGCCGGATCTTACAGCAGACTGCCCCATGGCTCATATGGTTACGAACGAAAAAATCGCCGAAATGCGAAGCAAGTACAAGGATCTTGCCGTTGTATGCTACATTAATTCCACGGCAGAGTTGAAAGCAAAAAGCGACATTTGCGTAACTTCATCCAACGCCGTTTCTATAGTACGCGCGCTACCGAACAAAAATATATTTTTTATTCCCGACAAAAATCTCGGCAGATTTGTTGCCGAGCAAGTTCCCGAAAAGAATATAATTCTGAACGACGGCTGCTGCCCGATCCACGCCGCGATCAGCGCAACAGAGTTAAAAGAAGAAAAATCAAAGCATCCCGACGCGCTCGTTCTTTCTCACCCTGAATGCGAGGCGGAAATTTTGTCTATCTCAGACTATATAGGAAGTACAGCGGATATTATTTCATATGCAAGCAGCAGCACCGCAAATGAATTTATCGTTTGTACAGAGGACGGAGTTGCGTATAAACTTCAAAGCGACAATCCGAATAAGCACTTTTATTTCCCAAGGACAAGACCCTGTTGTCCTGATATGAAGCTTAATACGCTGAAAAATCTTCTTAACGCTCTAAGAACCGAGGAAAATGAAGTACATATGAGCGGTGAGACGAGTCAGGCGGCGCTTGCTCCGCTTGACAGAATGTTAGAGCTTGCGAGGTAACAAATGAAAACCGATATCTTAATTGTGGGAAGCGGTGTTGCGGGGCTATACTGCGCGCTGAATCTCCCCAAAGAAAAAAACATAATTGTAGTAACAAAAAACAAAGCACAAAAAGGCGACTCTTTTCTCGCTCAGGGCGGAATCTGTGTTTTGCGTGACGAGGATGATTACGATTCATTCTATGAGGATACGATGAAGGCGGGACACTATGAAAACAATCCCGACTCTGTTCACATTATGATCCATTCATCCCAAGAGGTCATATCCGATCTTGTGTCTTTCGGCGTACGTTTTGAGAAAAACGGTAAAGAATTTACATATACGAGAGAAGGCGCGCACTCCCATCCACGTATCCTTTTCCATGAGGACGAAACCGGTAAAGAGATAACCTCACACCTTTTAGAAGCGGCACGAAACAGAGAGAATATTACTATCATCGAAAACTACACTATGGTTGACCTGATTTGTGAGGCGGGCGAATGCCGCGGTATCATAGGGCACGATGAAAACGGCGTATATTCCGGTATTGTGGCGGATTATACCGTACTTGCAACCGGGGGAATCGGCGGTATCTTTGAGCATTCAACCAATTATAAGCACCTGACCGGCGACGCTATCGCGCTTGCTCTGAAATACGGCATCAAGCTTAAGCACATCGATTACATACAAATTCATCCCACCACGCTCTATACCGAAAAAGAAGGAAGTCGAGAATTCCTCATTTCCGAGTCGGTTCGCGGTGAGGGTGCTATCCTTCTTAACTCCAAGGGTGAACGCTTCGTCAATGAGCTCTTGCCTCGCGACGTGGTGGCAAAAGCTATATTCGCTGAAATGAAAAAGGAAGGAAGTAAGCACGTGTGGCTTTCTATGGCGCCCATTCCCGAGGAAGAAATCAGAACACACTTCCCAAATATTTATCAGCATTGTCTTGACGAGGGCTATGATGCTACCAAAGAGCCGATCCCTGTTGTTCCGTCGCAGCATTATTTTATGGGTGGCATTGACGTAGACAGGTACAGTAAAACCTCAATGGAGCGATTGTACGCAGCGGGAGAGACCGCCTGTAACGGCGTTCATGGCAGAAACAGACTCGCAAGCAATTCGCTGCTTGAAAGCCTTGTGTTTGCAAAGCGAGCAGCGCATCATATTTTCGAGAAATATTCGCCTCTGACCGATGATACGGATATCATCATAGACGAATCCAAATACAAAAACTATAAAGAAGAATATAAAGCAACCGTTCTTGCGGCAATAGAAAAGGAGAGATTAAGCCATGAATAATATTACGATGAAAATGAACGCCGACGAGCTTATCTTACAGGCTCTTCGAGAGGATATTACAAGCGAGGACATTACCACCAATTCGGTCATGCCTCATTATCAGGCAGGAGAGGTTGACCTTATCTGTAAGCAGGACGGTGTGATCGCGGGTCTCGATGTATTTAAGAGAGTTTTCGAGCTTATTGACGAAAATACCGAAGTAACCTTTTACTGCAAGGACGGCGACATTGTAAAAAAAGGAGAGAAGGTCGGTCTTGTTCGCGGTGATATTCGTGTGCTTCTTTCCGGCGAGAGAACCGCGCTGAACTACTTGCAGAGAATGAGCGGTATCGCTACCTACACAAGAGAGATTGCAGATCTTCTGAAAGGTAGCAAGACCAAGCTTCTCGACACCAGAAAAACTACTCCAAATATGCGTATATTTGAGAAATACTCGGTCAAGGTCGGCGGTGGCTACAACCACAGATACAACCTCAGCGACGGTATTCTTCTCAAGGATAACCACATAGGCGCTGCGGGCGGAGTTAAAGAAGCGGTCAGAATGGCAAAGGAATACGCGCCTTTCGTTCGCAAGATAGAGATTGAGGTCGAAAACCTTGAAATGCTGATGGAAGCCCTTGAAGCCGGTGCGGATATCATTATGCTTGATAATATGAGTGTTGAGGATATGAAAAAGGCGGTCGAGCTTTGCCGTGGCAAGGCAGAGACCGAGTGTAGCGGTAATGTAACGAGAGAAAACGTGGCACGCCTTGTAGATATTGGCGTGGATTACATTTCCAGCGGCGCTCTGACACACTCCTCACCTATTCTTGACCTCTCCCTCAAAAATCTCCATGCTATATAAGGAGAGCTTATGAAGGTAGCAGAAAGAAGAAAAGCGATCGTCAATCTACTTTTATCGTCCAAAGAGCCTATATCGGGTGGCGAGCTTGCTCAGAAATTCAATATCTCACGACAGATCATTGTACAGGATATTACCGTTCTGAAAGGAACGGGATACGAAATTATTTCCACCAGCCAAGGTTACGTTATGCAGAAATCCCCACTTGCAGAGAGAGTATTCAAGGTAAAGCACACGACCGAAGAGACCGAAGATGAGCTATCCTGTATTGTCGCTCTTGGCGGTACTGTGGTAGATGTGTTCGTATGGCATAAGGTATACGGAAAAATCGAAGCGGCGTTGAACATCTTTTCTCCTATGCATATCAAACAGTTTATGGAAGGGGTCAGAACAGGAAAATCTACCGAGCTGATGCATATAACGGGCGGATACCACTATCACACCGTTCGTGCGGATAACGAAGCCGTTCTCGATAAAATTGAAGCGGTACTCAACCAAAGGAATTACATTGTTCCCAAAATATAACACGACGGTCAATGAATGAATTCGAATATATCCCCTACCAAATTATCCTTTATAGATACAGAGGGTGAGTCAAATGCATTTTTTTGCATTTGACTCACCCTCAACTTTTTTGCGCGGGGGCTTCGTTAATAACTCAGCCCCTTTATTTTGATATAATATTCAAAAATTCTTCATAGGTCAAAAGTAGTTTCGTTGCAGACAGGAGCGCATTCGGGGTCATATCGGGGGGGAGTCCTATTTTTTTTGCGAATTCGTTTCTGCGCTCGCGGCTGTCGGGCTTACCTGTCAGTCCTGCCTCGTAAAAATCAGCCTTTGAGAGAGTGCTGTCTCGCTCTTTTTCTATTGCCGAGCCGTCGGCGTACGGCATCAGAAGCTCGTAAAGTATTTTTAAGTCTATTCCCTCAACTCCGAGTGTTCCCTCTTTAGACGGCTCTGCTTTTCTTTTTTCCTTGCCTTCGATTCGCGGCGTATAGACCTGTATAAGTCTTTCCTTCGGTATTGCCGACGAAATATGAGAGCGTATGACCTTTCCCGCGCCGTCGCTGTCGGAAAGTACGATTATTCTCGTTTTTTCTGCAAGCGCGCGAAGAAGTGCCATTTTTTCTTGCTTTTTGAAGATCCCGAAGCCGTCTGTTGTGATTATTCTGCCGTTTACTATCGAGTCAAGTCTGTCCCTGTCGTATTTTCCCTCAACGACTATCGGGTACGGTATGTTTAGCTTTTCCATATTATTTGATTATGAAATACGCAAGCACCGCGACACCGAGTATTATACGGTACACGCCAAACGACGAGAAGGTATGCTTTTTGACAAATTCCATAAGGAATTTTATCGCTACCATCGAAACGGCAAACGAGACAATACATCCGACGGCAAGGACTATCCATGCGTCGGTCGGTACTGTGACTCCGCTTTCCGTCACGTAGTCAAAAAATCCGTACAGCTTTATAAGGCTTGCGCCTGCCATTGCGGGTATTGCCATAAAGAAAGAAAATTCAGCGGCAACGCTTCTTGACATTCCCATCGTCATAGATCCAAGTATCGTTGAGCCCGAACGTGACGTTCCCGGAATTATCGCGAGCATCTGAAATACGCCTATCATAAACGCATTTCCGTACGTCACCTCGGAAATGTCGTTTATCTTGGGAGCTTTGTTTTTATTCAGCTTTTCGATAAGTATAAACAGCACGCCGTACACAACAAGCGCGGCGGCGACCACGATACCGTTATAAAGCCATCCGTCTATATCCTTACCGCTTGCTTTTTCAATTACTTTATCAAGCAGTATTCCGACAACTGCCGCGGGAATACTTGCGACAAGCACCTTGAACCACATAGTCCATGTGCCTTTTTTCTCTTCTGCGCTCTTTGACAGTGCAAAGGGATTAAGCTTTTTAAAGAACAGTACGACGACCGCAAGTATCGCGCCGAGCTGTATCACCACGTTGAACATTTCAAGGAATTGTTCGTTAAATTCAGCGCCGAGGTCACGTCCGACGTTAAGCCCGACAAACTCGTCAAGCAATATAAGATGTCCCGTTGAGCTTACGGGCAGCCACTCGGTTATACCTTCAACGATACCGAACAAAAGTGTTTTTAGTAATTCTATGATCAACATAACTCCTACCTCTATCAAACCGGAACGCATAAAAATGCGTCAGCCCCTGTGTCTTTCAGTTGTTTTTCCGCGCTTTTTGCAGCCTCTGTTTCGTCAAATATACCGAACACAGCGCTTCCGCTTCCCGAAAGCAATGTACCGAGCGCGCCGTGCTGTTTCATTATATTCATAAGCTCATCGTCATATCCGCCCGTCTCTTCAAATATATTGAAAAGATTTGACCCGATGACGCGTATGTCTTTTGCGCTTATTGCGTTAAGCATTGCGTTAAGCTTTTCGGTCTGTGGCGTATATCCGATAAAATCGTTATATATACTGTCAAGCATTCGGTACTGTGCGGGTGTTGACATTCCTTCACTTCCCTTTGCAATAACTATAGCACAGTCGGTCATTTTCGGCGCGTCCTTCAGTATCTCTCCCCTGCCGTATGCAAGCTTACTTCCGCCAAGCACACAAAACGGCACATCCGAGCCAAGCGTTTCGCCCATTTTTGCAAGCTCGTCCGTTGAAAGTCCGACCGAATAAAGCTCGTTAAGACCTTTAAGCACCGCCGCCGCATCTGCACTGCCTCCCGCAAGTCCCGCCTGCATAGGTATTCGTTTGTTTATATTCACAGAAACACCCGACGGTATGCCTGTCCTTTCAAAAAACAGCTCTGCTGCGCGGTAGGCAAGGTCCTTCTTTTCATCAACACCGTAATTTCCGACAACGTGTACCTTTTCCGCTTTTTCAAGCGTTACGGTATCACAAAGACTGACCGTCTGCATATAGCTTACTATATCGTGGAAGCCGTCGTTGCGCTTATTTGTGACGTCAAGATGAAGATTGATTTTTGCGTAAGCGTTAATTTCTATCATAAAAGCTCCATTAGTGAAAAACATCTTATAAGAATATTTTATCACTAACGGAGCTACAATACATCAACAAATTGTTAATTAACGAACAGTTTTCCGATTTGTTCACCGCGCAACGCCATTTCAAGTGCTTCGGGGAGCATTTTAAACTCCGCCGACAAGGAATGCGGTTTGTTTATCGGGTCATCCTGACGCATCGGAACAAAATATACCGACTTGCGCTCAAGCATAACTCCGAGATTTTTTAAATTTGCAGATAGTCCGTCATTCGTCGAAAGTGCGATAAGGACCGGACGGTCGGCTCTCAGCTGTGCCTTAGCCGCCATACATACAGGTGTGTCTGTTATTCCATTTGCCATTTTTGCAAGTGTATTCCCTGTACACGGGCTTATAACAAGCGCGTCAAGCTTTATTTTCGGTCCGAACGGCTCGGCATCCTTTATCGTATGTACCGTTTCTCTGCCACATACGCTCTCAACCTCTTTTATAAAATCCTTTGCGGCAAAAAATCTTGTGTCTGTTTCGTAAACATTAAAGCTCATTATGGGTATAACGTCATACCCTGCACCGATCAACCCCTTTAATTCCTCAAGAGACTGCCTGAGTGTGCAAAATGAGCCGCAAAATGCATAGCCTATCATAATTTTTCAAGTACCTCAATTATATACTCCCCGATAAGCCGTCCCGCGCTGACGGGAGCGTATTTCCCGGGGATCGAAAGTGCCGTAATTACCTCTATTCCCTCTTCCTTTGCGGCGGCAGGGTCTATACCGCCCGGAGCTGACGCCAGGTCTACTATAAGTGTGCCATGTGAAAATCCTTTTAAAACACCTCGGTCAAGCACCCACGACGGCGCTGTATTAAATATCACGTCGTATCCGTGCCTGAGATTTTTCAGTGTGGATATTCCGTCTGTGTCGAGCTTTATTTTAAGTGTGTCAAACCCGTATGCTCGAGCCCATGCGATATCAGTGTCGCGTCTTGCAGCAACCGTTACGTCGGAGCCCATATTTTTAAGCATCGGCGCAAGAGTTTTTCCAAGTCTTCCATAACCTATTACCGCGCTTTTTGAACCGAAAAGCGATACCTCAAGACTGTTCATTGCCACAGATAATGCGCCCTCGGACGTCAGCACGGAGTTCCGTATTTTCAGCTCTTCTATGTCAAAATAGTCTATCAGCTTTACTCCAAGTTTCTCGGCTTTGTCGCGTATTCTCGGAGAAAAACGACCGCCAAGCACCTCACGTGATCCGGCTTTTCCAAGTATTTCATTTATTTCGGGGGCTTTTTCCTTTAAAAGCGGACAGTTCAGATATATTCCGTCACCCGAAACAGGAAGCGGAAGTATAAAAGCCTTTGCGCCGTCAATAGCCTCGTCAAGTGAATCCGCAACGGTTACGCTCTTCGATAACAGCTCTGTGGGCAAATTATAAGTATATACCGAAAAGCCTTTGTCAGCTAAAAATGTGGCAAGCGTTGCCTGTCTTTTATCTCCGCCGAGCACGGCAAGTTTTATATTATTCATTTATTACCTCTTATCTTGGAAATTTATAATCTGAAAATCAAGCAATAATATTATCTTATTGCCCCACACTAAATAATATGACAAAAATAAAAAAAGGTGTACCTCAAACGAGGTACACCGCTAATTTTTATTAAACTATCTTTCTTCTCGGTAGTAATTGAGTCCGAGAGCGGCGGGAGGCTGACTTTCCTTGCTGTTTCTGATACTTACGATTATAAGAACGATGATCGTTACTACGTAAGGAAGCATCTGGATCAGTGGGATCAGCTGCATCGGGATAGTAAGATAGTTGAAAAGTATATAGAGTCCGCCGAAAAGGTACGAGCCTATGATACTGAGTGCAGGCTTCCACGTTGCGAAAATAACTATCGCAATTGCCAACCATCCACGGTCACCAAATCCGTTGTTCGACCAGATTCCGTTTGAATAATCGAGCACATAATAAAGTCCGCCGAGTCCTGCGATCATTCCGCCGATACATGTTGCAAAATATTTATACTTTGCAACGTTTATACCTGCCGCATCGGCTGTTGCGGGGTTCTCTCCGACTGCTCGAAGATGAAGTCCTATTTTTGTCTTTTTGAGAACGATCGACGCAACAACAGCGATGATTATCGCAAGATATACGAGGAATCCATAGCTCAAAAAGATCTCGCCGAACCATCCGAGCTTACTTGCAAACGGAAGGCTTGTCTTGAAGCTTTTTGCGATCTTCGTAAGAGCTATATACGGAGCATCACTCGCAAGTATTTTTATAAGTGAGCCGCCGAAAAAATTACCGAATCCTATTCCGAACGTGGTCAGCGCAAGACCCGTTACGTTTTGATTTGCTCTGAGCGTTATTGTAAGGAAGCTGTATATTAGTGAAGCAAACAGCGAGCCTATAAGACAAAATACAAGTGGGATCAGCACCTGAAGGATCGGAACGTTTATCTTCCACATATACTGGCACAGAAATCCGCCGATAACTCCAGAAATTCCTCCTATGTACATAATTCCGGGGATACCGAGGTTGAGGTTTCCGGATTTTTCTGTTATTATCTCACCCGTTGATCCAAGAAGAAGCGGAGTTCCTTGCATTATGGCACTGCTCAAAAATTCAACAGTATTAAACATTACGCAACCTCCTTCTCTTTCTTCGCAAACATTTTATGCTTACGGTTGATATGGACCTTATACTGAACGAAAAATTCACATCCGATGATAAAGAACAGTATTATTCCCGTCAGAATATCGGAGAATGATTCGTTGAGTCCGCATTTTGACGAAACCTCACTTGCACCCATATCAAGCACAACAAGCAAGAAGGTCGTGAGTGTCATCATAAGCGGATTGAACTTAGCAAGCCACGATACCATGATCGCAGTAAATCCGCGTCCGTCTGCAAGGTTTGAGTCTATAGAATGTGATGTTCCGCCAACGAGAAGCAGACCGACAAGTCCGCAAAGACCGCCCGAGATCGCCATCGTACGTATAATTACTTTTTTTACGTTTATACCGATATATCTTGCGGTGTTTTCACTCTCGCCGACAACAGCTATTTCATATCCGTGCTTGGTATATTTAAGGTAAATATACATAAGCACAGTAAGTACCGCAACTATGATTATATTAAGCAAATACTGCTGTCCGAAAAGCTCGGGGAGCCATCCGTGCTTGAGTATGCTGGGGCCAACAGTATTAGACCCGCTCTTATCCGCAAACTTGAGGAAAAGCTCTATCGACTGTATCGCAACGTAGTTCATCATAAGAGTGAAAAGCGTTTCGTTCGTTCCCCATTTTGCCTTGAATATAGCGGGAATAACACCCCAGATAACACCCGAAAGGATACTTGTAAGTACCATTATAAGTATGAGTAGTCCGTCGGGGATCTTTCCTCCGAGAGTCAGCATGCAGATGGCTGTTGTAAGGCATCCAACAAGCACCTGTCCTTCAGCTCCCGTGTTCCAGAATCGCATCTTAAATGCAGGCGTTACCGCGAGAGCAACGCAAAGAAGCATTGCTATATCCTGAAGTGTTGCCCAGATTCTTATTTCGTTTCCGAACGCACCCTCAAAAATATTTACGTACACGTCAATAGGATTTGTCTTTGTAAGAACGACCGTTACGACTCCACAAAACAGGAGTGCTGCAATTATCGCAATGGCTCTGATTCCGATCGACCAGCCAAGAGGCAGTGATGCGCGCTTTGACATTATCAGAAGCGGCTCGTGTATTTTCTTTTCCTTAACTTCTACCGTAGGCTTTCCCGTATCAGTCATTGTTCACCGCTCCTTCCGTTTTGGTCATAAGAAGACCTATTTCTTCCTTCGTCGCAGTGCGTCCGTCAACGACTCCCGTGACTTTTCCCGAGCCTATGACAAGTATTCTGTCACAGAGCGCAACGAGAACGTCAAGGTCCTCACCGACAAATATTACCGCAACACCTTTCTTCTTCTGCTCGTTAAGCAGATGATATATGGTGTAAGATGAGTTTATATCAAGGCCTCTGACGGGATATGCCGCCATAAATACCTTAGGGGAAGACGCGATCTCTCTTCCGACAAGTACCTTCTGTACGTTTCCTCCTGAGAGCTTTCGTACGGGAGTGTTAAGGTCAGGTGTGGCTACCTCGAGATCGTGTACGACCGAGTCGGCAAGGTCCTTCGGCTTCTTTCTGTTGAGAAAAAAGCCTTTTCCCTTTCTGTAGCTTCGGAGCATCATATTATCTACGATGTCCATATTACCGACAAGACCCATTCCAAGTCTGTCCTCTGGAACGAATGAAAGTCGGACACCAAGCTCACGTATCTGCATCGGCGTCTTGTCTCTCAGGTTGACTGTTTCCCCTGATTTCGGATCGTTATACAGAATATCTCCGCTTTCGGGAATGTAAAGTCCCGCAATGGATTCAAGCAGCTCTCGCTGTCCGCTTCCGGCAATACCCGCAATACCGAGGATCTCTCCTCCGTGCGCGGTAAACGATATATTATCAAGAATCTTTATTCCGTCAACGTCGGTCAGATTTATATTCGAAACGACCAGTCGTTCAACGGGATTTACAGGTTCAGGACGTTCAATGTTAAGTTCGATCTTCTTGCCTACCATCATTTCGGTAAGAATTGCCTCATTGGCTTCTGCCGTATTAACTGTATCAACGTATTCTCCCTTTCGAAGAATTGCAACACGGTCGGATATCGACAGAACCTCGTGCATTTTATGTGTGATAATTATTATTGATTTGCCGTCGTCTCTCATTCGGCGAAGAACAGCGAAAAGCTTTTCGGTCTCCTGAGGAGTGAGAACTGCGGTCGGTTCGTCAAGTATAAGAATGTCGGCACCTCTGTAAAGCACCTTTACTATTTCTACAGTCTGCTTTTCCGAAACAGACATTTCATACACCTTTTTATCGGGATGGATATCGAAGCCGTAACGGTTTGAGATCTCCTCAACACGTGCCGATGCTTCTTTCAAATCGTATTTTTTACCGTCCTCTATACCGAGAACGATGTTTTCAGTCGCGCTGAAAACATCCACCAGCTTAAAGTGCTGGTGTATCATACCTATGCGGTATTTAAAAGCATCCTTCGGGGACGCTATTACAACAGGAGCTCCGTCTATCAGTATCTCGCCATCGTCGGGATAGTATATTCCCGCTATCATATTCATAAGCGTGGTTTTTCCGCTTCCGTTTTCTCCGAGAATTGCGAGTATTTCTCCGTGATGTATACTGAAGCTTACGTCTTTATTTGCTACGACAGGGCCAAATCTCTTCGTAACATTTCTCAGTTCAAGAGCAATCGAGCCGTTCAATGCGGCACCTCCTAAGGTAAAATAAAAAGCATACGAGGCGGGGTAAAATACCCCGCCTTATTAGTTTACTTACTCTCCGAACTCTGTGTTCAGATATGTGATACCGTCGATGTTGATATCGAAGTAAGGAGCGGAACGGAACTTGGATTCATTGAAGAAACCGTTCAGAACGACCTCTGTATCCTTTGCGAATGCTTCATCGGTGTCAACGTCTGCCATGTAGGTTGTGAGCTTCTTGCCGCCAACGGTGATGAAGTTATCCTTGCTTGTGTCAAATACGTTGAGCTTGCCTGCCTTGAAGTCCTCGATAGCCTTCTCGATAGCTTCAACTGTGCCCTCTGCTGCAACACCCTGGTTTATACCGGAAAGAACTACAGAACCTTCCTTGATACCGCCGCACCAGTCAGCCTCGATCGTTTTACCCGTGTTTACGCATTTGATGATATGCATAAAGTAAGGAGCCCAGTTGATAGCCGACGAAACGATAAATGTATCGGGACATGCGTCGTATGTGCTTCCGTTGTAAGATACGTTCGGAACACCCTTGAGCTCACATGCGGTGGGAGCACC
>JAZNPQ010000069.1:0-16671 GCA_045589735.1 Eubacteriales bacterium | reverse complement strand
GCACTTGAAACTGCGCTGAAACAGCTTGAGCACGATTTCGGCGAGGGAACGATAATGAAGCTCGGTGAAAACAAGCATATGAATGTTCAGTCGGTCAGCACCGGCTCCGTCGCACTTGACAGAGCACTCGGAATCGGCGGTGTACCGCGCGGAAGAATAACCGAAATATACGGACCCGAATCGTCAGGTAAGACCACTGTCGCGCTTCACATAATCGCAGAGGTGCAGAAGACGGGAGGACAGGCGGCGTTTATTGATGCGGAGCATGCGCTCGATCCCGTGTACGCAAAGGCGCTCGGCGTAAATATAGACGATCTTCTCGTGTCTCAGCCCGATTGCGGAGAGGACGCGCTTGAGATTTGCGACGCGCTTGCTCGTTCGGGTGCGGTGGACGTTATAGTTATAGACTCTGTCGCGGCTCTCGTTCCAAGACAGGAAATAGAGGGCGATATGGGTCAGTCAAACGTCGGAGTTCAGGCAAGACTTATGTCGCAGGCAATGAGAAAGCTGTCGGCGGTCATCTCAAAGAGCAATGCTATAGTTATATTTATAAACCAGCTTCGTGAAAAGGTCGGCGTTATGTACGGCAACCCCGAGGTAACGACCGGTGGACGCGCTCTTAAATTCTATGCGTCGGTCAGAATCGACGTAAGAAAAGCAGACCAGCTTAAAAACGGAAACGATATATACGGTAACCGCGTAAGATGTAAGATAGTAAAGAATAAGGTCGCGCCGCCCTTCCGTACTGCAGAGTTTGACATACTTTACGGAAAGGGAATCTCGCGCGAGTCCGAGCTTGTCGATATGGCGGCAGAGCTTGAGATAATCAAGAAGAGCGGCTCGTGGTTCTCGTATAACGGAGAGAAGCTCGGTCAGGGTAAGGACAATATAAGAAAGCTGCTTGAATCGAATTCCGAGCTGTTCGAGGAGATACTTGCAAAGGTACGTTCGATGAGCGATAAGCTCTCGGATACCGCAGAGGAATTCGAGCTTGACGATGAGGACGAGGACGAATTCGATATCAGAACCCTTAAGACCGATGAATCCGACGGACAGGCTGAATGAGGACTATCCCGCAATAGACCTTGTACACGCGTCAAGACTGTCGAGCGATAATTCACTGATAGGAATAACCGTCAATATATCCTTTGGAGATGCGCCGGAAAAGAACGACAAGCGGTATATGATAATTACCGAGAAGTGCTATAGGGCGCTTGAGCTGAAGAAGGGAAGAATGACACACGCGCAGTTTGAGGAAGCCGAAAATGACGCGAACATCTGCGACGCCTACAGACGCGGTATCAGAATGCTTGAATACGGCGCGAAGTCCAAGGGAGTCGTGGCGTACAGACTTCGTGAAAAGGGATTCAGTATAAGGGTTGCCGATATGGCGGCAGAACGGCTTGAGGACGAGGGGTATATAAACGAGACCGAGGACGCGATAAGAATTGCGGAGCTTTGCGTAAGACGGCTGTGGGGAAGTAAAAAAATAATGGCGCATCTTTTCTGTATCGGATACAGAGGCGAAGCGCTGGACGCTGCCGAGGATATGCTCAAGACGTTGGATTTTTCCGAGGTCTGCGCAAAATACATCGAAAAGAAATATAAGGTGTTTCCAAAAGACAAAAAGGAAGCCGAAAAGGTAACAGGAGCGCTCATGCGCTACGGCTACACCTCCTCGGAAATAAAAAACGCAAGAAAAATACTTATAAAAAAATACGAATAATACCGGTAAAAACACAAACACCGCAAATTATATTCAGGCGGTGTTTGTGTTTTTATGTTCAAAATTTGATTTGTCGGCTAGATTATTATTAGATGCGAGACGCCGTCTCGCGCTCTGCCTAAGAAACTTTTTGCAAAAAGTTTCTTAGGAATCTTCAAAAAACTTTAAACAAGGGGTTTGTTTTTAGGTTTTTGTTTATCTTTCAAAGCTTGACCGTGTCAAGCTTTGAGGGTTTATACGGTGCTTTACGCGTCGAGGTCGAAAGTCTTACTTAAAGTAAAGTACGGTTGCGGCGCCTCTGACTATCGGATATGCGCTTCGCGCAAATCCTGTTGAGTTTGCGCAAGGCGCAAACATCTCTCTACTGCAGTCGCGGCTCGTGTGTTACCGTTCGGACACACTCACGACGCGACATTACGAAAATATTATTCAATCTAATTTATTGATTTTTTTTAAAAATTTTACTTTTTAATGTCGCGCAGTGAGAACGCCGCGTGATGCGAGCGTTTGAGCCCGCGACTGCGAGAGCGACAAGTCGGGGTGCCGCAACCTTACCTCACTTTTGGTAAGACCTTCAGCCTCGACGCGAGTTTATTCCATATAAAAAATCAACGGTTGCGCCCGAGCAACCCTTGAAAGATATATAAACAATTATAATATACCCTTTTGTGTGAAAGTTTTTGAAGATTCTTAAGGAACTTTTTTCAAAAAGTTCCTTAAGTGGGGTGTGGGGTGAAACCCCGCATAAAAAACGCAACTCACCTATAAATCCCAATTTAGTGTAGTTTAGACTGTTTATAATTCTCGACAAAAAAACTACTATAAACCTGAATAGGAATATAGTAGTTTTTGCTTTACTGTTTATTCATCCTTGACCGTTATATCCTTGCCGTCAAAGACGAGGACGATGTTGCCGGTCTTGTCGGTTCGGTATATTTTTGCGCCGGCGTCGGTCAGACGTTCAAGTATCGCGTCCTTAGGGTGTCCGTACGAATTTCCTTCTCCGCAGGAGATTATCGCGTATTCGGGTGAAACTGCATTCAGAAAATTCTTCGTCGTCGAGGTCGTCGAGCCGTGATGTCCGACCTTTAGCACGTCACAGTCAAGCTCCGCCGTACTGTAGGTGCTTACAAGTGACTTTTCGGCGTCTGTCTCGGCGTCGCCTGTCATCATTATAGAATTTTCTCCGAAATCAAGACGGACTACAATACTGTCGTTGTTCTTTTCGTCAAAGCGCTCGGTGGGTCCGAGGAATTTGAGATGAAGCTCGCCAAACGCCATTTCCTCGCCGACGTCGGGGTCTTTTGTGACGGTGTCCTTGCTGCCCTCAAGCGCGTCAAGATAGTCTGTGTAGACCGACGTTTCCTTGGCGTAGTAATAATCCTCGATTATAACCGTCTCGACGCTGTAGGTTTCAAGAATCATATCGGCGCCGCCGATATGGTCCGCGTCGTAATGTGTAAGTATAAAGTAATCAATAGTTTCAATGCCGAGTCCGTCGAGATAAGTCTTTAGCTTGCGTTCGTTTTCTTCCTTGTTGTCGCCCGCATCGACAAGAATATTACCCTCGGGCGCCATTATCAGAATACTGTCACCCTGACCGACGTCTATCATATGTATCTCGACCGTTCCCTCGGTGACGGCGTAGGTCTCGCGCTTTTTATTCCACGGAAGCTCAATAAGACCTGCAAGGTCAAGCACCGTCAGAATACAGAACACCGCGAGTAAAGCGAGCAGCAGGATCAAAAACGGGAAAAACGATACGCGCCGTCTCCTGCGCTTCGCAAGCTTAATATCCTTTTTTCTGTCTGCCATAAAATCCCCCTTGAAGCAGAATATATTGTACTGTAATTATAACATTATATGAAGGAAAAATCAACAGGAAAGAAAAAATAAAGGAAAAATAACAAAAAACTATTGACACACCGAGAAAACTGTGGTATAATACCAATTCGATACGGGCAAAAATTGCCCGTCTCCTTCCCGACGGTAAATACACACTATAATTTCGATGCCGCCGGGCAAAAGTCCATAGGGAGGTATAATATGGAAAAGGTAATCAATTCTTACGAGACAATGTTTATTGTTGACGTTGAGGGCGGCGAGGCTGCAATCAAGACAACAGTAGACAAGTTCACAGGCTTGATTTCCTCGAACGCTGAGATCGTTGAAGTAACCGAGTGGGGCAAGCGCCGTCTCGCATACGCAATCAACGACAAGCCCGAGGGATACTATGTAGTCGTTACATTCAAGTCTGAGCCCGCATTCCCCGCAGAGCTTGACCGTATCTACAACATCGACGAGAGTGTTATGCGTTCGATGACAATCAAGCTCGACTACGAAGCTGTTAAGCACGAGCAGCCGGTTATTGCCGAGGAAGTAAGCTTTAAGGAAGAGGAAGAAGCAGCACCTGTTGCCGAGACCGCACCTGAAGCACCTGTTGCCGAAGAAACAGCTACAGACGCAGAATAATCCGTTTTTCCGAATAGAAAAAGGGAGGAAAAATCTGTGGCAAACTTCAATTTTAACAAGGTAATGCTTGGCGGACGTCTGACAGCAGACCCCGAGCTCAAGCAGACACAGAACGGCACACCCATTGCAACGTTCTCGATAGCTGTAAACCGCAGATATCGTTCGAACGACAATCAGCAGCCGTCTGCCGATTTCTTTAACGTAACGGCATGGCGCGCACTTGCCGAGCATGTGACACGTTATTTCAAGAAGGGTTCGTCCATTTTTGTGGTAGGAACTATACAGAACCGCACATGGACAGACCAGCAGGGTGTTAAGCGTTACGCGACCGACATAATAGCTGACGAGATCAACTTTGTTGACAGCCGCAGCGAGAGCGCGGGACAGAACGCACAGCCCTATACGCCCGATGCATATAACAGCGCACCGGCATATTCCACACCGGCGACCGCCGCACCGAATTTTGAAGAGATCAAAACCGACGACGATCTGCCTTTCTAAAATACGAATAGGAGAAAAAGAAAATGGATAGAACATCTGATAACGCACGCAGCTTCCGTCCCAACCGCAAGAGAAAGAAAGTATGTATTTTCTGCGCGGAGAAGATCGAGAACATTGATTACAAGGACGTACAGCGTCTTCGCAAATTCATTTCTGAGAGAGGAAAAATTCTTCCCAGAAGAATCTCGGGCGCATGCGCAAAGCATCAGCGCGAGGTCAACACCGCAATTAAGCGCGCAAGACAGGTTGCACTTCTGCCTTACGTAAACGACTAATGTTGAATAAAAGACGCACAGCTTGGCTGTGCGTCTTTTATATATTTAATATTTAGAAAGCTTATAAGCTTAATTTTATTTGACGTACTCAAAAGTGAAGTCTTCCCACGGAATATTGACAGGCATCTTGTCGGTGAGTATTTGATCTACGTGCATAAGAAGCGGGAAATCCTTTTTGTCGAGAACACCTGCGGCGGCTCTGTTTTTGACAGCGCGCGCAACACGTACGGCGACAACGAGAGACTCAAGAGTTACACCGTTGAGCTCAGCCTTTGCCTCGTCAATGTTCATGCCGCGGCCGAGAAGGATACCGACAAGACGTGTGCGTCCACCGTAAACGGTAACGTAGAGGTCTCCTGCTCCGACCGTGAGATTTTCGAGAGTATTGGCGCCCTGATAATCAAGCAAACGGTACATTTCCTTGACAGCCTGACCGAAAACCGCAGCCTGCGAGTTGAAGTGAAGCTCGCTGTCAATGCCGAATGCCTTTTGGTTAAGCCCGATAGTGAGAGCGATTCCAAGAGCATAGCCGTTCTTGAGGGCAACCGCACTCTCGATACCGATAACGTCTGTGGAAAGGCTGATGTGGTAGTAGTCTGTTTCCATAATGGCCTTGAGCTTGCGAAGGATCTCAATATCCTTGCCGCAGAATGCGACCTCAGTCTGATCATGCGCTACCAATTCATAGCTGGTGCAGGGACCGCCGATTGCGTTGAGAGAGGTCTTTTTACCAAGCTCGTCAAGCTTTTTCTGCCAAATATCAGGGTAGCAGAGCAGCTTTCCGTCCTCGGTGTCCATAAGACCTTTTGTAACTGTAATGACCGGGATATCCTCGGGAATGATAGGAAGTATAACGTCAGCAAACCAATCAACGCCGAAGCTGCTGACGCCGCCGATTATCATATCAGAGCCTTTTATAGCTGCTTCGACATCTTCGATCTGATAATATTTGAGTCCTGCGGGAAAGTCTTTTGTGAACTTGGGGTGACGACCTGTTTTGATAGATGCTTCGATTATCTCGCGGTCAAGATGTGTACCGACAAGACGAACCTCGTGACCGTTTTCTCTTGCGGGGAATGCGAGAGCCGAGCCCATCATGCCCGCCCCTATAATTGTTACGATTGCCATGGTTTTTCTCCTTTGTAATGTGAAAAAATCTGAAAAAAATTGATAATACTTGAAAAATGCAAAATAGTGTGATATAATTATAAAAAGGCTCATCAAGTGCTATTTTGCTTTCTCAACGCTCATATTATATAGCACAGCGGCTTTTATGTCAATAACGAAAGAAAATATTGACAATTAATCAATTCGGTCTGTAAATTATTTCAAACTTTTTCAATTTTTTTCAAAGAGGGGAAAGAAACTATGATACAGTATGAACGCCGTCGCAATATTCTTGAATATCTCAAAACAGAAGAGACCGCCACCGTAAAGGAGCTTGCCGAAAAGGTATATGCAAGCGAGGCGTCGGTGAGACGAGACGTTGAGGCTCTTGAGCAGGACGGACTTGTCAGACGTATATGGGGAGGGGTAACCTATATGGGCGCGCAGAACGGAGTCGTGCCTATCAACGTCAGGGATACCGATAACGCAGCCAATAAGAATATGATAGCGAAGCGCGCTGCCGAGCTGATACCCGATGGGGCTACGGTGTTTCTTGATGCGTCGTCAACCGTAAGGCGAATTATAAAGCATCTCGGAAACAAGCGAGATCTGACGGTAATAACCAACAATCAACGGATTTTTGAAGAGGCGGAGAATCTTGACGCAAAGCTTTACTCCACGGGGGGCTTTTATAACCGAAAAAATCACGCCTTCACAGGACCTCTCGCAGAGGAATACGTTCGCGGAGTATATGCAGACATATTTTTCTTTTCGAGTCAGGGAATAAGCGAGGATGGGGAAATCACCGATGCGTCGGAGGAAGAGACGTCGCTTCGCCGAGCTATGCTTGAACGGTCAAAGCAGAAATATTTTCTTTGCGATTCGTCGAAAATAGGTATAAAAAAGCTGTTCACCGTCTGTCAAAAGAGTGAGCTTGACGGAATTATATGTGACACGAAGCTTCCGTGGGAAAAAGAATGAAACGCAGCGTAGCTGCGTTTCATTCTTTTTATGTAAAATTAAAATTCAGGCTGCTTCGGGAATTTTGCGAAGGCGGCTTCAAGCTCTTCGTCGGTCGGACGGTAGTCGGACATTTTTCCATCGTGGAATTTTTCGTATGACATCATATCGAAATATCCCGTACCCGTAAGACCGAAGAGGATTGTTTTTTCTTCTCCCGTTTCTTTGCATTTGAGCGCCTCGTCGATGGCTACCTTTATGGCGTGCGACGATTCGGGCGCGGGAAGGATTCCCTCAACTCTCGCAAACTGCTCGGCGGCGGCAAATACCGCGGTCTGCTCGACAGCAACAGCTTCCATAAGTCCTTCGTCGTAAAGCTCTGACAGCACCGAGCTCATACCGTGATATCTAAGACCGCCTGCGTGGCTGGCGGAAGGAATAAAATCACAGCCGAGCGTATACATCTTTGCCATAGGACAGATTCGTCCCGTGTCGCAGTAGTCGTAAACGTATTTGCCTCGGGTGAGCGTAGGGCAGGACATGGGCTCAACGGCGATAAAGCGATAATCGGCTTCGCCTCTGAGCTTTTCACCCATAAACGGAGCTATAAGTCCTCCGAGATTTGAGCCACCGCCCGCGCATCCGATGATTATGTCGGGCTTTTCGCCGTATTTGTCGAGCGCGGCTTTGGCTTCAAGACCTATTACCGACTGATGTATCATGACCTGTGTCAGGACGCTTCCGAGAACGTAACGGTAATCACCGCCGGATTTTGCGGCGGTTTCAACAGCCTCGGAGATAGCACAACCGAGTGAGCCGTTAGTTCCGGGATGAACCTCGAGTATTTTCTTTCCGACCTCGGTCGTGGTTGACGGAGACGGTGTGACGTGCGCGCCGTAGGTACGCATTACCTCACGTCTGAACGGCTTTTGCTCGTAGCTGCATTTTACCATAAAGACCTGACAGTCAAGACCGAAGTATGAGCAGCCCATAGAGAGCGCCGTACCCCACTGACCCGCACCTGTCTCTGTGGTAACACCTTTAAGACCCTGCTTTTTGGCGTAGTATGCCTGAGCTATCGCGGAATTGAGCTTATGGCTTCCACTTGTGTTGTTTCCCTCGAATTTATAGTATATCTTAGCGGGAGTTCCGAGCTGCTTTTCAAGGCAATAGGCTCTGACAAGCGGAGCGGGACGGTACATTTTATAAAAGCTTACAAGCTCCTCGGGAATGTCTATGTAGGGCGTCGTGTCGTCAAGCTCCTGCGCGGCAAGCTCACGGCAGAACACCTCGGACAGCTCGTCGAGCGTTATAGGCTTCATTGTTTTGGGATTTACGAGGGGCGCCGGCTTCTTTTTCATATCGGCGCGAAGGTTATACCATTTTTTCGGTATCTCATCCTCGCTTAAATAAATTTTGTAGGGAATGTTCTTTTCTGACATAATTATGACTCCTCTCATTTGGGGGCAGGCGACAAAAAATGCTCCTGTCCCGCATAAATAATGCCGGGACAAGAGCTATATTTCAAAAAACTCTTGCGGTGCCACCCTGCTTGACGCTTTCACGCCCACTTACGCATACTGAATATATGCAGGACCCTGTAACGGAAGTCTGCCGTCTCACATACTCAATATAAAAATATCTTTCTGCTCGCCCTCGGAAGTCCATTCGGTAATATGTACATACACCGCAATCACACCGCCTGCGGCTCTCTTTGGAAGTAACATAAAACCTACTTACTCTTCCTCATCGGTTTATGTGTTATATAATAGCACAATAAAATAAAATTGTCAACACCCAATTAAAAATTTTTAAATTAAAGCAGCTCTATTCCCGCGTCGGCGCATGTCTTTATCATTTCCTTCGGCCATACCGACGACTGTACCTCGCCGATGTGCGCTTTTCTGAGGAAGAACATACACATTCTCGACTGACCTATACCGCCGCCGACGGTATAGGGAAGCTCACCGTTAAGCAGCGCCTTGTGGAAGGGAAGAGTGGCTCTTTCCTCGCAGCCGCTTGCTTTGAGCTGACGGAGAAGTGCGGCTTCGTCAACGCGTATTCCCATTGACGAAAGCTCAAGACCGATATCGAGCAGGGGATAATAAACGATAATATCGCCGTTGAGCGTCCAATCGTCGTAGTCGGGCGCGCGTCCGTCGTGCGGCTTGCCCGAACGAAGCTTATCACCTATCTGCATAATGAACACCGCACCGTATTCTCTTGCCGCGGCGTGTTCTCTTTCCTTCGGTGTAAGGCTCGGATATTTGTCCTCAAGCTCCTGAGCTGTGATAAAGGTTATCGACTCGGGGAGAAGATGGCCTATAAAATTATAGTCGTTCGTGATATAATTTTCTGTATGACGGAGTGCGCGGTAGATACGCTTGACAAAAAGCTCAAGACGCTCGCGGCATCTTTCCTCAGCGGTTATAACACGCTCCCAATCCCACTGGTCAACGTATATCGAGTGGATATTGTCGGGCTCCTCGTCGCGTCTTATTGCCGACATATCGGTATAAAGACCTTCACCGGGGAGATATCCGTAACGCTTTAAGGCGTCGCGCTTCCATTTGGCGAGCGAATGGACTATCTCACACTCGGAGCCGCCTGCGCCGAGATCGAAGGCGACAGGACGCTCCCAACCGTTAAGATTGTCGTTGAGACCGCTGTCCTTTGTTACGAAAAGCGGAGCCGAGACACGTGTGAGATTGAGCTGTATCGCGAGGTCACGCTCAAAAAAGTCTTTGACCTTTTTGATAGCGCTCTGTGTCTGGTGGATGTTCAACTCGGACTTATAGCCCGAGGGTATATAAAGCTTTGACATAAAAACTTCTGCTTTTCCTTGAGAAAAGCGTCCTTTCCGGATACTTTAAATAAACTGATACTCGTAATTATAACACATATACGACGCACCCGTCAATAGCCGACGTAAAATTACTCTTTGCTTTTTTCGGTTTTGTTTGCAATTTTTTTGTCTTTTTTTTGCTTTTTAGGTCTATCCTTCCGTCTGAACCATACGACAGACAGCACGACGATAACGACTATAGCCGTTACGGCAAGAACTGTGAGAAGAATGATAAGGGGGGTATTATTTTTTGCGTTTCCGACGAGTATTTTCGTTACGCGAAGCTCACAGGAGGGGTTATCTACGTCCTCGCAGTATGCCGAGATGCGAAGCTCAAGCTTACCCGACGCAAGCTCACGCCTGAATTCCGAAATGTCGAAGTCGAGAAGAATGGAAGAGCTTCCCAAAAGATTCGAAGCCGAGCTTTCGTAAACGGTGTCGCCTTTTTTGTCATTTCGCTGAATAAGCGTCAGCGTGACGGTATAGCTGTCGGTCCTGCCGCCGTCAAGAGACACAGCTATAAGCAGGCTGTCATTGGATATTTTCGACTTTTTGATACCGTTGCAAGCAGTATAGGCGATCGAGGACATATTCGGATTTCCGAGAGTTACCGAAAGGGCTGTCCTGTCTTTTTTGTCTATGGAAGAATCCTTGCCGAATACGGTAAAGCCGTGTTCCTCATGCGAAGAAAAGTCGAAGAGAGTATTATAGTTATATAGCTCTGTTGGGTCGTTGCTATTCGAAATTTTATGAATCCAGACATCCCCCGTGCGGTGCTTTTTCACCGCCGCGGCGGCAGAATTTTCACTGTACAGCGTTTCAAAGTCGCTGTCCTTTTTCATAGCCGAGCCGATATACGGGTCAAGATCTGCGTCGCTGTCTATAAGAGAATAAAGAGTATACGCGGGACGTGCTTCGGTCGGCAGCCCCTCGTCGGTTGCTCCTCGCAGACCGTTCTTGATGCCGCCATTGTCAATCTGTGCGGAATAGAAGAACGCATCTATTTTTTGGGCTTCTACTGCTTTGTAATAAGCATAAGCTATCGACGCGGCTTGGTTTTGCTCGGATACTTCGCTGTCCGAAAGCTCCACCGAGAAGTCGCTTATTATGACATGACGCATCTCTCCGTTATAACGGTATTTATCAGAGGACAGGAGCGTATCCGTAAGCTCGGTCAGGTTTACGGGAGTGATATATTTTCCGTCTCCCGCGTTGTCGTACCATATGCGGTCGCTGTCACTTGACGCAGAGACGGTCGATAGCGCAACACCCCACGGATAGTCGCCCGAGGTCTTTGTGTGGTTTTTCATATCCGAGAGGAATTTCTTTGCGCTGACGTCACACGCGCCGTATCCCGAAACGGTATAATTTCTATCTACTGTGAGAAAGACCCTACCGTTTTCATAGTGTGTCGCCATTGCCGTATACATAGTGCGCAAAAGCACGGTACAAGCCTCAAAGTAGGTCTCGTAGGAAGCAGAGCCTGCGCCGTCGCCGGGCGTATTTAGCGCGTGCCCCGCTATGAACGCCGAGACAAGACCGTACGTGCCTTCCTTGTCGGTATAGCGCTCAGCGAGAAAGTCGAGGAAATCAGCCATATATTCCGCGCAATCTCTGTTTGCCGTGTTTATAGGATAGTGGGGTAAACCCGTAACGGTATCCTCAAACGCGAGAAAACGCAATTTTTCGGGAAGCTCGGCGTAGGATGCCTCGAGAGTGATACGGAAATATACCGTAACGCCTCTGTCGGTGTAATCCTTAACACGTTTGTCAAGCTCTGAGAGGGCGGAGGAGAGAATATAACGCCGTCTGCCGCTTCGCTCAAAGCGCAGATTCTTTTCATTTGCGCCGGTACGCGCGTACTTATCTATCGGGATATCTATTATGACATGCGACACATCAAGCGCGACGGCATCGCCGTCATATTTTGCGTTTATGCCTTTTATAGATGATTGTTCGGTGTAGTCGGTATTATTTTTGGAAAGGACCTCAGGGTTTGAAAGATAGGCGACGGTTTCCGCGGCGGGCACGAATTTGTTTACCGAGCTGTCGAAAAACGCGGCGACAAATCCGTAATACAGGCGGCTCTTTCCGCTGTCGTCTGCTGTGTCGAGCTTAAATTTGACGGTGCTTTTTGCGCGCTTGTCGTCGATAGGCTTCGCGTTGCCGTCTATTATGTCGGACAGATCACGCCCCGGCTCAAGCGCAAAAAGATAAATGCGTGAGTCGTCGTATTTTTCAAGGGCTTCGGGCTCGGGTGCGACGGTGACGGTCATTTTTTTTCCGTTTTCCTTAATCGTGACCTCGGCAGTACCGGGTGCTATATCGCTTTTGCCGCAAGATATGAGGAAAAGACAGACCGACAGACACAAAAGCAGCAGCCACAATATTCTTTTTTTCATCGTCACACGTCCTTTCTTTTGTTAGATTATAAAAGTTCGGTTTTTTCTATTCTCGGAACACGCGCCGAAACGAGACACAGCACCTCGTAATCTATTGTGCTTGCGTGTTTTGCAAGAGTGGTAAGGTCGCCTCGCGAGCTGCCGAAAAGCAGAACCTTGTCACCTCGCTCTGCATCGATTCCCGTGACGTCAGCCATACATTGGTCCATACAAATCCTTCCGACGAGAGGAACGCGATACGAGCCGCTTTTCGTGACGAGTGTGACACAGCAGCCCTTAAAATCGCGGATGAAGCCGTCAGCGTATCCGACGGGCATCGTGATAAGCTTCATATCGCGGTCTGCAACAAAGGTACCGCCATAGCCTACAGCCTCGCCCTTTTTTAAGACGTGTACGTGCGAGACCTCGGTCTCAAAACGCATAACGGGGGACAGGGGAAGCTCCGAAAAGCTTTCACCGCCGCCGTAGAGCAGTATACCGACGCGCACGCCGTCGAGCGCAAATTCGGGGAAGCGTACAGCTCCCGCGCTGTTGCAAACGTGACAGAAAGGAATATCTATGCCGTTTTTTCGAAGCTCTGAGCGTACGGCGGAGAAGAGTCCAAACTGCTTGCGGGTAAATGCGTCGCCCTCGGCGGTTTTTGCGTCCGAGCGCGGAAAATGAGTGAACATCCCCATAAGCTCAAGATTTTTAAGAAGAGCTATCTGTTTTATCTCGGAAGCTGCCGATAATATTTCAGTGTCGCTTTCGGCTCTTATTCCAAGACGGTTCATGCCCGTGTCGAGCTTTATATGTATTTTTATTTTACTGTTCAGTGCAGCCGACAGCTCCTTGGCGTAATCGAGAGAGAAAACGCACTGTGTTATACGGTTTTCGGCAAGAAAAGCCGCATGCTCCGGCGGGGTATATCCGAGAATGAGTATTTCGGTATTGGTATATCCGTTCCTGTCGAGAATATGACGGAGAGCCGACGCCTCGCCTATAGACGAAACGGCAAAGCGGCGACAGCCCGCGGCGGCAAGCGGCGGAGCGCAAAGCTCGCAGGAATGACCGTACGCATCAGCCTTGACTACCGAGATAAGCTCGGTGTTCGGAGCTTTTTCGGTTATGCTTTTACGTAATATATTAAAGTTTCCGACAAGAGCCTCGCGGTCAATGACAGCCTTTGTGGGCGGCAGACCGTTAGTGCTTGAAATCGTCGAATACAGCTTAAAGCTTTCCATTGTCTACTCCTTTCTCGGTATAATATATCAATTATATCACAATAATTCTATTTCTTCAAGCGTATAGCATATATTTTATTGAGATTTTATTTGTCCATAGGAGAGTATATGAAAAATTTTGCGGCATTGACAGCGATACTGATGCTTTTTCTTGCTTTTTTGCCTTCTTGCATAAAAAAAAGCGACCCACTCGCCTACGAAAAAGGAAAAATAAACGCCGAAATAGAGATTTCAATGAACGGAACACGGCTCAGAGCTGAAATGGAGCTTATGCCGATGTGTGAAGGAAAAGTGCGAGATGCGCGTCTCGTTTTTCTGTCACCCGACAGCATGAAAGGACTGTCGGTGCTGCGTAAAGACGGTGAGACAGAGGTAATACTCGGAGATTTTACTCCCGTCGGAATTGACGGTGAGTCGTTGCTTCGCGTAACAGAGCTTTTTTCAACCTGCGGAAGCGTTGCGACAGCCGAGACCGACGAGCTTGACGGTGAAAAGATTACAAGACTTTCGGTAACCGCAGAGGACGGCATATACACGGTATGGCTGACTCGTGACGGACTGCCGAAGCGGATAGTATCGGGAAATATGACAGTCGATGTTATTTGGATAGAAGCCGAATAAAAAAAGACATACAGCCACCGAAGTGACTGTATGTCTTAAAGTCCGAATTATTCAGCCTCGATCTCGAGCTCGTCGTCAAGAACGCAGATGTCCTCGTCGCAAAGCTCATCCTCGCAGCAGCAAGCTTTCTTCTTCTTGAGAAGCTTGATAGCGAAAATCGCACCGACAGCAAGAACTGCGATGGTTGCAACAACAACGCCGATAATTACGCCCCAATTGGTTTTCTTTTCTTCCATGGTAATACCTCCGTGTAAATTAGAATTGATGTGTCTCGCTCGGCACATCTCGAGTTTAATTTCATGGTATGACATTAACTCTAATGTTGCTATATTTAGTATAACATATTTTTTGGAAAAATCAATATGAAAAAACAAATTTTTTTCTTTTTTTGAAAATATCTTTTCATATTGACAATATTCTGTTATAATAGATACATTAAAGTCAGTTTTGCTTCGGTAAGGCGGGGCTTCGGAGGGAATTTTGACCTATCTTGATATTTGTAATCGGCTTAAAGCCGCAGGAATAGAAGAATACAGACGTGAGGCAGGGCTTCTCATTTCGCATTTTTGCGGTGTCGCGCGTGAGATGCTGCCCTTTTGCCGTGACAGAGATTTTAACGAGACGGGACTTATAGCCGCCGTAAAATGCCGTGAGAGAAGATACCCACTTCAGTATATTTTCGGCGAATGGCAGTTTTGCACCGAGACCTATTTTGTGGGTCCCGGCTGTCTTATACCGAGACCCGAAACCGAGCAGATGGTGCTTGACGCCGTTGAAAAATTACCGATCGGCGCGACATTTCTCGACCTTTGTACAGGCTCGGGATGCATCACGGTATCAATACTCGTAAGACGGCATGACCTTCATGCAGTCGCCGTCGATATCTCTCCCGAGGCGCTTAGATATGCGGTGAAAAATGCGGAACGCCACGGTGTATCTGACAGAGTGGAATTTATCACAGCCGACATACTTGAGGAGAGCGCGGAACAAAAGATATGCGGAGACCGAAAATTTGACGCGATACTGTCAAATCCGCCGTATATTCCGAAAAATGACCTGTCGGCGCTTGCACCCGAGCTTTCGTTTGAGCCCGACCTCGCGCTTGACGGCGGCGAGGACGGTCTTGTTTTCTACCGCGTAATGACAGAAAAATTCGGAGAATTTCTTAAAGATGACGGATTTATACTGTACGAGATTGGAAGCGGTCAGTCAGCGGAGGTGGTGAATATAGCCGGGAAAAACGGCTTTGACTCCAAAATCGGATTTGACCTTGCGGGACACGACAGAAATATTACTCTTACAAAACGGAAATAAACAGAGGTGCTATTTTGAAAATTGCAGTACTTGCGGGAGGATATTCCCCCGAACGTAACGTTTCACTCTGCTCGGGAACGCTTATCTCGGCGGCGCTTATAAGAAAAGGACATAAGGTGGCGTTTGCCGACGTGTACGTTGGAATAAAGGATAGATCGGTAGAGATAGACAGTCTTTTTACAGAAAAAGAGCCGCCCGTACCGACAATAACCGAGACCGAGCCCGACCTTGAAGCGCTCAAGGCGGAAAACGGCGGAAGAGCAGAGCTTATAGGTGAGGGAATACTTGAGCTGTGCCGCGCCGCTGATGTCGTCTTTCTCGCGCTCCACGGCGGCATGGGAGAGAACGGACAGCTCCAGGCAACGCTTGATAATATGGCGGTGACCTACACGGGCTCAGGCTACATAGGTTGCCTTCTCTCTATGGATAAGGATATTTCCAAAAAGATACTTGCGGGTGATGGAATAGAGGTGCCGTACGGCGTGACGGGGCTTGCGTCAGAGCTTAACGCGGATGAGGTCGCAAAAAAGACGGGGTTTCCGTGTGTGGTAAAGCCATGCTCGGCGGGCTCAAGCGTCGGTGTTTCGATAGTCAATAAGACAGAAGAGCTTGACACCGCGCTTAAGGCGGCGGGGGTACACGAGGACAGAGTTATCGTCGAAAGCTTCGTCGCGGGACGTGAGTTTTCGGTGGGGGTTCTCGGCGGCAAGGCTCTGCCTGCGATAGAGATAATACCCAAGGACGGATTCTACGACTATAAAAACAAGTACCAAAGCGGAATGACGACCGAGATATGCCCCGCAAAGCTTAGCGAAGCCGAGGCAAAAGCGGCAGGAGAGCTTGCGGTGAGTGTTTTTAATGCGCTTCGTATGGATTGCTATGCGCGAGTTGATATGATACTTGATAAGACGAGAAATAAATTTGTTTGTCTTGAAGCTAACGCTCTGCCCGGTATGACACCGATGAGTCTTATGCCACAAGAAGCCAAAGCCGACGGAATCGACTACGACACCCTCTGCGATACTATAGTAACTCTTGCGATGGAGAAGAGCAGATAACGGTTGCTTCAAATTTTGATTTGTCGGTGAGATTATGTGGGGCTTTGCCCCACGCCCCACCAAAGAAACTTTTTGCAAAAAGTTTCTTTGGAATCTTCAAAAAACTTCAAAAAAGGGATATATTTTAATTGTTTGTTTATCTTTCAACGGTTGCTCGGGCGCAACCG
>JAZNPQ010000068.1:0-3515 GCA_045589735.1 Eubacteriales bacterium | reverse complement strand
GCGCTTTTTGGCACAGGGAATTTCGCCCTCTGCTGAGGGCGCCCGCCGATCGCGGCGGCTCCGACAAGCCTTTAAAAAGGCTTGACCCAAACTTTAAAACGCTTCGCACTTAACTGTTCGATAAATCAAAATTTGAAAGCTCAACCGCTACCTTTTGCAATCATATCACGTAGGGCGGCAAGGGCTTTATCAAGTCCGCCAAGCTCGTCGATAAGTCCCAGCTCCACGGCTTCCCTGCCCTCAACGATACTTCCGATATCGTTCGCCATTTCGTCGGGCCGCATCATAAGCTCGGTCAGCTTTTTCGCGTCAACCGAGGAATGAGACGTTACAAATTCCACGATCCTTCTCTGCATTTCGCGAAAATAATTATAGGTCTGCGGCGCGCCGATAACCGTACCGCTGATACGGACGGGGTGTATTGTCAGAGTTGCCGACGGTACGATAAACGACCGCTTCGCCGACACCGCAAGCGGTACGCCTATAGAGTGACCGCCGCCAAGCACAAGCGAAACCGTCGGCTTTTTCATCGACGCTATCATTTCGGCAATGGCAAGCCCCGCCTCAACGTCGCCACCCATCGTATTAAGCACCACAAGCAATCCTTCAACCTCGTCGGATTCCTCAACACCGACAAGAAGCGGTATCACATGCTCGTATTTCGTCGTTTTCTGGTTGTCGCCGAGCAGGTAATGCCCTTCTATCTGTCCTATTATATTAAGACAATGTATACTCTCGCGCTCGTTCTCTGCACAAATACTACCCTCAATAAGCGATTCGAGCTTCTCAGCGTCTGTCTTTTTGCGTTCGTTGTTCTCACTCATAAACCTAAACGACCTTCCTTTTTTACATATATGTAATATTATTTCCAAAAAAAATTGCGATATACTGCAAGAATTGTTGTTTTACGCTATTTACAAGACAAAAAAAATGTGATATAATAAATCTGTATGCAAACCCGATAATATTTTAAGGAAGGTATATACCATATGGAAAAGAAATTTATCGTTGAAACCTCTGCGCGTCACGTTCACGTAAGCCGTGAAACTCTTGACGTGCTTTACGGAAAGGGTCACGAGCTGACCTCAAAGAAGGCGCTCAGCCAGCCCGGACAGTTCGCTTGCGAGGAAAAGCTTGAGGTCGTCGGCCCCAAGGGCTCTCTTAAAATGAGTATTCTCGGTCCTACAAGACCCGAGGATCAGGTCGAGCTTTCATTTACCGACGCACGTACACTCGGCATCGTTGCTCCCATTCGTGAGAGCGGTGACGTTGCAGGTACTCCCGGTCTTAAGCTTGTAGGTCCCTGCGGAGAGGTCGAAATAGCGGCAGGCGCTATCGTTGCAAAGAGACATATACATATGACTCCGGCGGACGCTGAAGAGCTTGGCGTAACCGATAAGGAGATAGTAAGCGTAAAGCTTAACACAAACCGTCCCCTCGTTTTCGGTGACGTCGTTGTAAGAGTAAGCCCCAAATTCGCGCTCGCTATGCACATTGACACCGACGAATGCAACTCGGCGGCTGCTTTCGGCGAGGTCTACGGCGAAATCGTAAAATAAATCAGTAAATCTAATTAAAGGAGAACATAAAAATGAGCAATGTAAGCGAAATGCCTTACGCAATGAGTACAGAAGTACAAAATATGTGTACGGTAAAAAAAGGCTGCAATCACGGTCCCGCTCCCATTCCGGAAGAGGGCAAGTGGATTCAGGCAAAACAGATCACGGATATTTCCGCATACACCCACGGTGTTGGCTGGTGCGCACCACAGCAGGGCGCATGTAAGCTCTCCCTCAACGTAAAGAACGGTATCATCGAGGAAGCTCTCGTTGAGACCATCGGATGCTCGGGTATGACACACTCCGCAGCTATGGCAGCAGAGATACTCCCCGGCAAGACACTTCTCGAAGCACTTAACACAGACCTCGTTTGCGACGCTATCAACACAGCGATGCGCGAGCTCTTCCTCCAGATCGTTTACGGTCGTTCCCAGTCGGCATTCTCCGAGGGCGGTCTCGTAATCGGCGCAGGTATGGAAGACCTCGGTAAGGGTGAGCGCTCCATGGTCGGTACAATGTACGGAACCAAGGAAAAGGGCGTACGTTACCTCGAGATGACAGAGGGCTACTGCACAAGAATGGCTCTTGACGCAAACAACGAAGTTATCGGATACGAGTTCGTTTCTCTCGGCAAAATGACCGACTTCATCAAGAAGGGTATGGAGCCTAACGAAGCATACGAAAAGTCCAAAGGTACGTACGGCAGATTCGCTGACGCCGTAAAGTACATAGATCCCCGCAAGGAATAATCAAGGAGGTAAACGTAATGGCACAGTTTGAAGGTTACGCAAGACGTGAGGCTAAAATACTCGCTTGCTTAAAGAATTATGGAATCTCCTCGATCGACGAATGTAAGGAGATATGCGACAAGGTAGGGATCGACCCCTATACAATAGTTCAGGAAACACAGCCCATATGCTTTGAGAACGCAAAGTGGGCATACACAGTCGGCGCGGCTATCGCAATCAAGGAAGCCGAAAAGACCGGCAATAAGACCGCCGCATTTGCAGCTGCAAATATAGGTATCGGTCTTCAGTCCTTCTGTATTCCCGGCTCGGTTGCAGAAAACCGTCAGGTCGGTATCGGACACGGAAACCTCGGTAAGATGCTTCTCTCCGAGGAGACCGAGTGCTTCTGCTTCCTCGCAGGACATGAGTCCTTCGCAGCAGCAGAGGGCGCAATCAAGATCGCTCTTAACGCAAACAAGGTTCGTGTAAAGCCTCTTCGCGTTATCCTTAACGGTCTTGGAAAGGATGCTGCATACATCATTTCGAGAATCAACGGCTTTACGTACGTAAAGACCGAGTTCGACCCCTACACCGAGAGCGTAAAGGTTCTTGAGGAGAAGCCCTTCTCCGAAGGTCCGAGAGCTGCTGTTAAGTGCTACGGCTCCGACAGCGTTCCGGAAGGCGTTGCTATCATGAGACTTGAAAACGTCGGTGTTTCTATCACAGGTAACTCCACTAACCCCACAAGATTCCAGCACCCCGTTGCAGGAACATATAAGAAGTGGTGTAACGAGAACGGCAAGCAGTACTTCTCTGTTGCATCGGGCGGCGGTACAGGACGTACACTCCATCCCGATAACATGGCAGCAGGCCCCGCTTCCTACGGTATGACCGATACAATGGGAAGAATGCACGGCGACGCACAGTTCGCAGGCTCCTCGTCTGTTCCCGCACTCGTTGAGATGATGGGACTTATCGGAGCAGGTAACAACCCCATGGTTGGTATGACCGTTGCTGTTGCCGTTGCAGTTGAAGAGGCTATGAAATAAGAGCTTTTTAGGAACTTTTTGAAAAAAGTTCCCAAACCCTCAAAAACTTTAATAGTTTAAAAAGTTAGACACATCATTTTGGAGAAACCCATAATGATGTGTCTGATTGTTTTTTATTAATTCTTCGGCAGACCGCAAGTAACAAAGGAAGAAATACCAGCCATCTTTTTAAGGCATTA
>JAZNPQ010000067.1:0-5299 GCA_045589735.1 Eubacteriales bacterium | reverse complement strand
ATGGGTATAACCTTCGTTGTGCTTCTCGGCGCTCACAGAGTTATGGGACACAAGACAGAGCCCGGAATTATAATCGCCTTTACACAGTATTTTACAATGATATCAATGGCTATGATGTCGATAACGCGTATATTCGTAATGGTTACGAAAAGCACCGCGTCGGCAAACAGAATTGCCGAGGTCGTTGATGCCGAAACCGACCTTGCTGTTTGCTCGGAGGATGAATATCCGAGATGTGACGACAGAGATCATATAGTATTTGAGAACGTAAGCTTTTCTTATAACGGCAAAAAGGACAACCTGAAAAATATCAGCTTTTCGGTTCCGAAGGGCGGCTCCGTTGGAATAATCGGCGCTACGGGCTCGGGAAAGACCACACTTGTAAATCTGCTTATGCGCTTTTACGACGTTGACTCGGGAAGCATAAGGATCGGCGGACGGGACGTAAGAACTATCCCCGAGGACGAGCTTCACACAATGTTCGGAGTTGCGCTGCAGAATGATTTTCTGTACGCCGAAACGATAGAAGAAAACATACGCTTCGGACGGGATATTTCGGATGAGGAGATAGAAAGAGCCGCAAAGATAGCGCAGGCTCACGATTTTATCGAAAATTTCGGAGACGGATATAAGCATATGCTCTCGCAAAAGGGAACGAACGTTTCGGGCGGACAAAAGCAGAGAATACTTATTTCCCGCGCTATAGCGGGTGACCCCGATATTCTGATACTTGACGACAGCTCGTCGGCTCTCGATTATAAGACCGACGCAAATCTCAGGGCAGCTATAGCCGAAAATATGAGTGAAACAACTTCAGTAGTCGTTGCTCAGAGAGTCAGCTCGGTCATGAATTCAGACGTTATCATAGTCATAGAAGAGGGCGAGATAATCGGAATGGGCAAACACGCAGACCTGCTTGAGTCCTGCGAGGTTTACCGTGAGATAAGCGAATCGCAGATGGGAGGTGCTTTTGTTGAATAGAGGAGGAAGACCTGACAATAATCCAAACAAGCACAGACAACCCGAGAAGCTCGATAAAAAGACGCGCAGAGGAGTTATGGTAAGACTTCTCGGATATATGCTGAAGCACTGGCCTCTTGTTATCTTAGCACTTTGCATGACGCTTCTTTCAAACCAGCTTGCGCTGATGGGCCCCGATTTTCTCGGAAACGCGGTTGACGCAATAGCCGATAAAAACGGAGTACAGATGGACACGGTAATGAGCAATTTCTATAAAATGCTCGTCTGTTATATTGCGGCGGCGGTGCTTTCGTACGTGATGACCGTTGTAATGGTAAATCTCAGTCAGAGAATAATATATTCCATGAGAAAGCAGCTTTTTGAAAAGCTGACAACTCTTCCCGTCGGGTATTTTGATACTCACGCGACAGGTGATATAATAAGCCGTATATCCTACGATATAGATACGGTCAATTCCACCCTCTCGCATGACCTGATACAGATACTGACAAGCGTATATACAGTCGTAGGCTCGCTGTATTTTATGTATAGGATATCAAAGCCGCTGATACTCGTGTTTTTTATAACCGTACCTGTGTCTATACTGTTTACAAGGTACAAATCAAAAAAGATAAAGCCGCTTTTCCGCAAGCGCTCGCAAAAGCTCGGAGAGCTTAACGGATACGCCGAGGAGATGCTGTCAGGCTCAAAAACCATAAGGGCGTACAGACGCGAGGCAACGATAACGGGACGCTTTGACGAACGCAACAAGGAAGCTGTCGATGCCTATTACGACGCAGACTATCACGGCGCGATAATAGGTCCGTTCGTAAACTTTATAAACAACCTGTCGCTGTCACTTATAATGATATTCGGAGGAATACTTTTCCTGTATTCTGAAACGGGATATTTTGTGGAAGGCGCGGCTTGGTTCTCGTTTTATATAACTATAGGCGGAGTATCAAAATTCGTTATGTATTCGCGTAAATTTGCAGGACCCATAAACGAATTCGCCAACATAATTCACGAATTCCAGTCGGCTTTCTCGGCAGCTGAGCGTGTTTTCAGAATTATCGACGAGGAGCCTGAGCCAAAAGACAAGGAAAACGCAACCGTACTGACCGATGTCAAGGGGGACGTGGAGCTTGAAAACGTAAAATTCGGTTATATTCCCGAAAAAACGATAATACACAACCTCTCGCTCCACGCAAAAGAGGGACAGACGGTGGCGATAGTAGGCCCTACGGGCGCGGGAAAGACTACCGTAATAAATCTGCTTATGCGATTTTACGATATTGACGGCGGAGAGATAAGTGTGGACGGCTCGGAGATACGTGAGGTCACTCGTAACAGCCTTCGTAAGTCATATACAATGGTGCTTCAGGATACGTGGTTGTTTTACGGCACGATATTCGATAATATCACGTACGGTCGTGAGGATGCGACGATGGAGGACGTTGTCGCGGCTGCAAAGGCGGCAAAGATACATTCGTTTATTGAAGCACTCCCCTACGGATACGATACGGTACTGTCTGACGACGGAGTAAATATTTCAAAGGGGCAGAAGCAGCTTATAACGATAGCAAGAGCAATGCTTCCGAAGTCGCCGATGCTGATACTCGACGAGGCGACGTCAAACGTTGACTCACGTACCGAGATAAAGATACAGGAGGCTATGAACGAGCTTATGAAGGACAGAACCTGCTTTATTATAGCCCACAGGCTTTCAACAATACAAAATGCCGATACGATACTCGTTGTAAAGGACGGTAACGTAATAGAGCAGGGAAACCACGAGGAGCTTCTCTCGCTCGGCGGATTCTATTATACACTTTACAATTCACAGTTTTCATAAATAAAGGAGAAAACAAAAATGACGTATGTTGTTTGCGGTCTTAACGGAGACCTTAATAAATTCAACGAACTTAAAGAAAAAGCGGGAATTACGGACAGAGACGTGATATATCCTCTCGGCGGTCTTGCAGCAGGAGATCTCGGACTTTTGACCGAGCTCAGTATGATGGCAAACGCCTATCCGATAATGAGCGTTTCGGACTATAAGGCTCTGCGTATGCTCGGCGGATTTGATAAGATGCTCAAAAAAGGAGGCACACCAGACGAAGCATATATAGCCGAGATGCAGTCCTGGATGCTCGAGGGCGGCAAGGACGTGCTTGACGCGTTCCGTGAGCTTGACGAAGATATGAGAGAGGGTATTATAGATTACCTCAGCGATTTTGCATTATTCGAGGAAGCGGACGTCAAGGGAAAAGAATTTATAATACTTCCGCGAGGTCTTTCCGATGATGACACAGACGCAGACCTTTACGACCTTGAGCCTTCAAGCTTTGTGTCGGTCGCTCTCGATATGAATAAAAATTATTTTGACGAAAAAATAACAGTAACAGCCGACGCAACCGAAAAATACGAAAAAATAACCCGTGTCGGTGATAATATCTGTGTTTCCGCGGAGAATGCCTGCGCTCTCAGACTTGAGGATATGGCGGAGTTTTACGTATGAAAAAGGGCGATACCGTAAAGCTTACGCTCACGGATCTTAACAACCTCGGCTGCGGGGTCGGCAGACTTGACGACGGTCAGGTCGTGTTCGTCCCGGGCGGTGTCTGCGGTGATACGGTCACGGCAAAGGTCATAAAGGTAAATAAAAGCTTTCTCGTTGCAAGGCTTGAAAGTGTGGATGAGCCGTCGGAGTACCGTACACAAAACGATATATGCACAGCGCCCGAGAGCTGTGGCGGCTGTGTTTATAGGCATATAACCTACGAGCGTGAGCTTGAGCTTAAGCGCGAATACGTGGTAAACGTGTTTAAAAAAGCGGGACTGCACGACGTTAAGGTTGGTCACGTGCTTTCGACAGGGGAGACGACCGAATACCGTAATAAAGCGCAATATCCCGTAGCAAACACCAAAAGAGGACTCGCTTCGGGCTTTTACGCCGCAAAAACGCATAAGCTGGCGGCAAGTGAAAAATGTCCGCTTCAGCCGAAGATCTTTGCCGAAATAGTTGATTTCGTCTGTCGCTTTGCCGAAGAAAAGGGAATAAAAGCATATGATGAAACAAACGGCACCGGTGTTTTGCGCCATATCTACATACGTGAGGGCAAGGGAACGGGTGAGATAATGGTCTGCCTTGTTCTGCGTCGCGAAAGTGAAGCTTTTAACGTGGATTTTGCCGAAAAGCTGACCGCGAGATTTGAAAACGTGACGAGTGTAATGCTCAATTATAACAGAGAAGAGACGAACGTCGTCACGGGTAAGGAATACGTTTGTCTTAAGGGAAACGAATATATTGAAGATACGCTTCTCGGGCTCAGATTCAGAATAAAGCCTGCGTCGTTCTGGCAGGTAAACCACGACGGAGCGGAGCTCCTTTACAGCAAAGCCGCCGAAAAAGCAGAGCTTACGGGGAATGAAATGCTGCTCGACCTCTATTGCGGTACGGGCTCTATAGGACTTACTATGGCAAAGAACGTGAGGAGACTTGTCGGTGTCGAGATAGTTGCCGATGCTGTGGAATGTGCTAAAATGAATGCAGAGATAAACGGAATAGAGAACGCGGATTTTTATTGCGGAGACGCGAGTGACACCGAGGGAATACTCGGACTCGCCGAAAGAGAAAGCGGAAAAGAGATAAAGGCGGACGTGGTAATACTGGACCCGCCGAGAAAGGGAAGCACACCTGAGCTTATAAAGTATATTGCGGACAGAAAGATACCGAGAGTGGTATACGTTTCGTGCGGACCCGACACACTTGCGCGTGACTGTGCGGAGTTTATGAAGTACGGATACGAAATAAAAGGTGAGGTCACGCCGGTCGATATGTTTCCGAGGACGGGACACGTCGAGAGTGTCGTTTGTCTGACGCGGTCAGACAAAGCGACGTGATATAACGCCTTACGGCGCGTGATATAGACACCTACGGTGTCGTGATATGGAACGCTTCGCGTTCGTGATATGCACCTGTCGGTGCGTGATATGTCGCTTGCGCGACGTAAGGCGATGGCGTTCCACGCGCACAAAGTGCGCATATCACGCTTGCGATAGCAAGCATATCACGAAAGCCAACGGCTTTCCATATCACGCGCGACGAAGTTGCGCTATATCATGACGGCAACGCCGTCCATATTACTCCACCGTAGGTGGACCAAAAGGAGTATTTATGGCAAAAACCTCGCACGAGCTCGCGATTGAATTTGCGGTTGAGATTACTGAATTATGCTCAAAAATTAAGGGTCGCCCCGAATATACAAAGCAACTTGTTCGCAGTGCTTCTTCGATCAGCGCGAATATAGCCGAAGCAAAATATGCCGAGAGTAAT
>JAZNPQ010000066.1:0-7362 GCA_045589735.1 Eubacteriales bacterium | reverse complement strand
AGGTGAATAAATACATAGCATAAACCATTTATTTTTGAAAGTTTTTGAAGATTCCAAAGGAACTTTTTTCCAAAAAGTTCCTTTGGTGGGGTGTGGGGCAACGCCCCACATAAAAACGCAACGCACCGATAAATCCCAATTTACCGTTTCAAACCGCAAGAAAGAAATATTTTGTGATTGCCTCGGGAGATTCCTTAAGACCGCCCGCCGTCCACCATCTGACCGTTTCAACGAAGGTCGATGCTATATGATTTATCTTAAAATCGGTCGGCAGCTCGTCGGATACCCTGCCCTCAAATAAGTCCATCCGCTGCTTTACAAGCTTTTTCAGATTTTCCTTGAAATAGCCTAAAAACAATTCGTTGTTTTCGGATGCGAAAAGCCCTAAAATATTGTTGTCGTTCTTACGAAGGTGCTGAAGAAGGTGAAGAAATACCGAGCCCTGCGCGTCACAGTCGAAAATATGCTCGTGCGCACTGTCAACGCCGAGGTCAGCCTCAAAAATATGGTCAAAAAGCTCGGCGCAAAGCTCCTTGAGCAAAAAATCCTTCGTTTCAAAATGCGCGTAGAAGGTCGCTCTGCCAACGTCGGCTCGCTCAATTATCTCTCCGACCGTTATCTGATTAAAATTTTTCTTTGATAAAAGCCCGATAAACGCCGAAAATATCGCATCTCTTGTTTTTCTCTGCCGTCTGTCCATTTTCTCTTCCCTTCCGTACAATATTCAAAAAATGTTCGGTATCGAACACTTACAAAAAATAATATGTTGACTTTTACGAAATACTAAAATAATATTATATCGTACAACGTGTTTATTATCATACACATTATACATTATTTATCCAAAAAAATCAACGGGGGTATATATGAAAACAGAGAAAAACATTCTTATAGCTTTTTTGCTCAATTTTGCTTTTTCAATATTTGAGCTTTTCGGCGGTATTTTTACGGGAAGCGTTGCGATACTCTCAGACGCCGTACACGATATAGGCGACGCCGCAAGCATTGGGCTTTCCTATTTTCTCGAAAAGAAAAGCAAAAAACAGCCCGATGAAAAATACACCTACGGCTATCTTCGTTATTCGGTCCTCGGCAGTATCATAACCACCTTTATACTGCTTTTCGGCTCGGCGGCGGTAATTTATAACGCGATACACCGTATTATCACACCAACCGAGATAAACTATAACGGTATGCTTATTTTTGCGGTCGTCGGTGTTGTTGTCAACTTCTGCGCGGCGTTTTTCACGCGCCACGGAGATTCACTAAATCAAAAAGCCGTCAATCTTCACATGCTTGAGGACGTGCTTGGCTGGATAGTCGTTCTTATCGGCGCTATCGTAATGAAATTTACCGACTTTACGTTGATAGACCCCGTAATGTCGATAGGTATTGCGGTATTTATAATAGTAAACGCCATCAGAAATCTAAAAGAGGCACTCGATATTTTCCTTGAAAAAACACCCGACGGCATTGATATAAACGAATTAACCGAGCATCTGACCGAAATCGACGGCGTGCTTGGCGTTCATCACATACACATCCGCAGCATCGACGGAAACCTGTGCTACGCGACGATGCATATAGTCACAAACGGTGAACCTCACAAAATAAAAGACAAAGTAAGAGAAGAGCTTAAGGAGCATGGAATTATCCACGCAACTCTTGAGCTTGAAGCCGAGGGCGAGCATTGCCACGAAGAGCATTGCCATATTGAGCCCCACACATCTCACTGTCATCATCACCATCATCATTGAAGAGGGTGAGTTAAATGCATTTTTTTGCATTTGACTCACCCTCAACGTTTTTGCTTGACGGTTAAACACCGTCATTTTTGCCTTTATAAAGGCAAAAAAACGCAAATTCCGAGCCACAAAAAAAGTCCAACTCCGACTTTTTTGCGCGTGGGCTTCGTTAATGACTCAGCCCCTTTTTGTAAATATTACGTATTTTTTAATATTTCTGCTCGCCTGAAATATTTTGTTTTCAAATTTGTATATATTTGTACATAAAAGAATTATATAATTAATGTACTAAAGTGACCAAGTGTCCATAATTCACCTATATAGTTACATAATGTAAGAGATATCTGAAGCGTAAGCTTTTTGATATAAAAATTAAAAAATCAATTTTTCTGAAAGGAGACAAAAATGAAAAACAGAAAAATCGTTGTAACGGCATTCGTGCTCATTGCAACACTTATGCTCGGTATCGGTTACGCCGCATTCACCGATACACTCACCATCATCGGTAACGCTCACATCGACATTCTTCAGGCTGAGAACGCTTTTGAGAGCAACGTTTATTTCAGTGCTGCTGAAGTGTTAACGGACCAAGGAACCGGAACCGGTACTGTTGACGACATTGCATCATGTACCTTGGACGATGCAACCTATACTGCAAACAAGCTTGCGGTTAAGGGCGAAAAGTCCGTATTCAAGTTCACCATCAAGAACGACTCTAATGTAGACGCAAAGGTTACTGTCAATCCCCAAAAGCTCAGTGGAGTTGAAAACCCCTCTAACTCCAATACCGAAAAATTCACAGTCGAGTATGCTTACTCGAACGCGGATATGATAGTTCCTGCTAAGGGAACTATGGACGTAACGGTTACAGTTACCGTTAAGGACGTTGTTCTTAATGCGACCAGTGCTACCTTCGGTATCGAGCTCACAGCAGACGCAATAAACGAGGGCTAGTTAACCTAACAGAATCGGTTTTTGCCGATGATACTATTAAGGAAAGGAGAATGGCTATGACGGCTGACAGGAAAAAATTATACATAATTTCAGGCTCAACGTTTGCCGCTCTCCTTTTAACTCTGTTCGCACCGGGAGGCAGTGGAAGAATAATTGCGGCTTCTCTGCTGCTTCCCGCGGCGGCGATTTCATATTTCTTTATTAAAAAGCGTTCGGCTCCGTCATTGTTCAAAAATCAGGTGCTTATGATAGTCGCCCTCACGGGACTTGTCTATCTTACACTCTATTTTATGTCGGGCTTCAAGTTTGGATTTACAAAAACAGGCTATGGTCTCAAGCCGGATATTATTTTCAGGCTGACTCTGCCAATCGCGGCGATAATATTTTCGTCCGAGGTAATAAGATACGTCGTTTGTGCCCAGGGAAGTAAAGTGGCAAACGTGCTCACGTATTTTATCTGCCTTGTCGGCGATATTATAATCTGCTCAACTATTTCGGAAATACATACCTTCGTCACTTTTATGGACGTCGTCGGTCTTACGCTTTTTCCAAGTATCGTATCCAATCTTTTATATAATTATCTAACGAAAAGGTACGGAATATTTCCAAGCCTTGCCTACAGAGCGATCACGGTATTACCTTTTTATCTTATACCGTACGGGTCCGCTATTTCGGATTCCCTGCTCGCATTTATCAATCTTCTTCTGCCCATAGGTATTTTTATCTTCATCGACGCTCTGTTCGAAAAGAAGAGAAAATTCGCGCTCGGTAATACAAACCGTTTTGCAAGGGTCGCATCGGGCATACTCACAGCCGTTGTCCTCGTCCTTATGACAGGCACGGTAATGCTTATTTCCAATCAATTCAAATACGGTGCTCTCGTTATCGCCACCGATAGTATGACGGGCGAGATCAACAAGGGAGATACCGTTATTTTCCAGAAATACGACGGCGAAACTATTACCGTCGGACAGGTCATTGCTTTTGAAAAAAATCGCTCGGTGTTCGTTCACCGAGTAGTCAAAATAGAAATTATTAACGGCGAACACAGATTCTACACCAAGGGCGACGCCAACGAGGACACCGACAGCGGATACGTTACCGTCGGTCAGATTGTCGGTCTCGTTGACACGAAGATACCCTATATCGGATACCCGACCCTTTGGCTAAGAGAACTGTTCTCGCAAAAGTAAGGGGGTCTGTTTATGTCTGAAGCCGAAAGAAAACGACGACTTGACTATACGAAAAACAGAAAAAAATGGATTCTTATTCAGCTTATAGCGATAATTACCGTCACGGTAATTGCGCTCGGTTCGTTTGTGACCTACAATCAGATGAATAAAACCTTTTATATCGAATACACCGAAAGCGGCAACATAGACTATAAGGTCCATCTGCTTGAAAACCCGTTCTTCGAGGACGAGTGGCTCGGAGAGGATCAGGTCTACGTCTCCACGCTTATCGATAACATTACGGCAGACCTTGAATATGAGCTGAAAATGGGCGCTGACGAGGTCTCATTCGATTACAGCTATTCGGTATTCACACAGCTTCTTATCGCAGACAAGGAGACAGGAAAGCCTATCTACGATCCTATCTTTGAAATAAAGCCCGAAGAGGAATTTTCAAAGAAAAGAACAGACCGTCTGAAGATAAGCGAGACCGTCAATATAGATTATGCCAAGTATAATCAGACGGCGACCGAGATAACCGATACGCTTGAGCTTGACAATGCTGTAAGCACGCTCTACGTGACTATGAAGGTCAATGTCATCAGTAATTGCAGTAATTTTGAGGAAAGCGGAAACAACACCTACTCGGTGTCTCTTATGATACCGCTTGTAAACAATACCGTCGATATAAAAATGACGTCAAGCGTTCCCGAATCCGAAAGCAAGGTTCTGGCGTGCGGAAATTTCGCAAGCCAAAACATATTCAAGGTGCTCGGTATCGTGTTTACGGTCATTGACGTACTTGCCGTCATTGCCCTTCTCCTCTTTACATACCTTACAAGAAACGAAGATGTCAGATACGAGGCAAAGATAAAGAAGCTTCTGTCAAGCTACCGTTCCTTCATTCAGGTCATAACCAACGAGTTTGACTTCGACGGCTACAAGGTGCTTCGGGTCGCTTCGTTCAACGAAATGCTCAGTATACGCGATATCATCCAATCCCCGATCCTTATGAACGAAAACGAAGACAAGACCTGCTCGCGTTTCGTTATCCCCTCGGGTGATATTGCCTATCTGTTTGAGATCAAGGTTGAAAATTACGACGAGATATACGCTCCCACGGTCGAAGAGCCTGAGATAATCGTCGAAAACGTTGACGAAGAGGCTCTTACAGAGGCGCTTGAAACGCCTACCGTTGAGCTTGAAGAGATCGAATACGAGGAGTTAGAAGAAAAAGAAGACGACAACGGCGTCGAGGTCATCGGTGTTGTCTGGCCCGAAAGAGCCCACAAAAACAAGATATACCGCTACGACCCGAACGGCGCGGAGGTACACGACGGAGATATAGTTCTCGTGCCCTCAAAGGACGTTCACAGGAATAAAGACATCATTCGCAAGGCGGCTGTTGCTCACGGAAATCACAAAATAGACCCCGAATCGCTTACACATCCGCTTAAAAAGATAATAGGAATAGTCAAACGCAAGGCAAGCGAAGCGCTTGCTCCGATATCTCACGAAAGCGAGAACGACACACAGAAAAACGACGAGGAATAAAAACAAAAGAAAGGAGAGCCGACCTATGAAAACTTGGATAAAAGCTTTAATAGGAGCCGCGCTCTCCTTTATGTTTTTGTTTACCTGCGTAGGATATGCGGCTCTCACCGACACGCTTCGTCTGACCGGATCGGCTAACGCAGCGCCGCCCGTCGGAATATATATTACAAGCGTAGAGCCTGATTCAAGCTCCTACGGCAGCTCTGTCGCCGCCGAGCATATCGAGCTTACTACTGTTGTTGACAGTACAGTAAACATCCAAAACAGAAGATACGGAACAGTAAAATACAAGCTGACCGTATGGAACAATTCACCGTACGTATACGCCTATTCGGGAATTGATTATGTGTCCTCAATGGAAGGCTACAACGGAAATCAGTATCTCGGCAGATATCTGTCGGTTACAGTCACCGATATAAATGGGCAAAGCTTTGTCGGTGACGTCATTTCTCCCGGCGCGAAGGTACAGTTTTATGCCACCTTCACAATATCAAGCACGTCTATTGCAAACAGAGACTTAAAAACCCTCATCAACTATAAGTTTGGAGTCAACGTTGATTCCGTAGGCGAGGCTGCTCTTGATTCGGCTCTGGTAAGGTTCGGCGAAATATTGAACGATACCTCGGCAGGCGGCGGGTATGAGACGTTGGCTGATAAGATAGATGATAAATACGACGGCGCAAACGATTGGAAGGCTAACTTTATAGGTAACGTTGTCGACGCTCACAACGACGACACCGAAACGATAAATTCTCTCTTCCAAGGAAAGCTGTCGCTTACCATAGACGGAACGGTCACCAACGTCACGGTACTTATCAAGCGTGAAAACATTGACGGCGACACCTCCACCGGTGACGATTATGTCGCAACAGCAAACGGAAACTCAAGCTACGGCTACGGCTGTGAAATGACGCTTTACATGACCACTGACGAGCTGCAAAGCGGCTCACCCGTAATATACGTGGCGGTCTTTACCTGTGACAGAAACGAAGACGGCTCGTACGGAAATTGGTATATGATAGGCGATAATTACGTCGGTACGGCAAGCATCGTCGGATACGAGGGAGAGTACAAAACCGGATCGTTTGATACGGGAACCTGGAAATCGACCGGAACAACGACCTATACGGTAAGCTCAGACTACAGCTATACCGTATACTCGGGACAGAGCATATCAACAATACTCTCGGAAACAGACACTCGCGCAAGCAATAAGCTTCAGACCCTTCTCACAGATGCGTACGACGTATTGGACGGAAAATACGGCTCATACGCCGGAGCGGCAATCATCAATCTGCAAGAGGCTTTTGATAACGCGGCAAGAGCCTATACGGTAGGTACCGACGGCGTGACCGTCAACAGCGGTCAAACACGTGCTGCGCTTATTCCGCTTATTAAAGAGTTAGAGCAAGCGTTGATACCGTTTACTGACATAATCGGTTGATAATACCAAACATTACTAACAAAATCAAGAAAGATTGGCTGAATCATTAGCTTAATTAAAAGCTTTTGACTCAGCCCATTCTTTTTTCGTACGGGAATCCAAGTAATTCTCACTTCGTTCGAATAACTTGGGCAAGTTTCGCTTGATGTCCAAGACATCATTTTGCTTCGCAAAAACGCAAAACGTTGCCGAACCGCGACTTCGTCGCGGTTTCTTTTGGGTACATCTCACCAAAACAAAAGGCACTTGCTTTTGCAAGTGCTTTACTCTTTTCGTACGGGAACTCAAGCAATTCTCGCGTCGCTCGAATAGCTTGGGCAAGTTTCGCTTGATGTCCAAGACATCATTTTGCTTCGCAAAAAACGCAAAACGTTGCCGAACTGCGACTTCGTCGCGGTTTCTTTTGGGTACATCTCACCAAAACAAAAGGCACTTGCTTTTGCAAGTGCCTTTTGTTTTGGTGACCCGTACGGGAATCGAACCCATGTTACTG
>JAZNPQ010000065.1:0-8687 GCA_045589735.1 Eubacteriales bacterium | reverse complement strand
CGTCAAGCTCCTGAGAATCCTTGAGAGTTCCGAGAGTTGCGATGGTGAGAACCTGTGTCTGACCTCTTGTGAACATACCCGAACCGTGAACACGGGGAAGGAGGCTGACCTCTGCGTTAAGAGCGCGCATATCATTTATGCCACGTCCGTCAACACGCTTGTGGTCCTCAATAAGCCAACGGCGAACGACCTTCTTCTGAAGCTTATAGATAAGCTCGGGCATAATTACCTCAATGTCGGGATACTCTTCGCTGAACTTTTCAACGATAGCGTCGGTAACAGGGAGCATACGTGCGTCACGAACAGTCTTATCGTCTGTGTCGAGAGCGAACATAAGATCCTTTTCGCAGAATGCGAATACCTTATCAAACATATCGTGATCAAGCTCACCGGAGGGATACTCGAACTTAGGCTTACCGATCTCGTCAACGATAGCGTCGATGAACCCGATAAGATCCTTGATCTCCTCGTGAGCCTTCATGATTGCGTTGAACATCGTGTCGTCGTCAACCTCGTTAGCGCCTGCCTCTATCATAACGACCTTTTCCTTGGATGCTGCAACTGTCAGCTCAAGATCGCTGTTTGCGCGCTGTGCTTCGGTGGGGTTGATAACTATCTGACCGTCACAAAGACCTACGAACGCGCCGCCGATCGGTCCGTTCCACGGAATATCCGAAATGGAAAGAGCGATGGATGCGCCTATCATTGCGGTGATTTCGGGCGAGCAGTCCTGATCGACCGACATAACCGTAAGAGAGAGAGCTACGTCGTTACGAAGATCCTTAGGGAAAAGGGGACGAACGGGACGGTCGATAACTCTCGATGTGAGAATAGCCTTTTCGGAAGGCTTACCTTCACGGCGGAAGTAACCTCCGGGGATTCTTCCGACAGAGTACATTCTCTCTTCAAAATCAACAGAGAGGGGAAGGAAATCGATTCCTTCACGGGGCTTTGCCGATGCGGTTGCACAGCAGAGAATTGCGGTGTCACCGTAACGGACGAGACAGGAGCCGTTTGCAAGCTGAGCCATTTTACCGGTCTCAACTACGAGCGGACGGCCTGCAAATGTGTAATGGAAAGTCTTGAAATTTTCGAACATTTTTTGTTCCTCCGTATTATTTATTTTCTGACCTACGGAGTTTAGCACTTAATTACGTACTTGAAAAGGCGTCAAGTAAATAATTAACTGCTAATCGGCGCAGGTCGAATATTTTGTTTTTTTTACTTTAAAAATAGAATTTTGGAGTGAGTGCAGGTAGAATCATCCGACACTCACTCCTTGCAATTACTTTCTGATGCCGAGCTTTTCGATGATTGCGCGGTAACGCTCAATATCCATCTTCATCAGGTAGTTCAGAAGGTTTCTTCTGTGACCGACCATTTTGAGAAGACCGCGACGGCTGTGGTGATCCTTATGGTTCACCTTAAGATGCTCTGTGAGGTTGTTGATGCGGTATGTGAGAAGCGCGATCTGAACCTCAGGCGATCCTGTGTCACCCTCGTGGGTCTTGTACTGGTCGATAATTGCCTGCTTTGTGTCCTTAAGCATGTCTTTTTCACCTTTCTTTTTTATTTGGCAACGGCTCAGGCTTCGGTGGGTGAAAAACCGCAATGGCGGCTTATGATCCAAGGTCCGTGCCGATGTCATACATAACGTATTATATCACAAATCTTTTTATATGTAAATAGATTTTGGAAAAATATTTTAAAATTTCTTAAATGTTTAGTGTTATGGGGATTTCTTTACGAAAAGCTCACGGTATATACTGATTTTTTCTTCATCTGACAGCACGTACGGGCTGTTTGTAAAGTTTTTTGCAGACGAGACGAGATCAACATACTTTTGAATCTCAGTCTCTGTGAGAGCGAGATTAACTCCGGAAAGCTTCGGAAGCATTTCGGTAAGCTCGGAAAGCTCCGCGTTTATCTCACGGCAGAAATCACTCACTAGACGCTTTCCTTCCTCTGTTCTCGTATTGTATTCAAGATAGTGACGGTAAAATACCGCACAAGCCGCACCGTGAGGAGTACCGTTCATCATTGTGAGGGAATATCCGAGAGGGTGGGGAAATCCTGTGCCTGTAACGCTGATAGCAAGACCTGCCGCAGTTGCCGCGTTCTGAAGCGTTTGTCTGTCTGATTCGGAATACTCGGAAGGATAGTTTTTGATTACCGACCAAATATTCTTCGCCGCATATACCGCCAAAAGCCTCGATATTGGAGTCGATTTCGGTGAAAGATACGACTCTGCCGCATGAGAAAAAGCGTCGAGAGCACAGCTCATAGTTGTGTCCGCAGGAAGTGAATACGTGTATTTTGGGTCAAGAAAAGCGACGCGAGGCCATTCCGTGCCAAATGATTTTTTGCGCATACCGCCGGGAAGCGACATGACAGATGTGCCGTTTGCTTCGCTTCCTGTACCGGACGTTGTGGGAATAGCCAAAAGAGGAAGAGGCGCGTTTTTCTTTTTATCCGTAGAGTAAACGTCCATCGGCTCAAGCTCGGTGTTTGTCGCAAAAAGAGCGACCGCTTTTGCGGCATCAAGTGCAGAACCGCCACCGATTCCTATAACGAAATCCGCACCCGCTTCTCGGCAGAGCATGCCGCCTTCATAGCAGAGCATAAGCGGAGGGTTTTCTTTTGATCTGTCGAAAACAGTATATTTTATTCCGAGAGAATCAAGAACGTTGTAAACATCTTCGAGCGCACCTGAAACGGCGGCACCGTGCTTTCCGCAGACGATAAATGCATGCTTTCCGACATCGAGCATTTTTGCATTTGCTTTCAGACAACCTTCGCCCGAAACGATGCGCACGGGGAACCACATATTAAAATTCATTTTTCGAATCCTTCCTGAATGATTGGTAGTAGATGCATTATATCATTTTGTAAACGGTGTGTCAACGGTAAAAATATGACGAATTATGAAATCATCTGTCACAACTCGGGGATAGCTGTCATAGTATGGTATTGAGAACGGAAAACGCAACGCGTTACCGTTTATTTACTAAAGGAGGATACACCATGAACTGTCTTTGCAATCTTTTCAATGACGATAACATTATCTGGATAATTATCATTATTCTTCTTCTCTGGTGCTGCGGCTGCAACGGCTAAACACCAAAAAGAGGGTGAGTCAATTTTGACTCACCCTCAACTTTTTGTTGTTATTTATCGTACGGTGTAAGTACACCGTTTTCCATCTGCAATATGCGGTCGGCACGTTCTGCGATCTTCATGTCGTGCGTGACCATAATAAGAGTCTGCGTTAAAAGGTCTTTCGTTTTAAGAAGCAGGTCGAGTACCTCGTCGGCATTTGCTCTGTCAAGATTTCCCGTGGGCTCGTCTGCAAAAACTATCTGAGGAAGATTTATAAGCGCGCGAGCAATGGCGACTCTTTGCTGCTGACCGCCCGAAAGCTCAGAGGGAAGGTGGTGCAGTCTTTCCGAAAGATCAAGGCTTGTGACAAGCTTTTTGAGATTTTCCTGATACGATTCCTTCGGTCTGTTGCATATCATTGTCGGTATAAGTATATTCTCGAGAGCGGTGAACTGAGGTATCAGATTATGGCTCTGAAAAACCATACCCATATACCTTCCTCTGAACTCTGCAAGCTCGTCGGGGCTCATTTGCGTTATATCATTTCCACGTATCGTTATTTTACCCGACGTGGGCTTATCAAGACCCGCAAGAATATGCAAAAGGGTACTTTTTCCCGATCCCGACGTACCTATTATAGCAACGAATTCACGGTCATATACCGTGAGCTTTGCGCGATTGACCGCCGTTACGACCGCATCATACTGTGTGTATTGCTTTATTACGTTCTCACATTCGAGAATGACTTTTCTGTCTTGCATATTAAAGGATTCCTTTCTTAGTACGTTGTGTATTCCGATTTTGATTTGAGCTGTTTTCTGAAAAGGAAGGGCAACCAAGATGACAGAAATCCGCAAAGCACCGCCGAGACGATACATATAATAAGCGCGTCAATCGGCATATAGAAGCTGTAGTTTATTCTTCCGAGAATACTGTCGGACGGGAGAAACGCCGCGCAGAAAATATATATCAGATAATCGGCAGCATAACTCATTATCAGCGTAACCGCCGCACTGAAGAGAGACAGCACAACACCCGAAACGATATAAATTCGTTTCAGTCGCTTGTCAACTGCGCCGAGTGCGCGGAGTATATACATTTCCTTGTTTCTTCTGCGGTAAAACTGAAGCTGTGAAAAGAACCAGACTATCGGAGAGAGAAGCATTATTATGTACGATACCGTAAGTATGACCGCGTTCTGACCGCCTTCCTTTGTAAGACGGTTGCGAATGGTGTTATATGTCTCGCTGACCTTATAATCGTGGAGTGAAAATTCATCTTCAATAATGGCTCTGAGTCTTGCGAGATCCTTGGCGGACGCATCCTTTTCGGCGAAAATAAGCAGTTCGCTCATAAGCGGAGGTATTTCGTCCTTGTTGTCCTCTTCAAAGAATCTGTCTATTATTCCCGAATATACACCGTAATTAAGACCTACGGTTATGTTTCCGCTCTCACCGCTTGTTTCTATGATAGCGCCGACTGTATATTCTTTGTATTCGAATATTGCGTTTTCTATGTATTTAGTGAGAGCTGCCTCGCGTCTGCTTCCGCCAAGAAGCTGTTCGTCTTGCTCCGACGCGGCTTCTATCGGTACGGCTATTACTATCTTATCACCCACGTTAAAATCGTAATATGGGAGTGTACTTATGTTTTCACTGATAATAACAGTGTTGTCATTATTTATGACGGAATAAGGATTGCCCTCAATCTCATAGATGCCGTTCTCAATTATAGTGTCTATAAGCTCTTTGTTGTAGGCAACCATTTCGAAGCTGTCGGTGGTCTTTGTAAAACCGTTGTTGTAGCACCTTTCGCGATTTCCTCCTATAGATGGGATATCGTATATGTACTTACCGTTCAGTATATTTTCCGATTTGAAAAGAGCGTGAATGCTATAGGTAGTGGCGACCGTGCTGTCCTGCCAATATATATACTTAAAGGAAGGATCCTCTTTAAGAGAGAGGCTTACCGTGTTGATTCCCGATTCCGAAATACCCGATTCGGTAGCCGTTACGACGAATTCGTGAGTGTCAAGCTCCGCGGCGTTTTGTGTCATTTCTTTTATGTAGAGTCCGCAAAGGAATATGGTGGAAAACGCGACGGCGATCGCGACGAGTTTAAGATAATACTTGCGGAAGCGCCACATACCGAAAAGCTCGTATTTTGCGGGAAAACCATTTGACGGGAGGCTTATTGAGCGTCTCGGAGATGCAACAAGATTAGAGTTGTCCTCGGCGGTGAGCAACGCGATGGGAGGCTTTTTTATCATTGATTTCATCGGAAGATAGGTTGAGGCAAGCACCATTATCACGTTTAGAACAAGAACGCCGACAACTGCCTCAAACGGAAGAGTCATAGGAACTCCGACCGAACGGTATATGAATGAACATATAAGAAGCGAAATTCCGAGAGAGAAGGGAATCGTGGTAAGAGATACTGTCATCATTTCTCTGACAGAAATCGAATACAGACGCTTAAAGCTTGCGCCAAAGGTCATATATATTCCGTATTTGAATTTGTAGTGGTTTACGCGCGTATTACCGAGAACCGTGAGAAATGCGGCGCAAACGAATATAAGGAAGAGAAGAAGAAAGAAATAGACTATCGCGTTTCCTGCGGTTATGCGTAAAAGCAGAAATACAAGAGACGCGACACCGAACAAAATCATAAGCGTAAAAAACACCTTTTTTAAGGTCGAGTACACACTTTCCGATATTGTAGAGGTGTATATTCTGTCGCCCTGCTCGTTTTCCTTCGGCGGCTTTTTGAATTTTACCGTCAGAATTCCGAATAATACCGAAACAGCTCCGCAAACTATAAAAAGAACAAGAAGCACGACGTTGTTTTTTGCGCTTCGGTAGGGGTCGTCGGTATAGCGTGGAGTTAATTCGTAATTGCTTTTATTAATTCCGACATTATTTTTCTCCATTTGAGATTTGAAATAATTTAGCGACCGTTCCGGATTGTTTTCGTTCAGAACAAGCCCTACGCTGTAGACTCTGTTGCCGAAGCCGTCGGAGGTTGACGGCAATCCGAAATCAATAGCGGGCCAACGCTTAAGCTCGGGATCCTGTAATCTGTAATTGTTGTCCTGATTTCGAAGCTCGGTGTATTTTGAGTGACTGAGACCGGTTATTATAACGTGATAGCTATACTCTTCGGTCAGCGTTTTGTGCGCGTGACGGTTGTTTACTCCCATCGTTATGAGTAAAGTCCAAAAAAGCGTCCCTACTACCAAAAACGCAAAAAAGAAGCTTAGATATTGCTTTGGGTCTGAAAGAACACTTTTCGCGGAGTGACCGAACCGCTTTTTAGATTTTACAGTATCTTGCATCTTAACTCCAAAAAATATAAAGTAATACGGATAGTATACAAAACGATTATATCATACATTTTTTTATAATGCAAATGAATTATTAAAATAATTAGTCAAAAAATAGGAAAAATAGTTTACTTTCTGTATCTTATTTGTAAACAAAGTAGAAAAATGAATAATCCTCTTGCAATTCTTGCAAGAATGTTGTAAAATTAACAATGAGGCTATATGGCTTCAAAATACGGTTTTTATAATATTTATGAATAAACGGAGGAAAAAACTATCATGGCAGCAATGACCACCAACAAGTATGTCCTTAATTGGATAGACGAGATGGCAGCAATGACCAAACCCGACAAGATCGTATGGATCGATGGCACTGAGGAGCAGGCAGAGGCACTCAGAGCAGAGGCTTGCTCAACAGGAGAGATGATCAAACTCAATCAGGAGCTTCTCCCCGGATGCTATCTCCACAGAACCGCAGTCAACGACGTAGCTCGCGTTGAGGACAGAACCTTTATCTGCACCCCCACAAAGGAAGAGGCAGGAAACGTAAACAACTGGATGGATCCCGCAGAGATGTATGCAAAGCTCAAGAAGCTCTACACAGGCTCTATGCAGGGAAGAACAATGTACGTAATTCCTTATTCAATGGGTGTTGTCGGCTCTGACTTTGCAAAATACGGAATCGAGCTTACAGACTCTATATACGTTGTTCTTAACATGCTCATTATGACACGCGTTGGGACAGACGTTCTTGAAGCTCTCGGCGACAGCGCAGACTACATCAAGGGTCTCCACGCACGCGCAGACATTGATGAAAACAACCGCTATATCGTTCATTTCCCCCAGGATAATACAATTATGTCGGTAAACTCCGGCTACGGCGGCAACGTTCTTCTCGGAAAGAAGTGCTTTGCTCTCCGTATCGCATCCTACCTCGGACGTAAAGAGGGCTGGATGGCTGAGCATATGCTCATTCTCGGAATTGAGTATCCCGACGGCGAGACAAAGTACGTTTGTGCTGCATTCCCGTCTGCTTGCGGAAAGACCAACCTCGCAATGCTCATTCCGCCCGAAATCTATCGCAAGAAGGGCTATAAGGTATGGTGCGTAGGTGACGATATCGCTTGGCTTCGTGTCGGTAAGGACGGCAGACTCTGGGCAGTAAACCCCGAGAACGGCTTCTTTGGCGTAGCACCCGGAACAAACCTCAACTCTAACCCGAACGCTCTTTATACAACAATGAAGGACACCATCTTCACCAACGTTGTTCATAACACAGAGAACAATACAGTTTGGTGGGAAGGTCTCGACAAGAATCCCCCGAAGCCCGGAAACGCTATCGACTGGAAGGGCAATCCTTGGGACTGCACAAAGTACGACAAGAAGGACAAGAGCACATGCGGAGCGCATCCTAACAGCCGCTTTACTGCAAAGGCTATCAACTGTCCTTGCATCTCGCCTGAGTTCAATAGCCTGACAGGTGTTCCGGTATCCGCTATCGTATTCGGCGGACGCCGCGCAAAGACTGCACCTCTGGTATATCAGTCAACAAGCTGGCAGAACGGTACCTTCGTAGGCTCTATCATGGCATCCGAGACAACAGCAGCTGCAGCAGGTGCTGTCGGTGTTGTTCGCCGTGACCCCATGGCAATGAGACCCTTCGTAGGTTATAATATGGGTAACTATTGGAAGCATTGGCTCGATATGGGTAAGGTAATTCCCAACGCACCTCAGATCTTCCACGTCAACTGGTTCAGAACCGATGACGAGGGCAACTTCATCTGGCCCGGATTCGGAGATAACCTCCGCGTTCTTCTCTGGATCATCAAGCGTTGCGAGGGCAAGATCGACGCAAAGCTCACACCTATCGGTTACGTTCCTAACGCAGAGGATATCGACATTGAAGGTCTTGACGGTATCACCGTTGACACAATGAAGGAGCTTCTCTCGGTAGATAACGCAGCTTGGCTCGACGACGTTAAGAACATCAAGGAATTCTATGAATTCGTTGGTGACAGCGTTCCCGCAGAGCTTAAGGAAGAGCTTGCAGCTCTTGAAGAGAGACTCAGCAAGTAATTTTAATAAAAAAACAAACGGTATACAGTGTATACCGTTTGTTTTTTTATTTCTTTAATACTTTTTTGCACCAAGTGCGTTTATTGCATTTCGGGCATTTTAGATAGCGGGTCGTTCCTCTATGCATTGCCCACAAGGCTTCCGAATAGGTCGGCACGATTTCGTGACCGCAGTTTTTACACTTATACGC
>JAZNPQ010000064.1:0-12601 GCA_045589735.1 Eubacteriales bacterium | reverse complement strand
GCATAACAGAGGCAGGATTTAAAAAAGTAATATTCGAAGAAGAGTCGGTGTCTTGCGCAAATGAATTGCTTGCCTCAAATCCTCTCATTGTAGGATGCGGTCCTGCGGGAATGTTCTGTGCATTATCTCTTGCCGAACGCGGTTACAGACCTATTGTGATAGACCGCGGCGGAAGCATTGAAGCCCGAACAGCCGCTTACCGTAAATTCTGCTCGGAGCGCGTGCTTGATACCGAAAATAACATACAGTTTGGCGCAGGTGGCGCCGGAGCCTTTTCCGACGGGAAGCTGACAACAAGAATAAACGATCCTAAATGCTCGTACGTACTTAACCGCCTTGTAAAATTCGGTGCGCCAAACGATATAACAGTAAAGGCAAAACCCCATATCGGAACCGATATTTTGCAAAAAGTGGTCGGAAATATTATAAAAGAAATAGAAGCTCTTGGCGGAAAAGTAATACTTGACTGCAGACTTGATTCGATAAAAAATAACACTGACAAAACCGTTACAGCTCGCACATCAAAAGGCGATATTGTTTGCGGTTGCGTCGTTCTGGCGACGGGTCACAGCGCAAGAGACACATATTCTATGCTTATGTCAAGCGGATTTGAGCTTGTGTCAAAGCCGTTTTCTGTAGGCGTGCGTATAGAGCATCTCAGAGAAGAGCTTGAGCTTGCAACCTACGGAAAATTTGCGGGAGACCCGAGGCTTGGCGCTGCGGAATATAATTTCTCCGATACAACAGGACGTGGGGTATATACGTTTTGTATGTGTCCCGGCGGCGAGGTTATCGCCGCCGCTACCGAGGAAGGCGGGCTTGTCGTTAACGGAATGAGCAAAAGAGCACGAGACGGAAAAAACTCAAATTCGGCGATTGCTGTCACCGTAAACCGTGAAGATTACGGCTCTGATGTTATAGGAGCGATTGAGTATCAAAGAAATCTCGAAAAACGCGCCTTTTCAGCCGGAGGAAATGATTACAGTGTACCGATACAGACTGTGGGAGACTTTCTAAACGGAACATTCGGCACAGAACCTACAAAAGTACAGCCGTCTTATATGGGCGGTGGGAGCTACCGAGTTGCCGATCTTGCGGCGGAGCTTCCGCAATATATCTCGACAGAGCTGAAAGAAGGTATAATATCCTTTTCGAAGAAAAGGCAAGGGTTCGATGATCCTTATGCGGTTCTTTCGGGATTTGAGACGAGAACTTCGTCTCCCGTGAGAATACTAAGAAATGATGCTATGACAACCGATAAGAATGATCTGGTGTACCCCTGCGGCGAAGGAGCAGGGTATGCCGGTGGTATAACAAGTGCCGCTGTTGACGGTCTTCGTGTTGCTGAAAAAATCATTTCGCGCTTCTCGGTTCCGAGAGATTAAATACGGTCAAAATTATAAAATTAAAGAAATAAATTGAGTTGATTTTTAAGATTTTAAGTGGCATAATGCAGGCAGATGGTGTATGATGTCAAAGAATAGGAGAAAAACGCCAAATAATGCAAGAAATAAAAAGAAACAAGATTTGGTCGGTAAAATATAAGTGCGGGGACAAAGAGAAGGACGATGCCGTAAAAGCTATAGCCGATGAGCTTGGATTGTCTGAACTGTGCGCAAGGCTTATATTTAACAGAGGCTTTAAAACCCCCGACCAAGCAAAAAAATTTTTCAACAACGAGGAGGCTGTTCTGCACGATCCTTATTTGCTTAAGGATATAGAACCGGCGATAGCCAGAATAAAGCAGGCAATAGACAATAAGGAAACAATAGCCATATACGGAGACTATGACGTTGACGGAGTAACTTCGGTAAGTATGCTTTATCTTTATCTTTCTTCGCTGAACGGTGGAAAGATAGGGTATTATATACCCAGCCGAGACGGTGAGGGATACGGACTTTCCTGTGCCGCGATAGATAAATTGGCGGCAAAGGGAGTAAATCTTATTATAACTGTTGACACTGGAATTACCGCTTATGAAGAAGCTGAGTATGCGAAAAGGCTCGGGATAGATATGGTTATAACAGACCATCACGAATGCCGACCCGAGATTCCCGAATGCTGTGCTGTAATAAATCCGCATAGAGAAGACTGTACATATCCTTTTACCGAGCTTGCCGGAGTGGGTGTGGTTTTTAAGCTTATATGTGCGTATGAAATTATGCTTTGCAGACAAAACGGGGCGCCCGATTATTTGGGTATACATCGCGTATGCAAAGAATATGCAGACCTTGCTGCAATTGGTACTATCGCGGATGTGATGCCTATAATAGATGAAAACAGACTTATAGTCACATACGGTCTTTCGATGATAGCCAACACAAAGAGGCTTGGACTTGCCGCGCTTATCGAGGCGGCAAATACCCCACCTGCATCTGTTGGCGGTCCGCCTAAAAAGCGTAAGATCACATCAGGGTTTATAGGATACGGTATAGCTCCGAGAATAAATGCCGCAGGACGTATCAGTACGGCGTCAAAGGCTGTTGAGTTGCTTCTTGCCGATACTGAGGATATCGCGTGGCAGTATGCAAATGAGCTTTGCGAAATAAACAGACAACGACAGGTAGAAGAAAACCGAATTGCCGAACAGGCATACAGAAGGATAGAAAGAGATCTTGATCTCGAAAATACTCGCGTAATAGTTCTTGATGACGATAATTGGCAACAGGGAATAATAGGAATAGTTGCGTCGCGTATAACAGAGCGTTACGGACTTCCTTCGCTCCTTATATCATTCGACGGAACCACGAGAGGATATCCGAGCCGAGACGACATTGGAAAGGGATCGGGACGCAGTATCAAGGGAATGAACCTTGTAAATGCTATGAATAATTGCTCTGACCTTCTTTGTAAATACGGCGGTCACGAGCTTGCTGCAGGGCTTACGATTGAAAGAGATAAAATCCCCGCTTTTACAAAAAAGATCAACGAATATGCAAAAAGTGTTCTGACCGAAGAAAATCTTGCTGTGACGCTTGATGCGGATTTTGAAATTTCGGTAAGAGAAGCAACAATGGATTTTGCAAAAGAGATATACAAGCTTGAGCCGTTTGGTGTTGCAAATCCTGTTCCTCAATTCGTTTTGAAAAACTTAAACGTTGACAAGATAGTTTCAATAGGAAACGCGAAGCATATAAAACTTACGCTCAGCGGTGACGGTATTTCAATTTCTGCCGTATATTTCGGAATGAATATACTTAAATTTGACGTCAAAGTGGGAGAGGAAATAGATGTCCTTGCCACCTTAGATATAAATGAGTACCAGAACAATAAGAGTGTACAGCTGATAATTCAAGACCATAAGCTCGCTGAGACTATGGCGAACTATCAGGAACACGAGAAAAAACGTTTTGAAGAAATACGTTCAGGCCAACCGTTTGATTTGTCAGAAAACGTAATACCCGACAGAAATGATTTTGCAGAGGTATATACGGCTCTCAGACACGAAGCCGGTTCAGGAAAAGTAATTTACTCTGTAAGAGCTCTTGCGGCTCTCCTAAGACAGAACAGATTAAAAAACAATAGGGTATCGCCGTACGCGAACCCGACCCCCATAAACAGTATAAAGCTCAGATTTATAATCCTCATTATGTTTGAGTTGAAAATTTGCGGAGTAGACAACATACATGACGAGCTTTATGAATTTGATATGTATTTCAACAGCTCAAAAACAAATATAGAGAAATCTTCTATTCTCCGCAAGCTTAAAAGTCAGTGCAAAAAGAACTGACAAATTAAAATGACTTATTCCCGAATGGAAAGTAGAGAAATTTATGAACAGTGACTACGGAAACGATTTTAAACAGTTATTGACAACACTTGTTGCAACTGGCAAGAAGTATGATGTTCAAAAAATCGAAAGAGCATATTTTGCCGCGGCAAAGCTGCACGAAGGTCAGATGAGGCTTAGCGGAGAACCGTATATTTCGCATCCGGTGGCTGTAGCACAAATTGTTGCAGGACTTGAGCTTGATACCGATTCTATCTGCGCCGCATTGCTTCACGATACTGTCGAAGATTGTTCGGACAAAACAAACCTCAATGAAATTGAAAAGAATTTCGGTAAAGATGTTGCTTTGCTAGTTGACGGTCTTACAAAGATTGTCGTTCTCAACATCGACAACAAGGAAGATCAGCACATAGAAAATCTTAGAAAAATGCTTCTCGCGATGTCTAAGGATATTCGAGTAATACTTATAAAGCTTTGCGACAGACTTCACAATATGCGCACACTTGGAGCAAAAAGCGAGCCGAAGCGAAGGATCATAGCGCTTGAAACTATGCAGGTATATGCTCCTCTTGCTCACCGTCTCGGTATGCAGCGCGTAAAGCAAGAGCTTGAAAATCTCGGTATGCAATATCTCGACCCGATCGGATATACAGAGGTTAAGGATCACGTTGAAAAGCGTTACGGACAGAACCTCGGCTTTATTGAGCATGTTCGCGAGGCGGTCGATAACTCGTTGCGTGAAAATAATATAACATTCACTCTTGAAGGCAGAATAAAAACGGTTTACAGTATATACAAAAAAATGTATACTCAAAATAAGAGCTTTGACGAGATATACGACTTTTACGCGCTTAGAATAATTGTCGAGACCGAGCTTGAATGTTATACGGTCTTAGGACTTATCCACGAAATGTTCAAATCTATTCCGGGTAGATTCAAGGACTATATTTCAACACCGAAGCCTAACCTTTACAGGTCGCTTCATACAACCGTAATAGGACGCGACGGTGTTCCGTTCGAGGTTCAGATACGAACGAGAGAGATGCATCAGGTCGCTGAATTCGGTATTGCGGCACATTGGAAATATAAATCAGGCGAGCGTTCTAAGGACGAAATAGACAAAAAGCTCGAGTGGATAGCAAGACTCATAGAAACAGAGGATGGAACACGTGACCCCGAAGAATTTATGAGTGCGCTTAAAACCGATATATATCATGATGAGACCTTTGTCTTTACCCCAAAGGGAGATGTTATTGCGCTTCCAAGCGGTTCGACTGTTATAGATTTCGCGTATTCTATACATTCCGCTGTAGGAAACAAGATGATAGGTGCAAAGATCAACGGTATGATAGTTTCTATCGACAGAATCCCTCAAAACGGTGAAATAGTTGAAATACTGACATCATCCGCTTCAAAGGGGCCAAGCCGAGATTGGCTTAAGATCGTCAAAACTTCGGAAGCCAGAAACAAGATACGTCAGTGGTTCAAAAAGGAAAAGCGTGCAGACAATATCGTTATGGGTAAAGCCGCGGTTGATAACGAGCTTCGCCGCTTTGGAACAGCTTACACCGAGGCACAGCGTAACGAGATCGTCGAAAACGTAGGTAAGAGGACGGGCTTTAACAGTGCTGACGACATGTATAATACTCTTGGTTACGGCGGACTTGCGGTTTCGAAAATATCGGGCAAGCTTCGTGACGAGTTCGAAAGACTTATAAAGCCCGAACCCGCGCAGCCTATCATAACCGAAGCGGAACAGGTAAAAACCGCAGATATACAAAAGTCAGGAAAAGGACGCAGCGGAGTTATTGTTGACGGTGCAAGCGGTTGTTCGGTCAAATTTGCCAAGTGCTGTAATCCTCTTCCGGGGGACAGTATTATTGGGTTTATTACCAAAGGGTATGGTGTTTCTATCCATAAGAGAGACTGTCCCAATGCTATAGCGGGTATTGATCATCCCGAACAGTCTGATAGGTGGATAAATGCAAGCTGGGAATACAATTTCGACCACAATTCCGAGATATTTGAGGCTATGGTTCAGATACTTGCACAGAACTCTATAACGCTTATAGCGGAAATAACTATGGCTCTCGCGGATATGAAAGTGTCGATTCTTCAAATAAATTCTCAGAAGCGTCCCGATGACAGTATTATTATCAATCTTAAGATCGGATGTAAAAATATAGATCACTATAAATCTATAGTATCAAGACTAAGATCACTTAAAAACGTTGAAGATGTAAGAAGAGGATTTGCATAATGAAAGCGGTACTTCAAAGAGTCGCCGAGGCTAGCGTAAAGGTTGACGGAAATATCGTAGGAAGCTGCAAGGAAGGGCTTTTGATACTTTTGGGCGTTGCCGACGGGGATTCCGAAAGAGACGCACAGCTTCTTGCCGATAAAATATTAAAGCTTCGTATATTTAACGATGAAAACGGAAAAATGAACAAGTCTGTCAAGGATATAGACGGAGAGCTTTTGGTCATATCTCAGTTTACGCTGCTTGCAAACTATGCGCACGGAAACAGACCCGATTATCTTGCTTCCGCAAAGCCCGACGAAGCCAAACGCTTGTATGAATTTTTTGTTCGTACCGTATCCGAGGGCGTAAAGCACACGGGAACGGGAATTTTTGGCGCGGATATGAAGGTATCATTAGTAAATGACGGCCCTGTGACTATCGTTATGGACAGCGCCGTGCTTAACAAGGGAAAGGTGAAATAGTATTATGAAAGTAAATGCTTCCGACAATATAAACAAATACTATATACAAATGCTTTGTATGATATACTTCCCGGGAATAAAATTTTCGGAACGAGATTTGGATGATGGGCTGGAGATTACAGTTAACGTAAGCGAATCAGAAAAAGGAGTCACAGCGGACGTTCTTTTGAAGGTTAACGAAAAAATTTCGATAGCGTCGAAGTTTGAAGAATACAAAGAGGAAATACCGAAAGAACGTACTGTTAAGGTCGCGGTCGGAGCGGCTGTTATTTCTGCGGCGGGCGATATGCTTGGATACAGGTCCTCATGGGGTATGCTTACCGGTGTCAGACCGTCAAAGGTAGCAAATGAGCTCCTGCGTTCGGGTTACAGTAAGACGAGGGTCAAAAAGATACTCAGCTCAGAGTATTTTGTAATACCAAAAAAAGCGTCGCTTGCCACTGAGGTAGCTATTGCGGAAAACGCTATAATAGGCACGCCCGACCCTAAGGATTGCAGTATATATATTGCAATTCCGTTTTGTCCATCAAGATGTGCATACTGTTCGTTTGTATCCTATACCTCGAAAAAGCTTCTTTCTCTTATACCGGAGTATATAGTGAGACTTATCGACGATATCAAATCCGTTTTCGCTACGATAAATAAGCTTGGACTTAATCTAAAAACTATATACATAGGAGGAGGAACTCCGACTATACTTACGGCAGAGCAGCTCCGAATACTTTTGTCAACTATTGCGGATGAGACAGACGTAACAAAGCTTGAGGAGTTTACGCTTGAGTCGGGACGCCCCGATACGATAGATGCCGAAAAATTCGCGGTTGCGAAAGAGTACGGTGTTACAAGAATATGTGTAAACCCTCAGACCTTGTCGGATGACGTGCTTAAAGGTATTGGAAGAGACCATAGCAGCGAAGAATTTTTCAAAGCTTATGATATTGCTAAAAACAGTGGCATAAAATATATTAACACCGATCTTATAGTCGGACTTCCGGGAGATAATTTCAAATCCTTCTCGGCAACCTTTGACAAAATACTTCAGTTAAGACCCGAAAATATCACAGTGCATACGTTTTGCGTAAAAAAGTCCTCTGATTTTTTGAGAAGAGGAAGCAACGTGTATTCGGTTCGCGGCGGAGACACGGGAAAATGTGTGGACTATTCGCAGATAAAATCTGCACAAGCGGGATATAAACCTTATTATATGTACCGTCAGAAAAACACGGTAGGTAATTACGAAAACGTCGGTTTTGCTTTACCGGGTGCAGAGGGGAGATATAATATATATATGATGGAAGAGGTTCACAGTATTTTTGCGATCGGCGCGGGAGCCGTTTCAAAAATGGTCAAATATTCTTCCGAGAAAGGCGAAAAGTCGGTTATTTTAAGACATTTCAATCAAAAATATCCTTATGAGTATCTTGCGGAAAACCGCAGTGAGGAGCTTTGCCAAAAATATGAGGAGTTCTACAGAGAGCACCTCGGGCTGTAATTTGAATTATGGAATATTGCAAGAAAAGATTTGACACAGAGGAAGAGATTTCGGCGTTTGTCAAAACCGTCGAACTTGAATTTGAAAAACGCTTGGATAACGCGGTAGAACAAGCTTGTGCCATTGATAATCTAAAGGTTATCGGCTTGTCAGGACCTACATGTTCGGGCAAAACAACAACAGCAAAAAAGCTTTTGAGTGAATTTTCCGCTCAAAACAGAAGGATAAGAATGGTTTCTATCGACAACTTCTTTAAGGATGTCGATAGAAGCAAGCCTGCTGATGAAATAGATTTCGATTCTATAGATGCGCTTGATTTTGATGAATTCAAGGAGTGTGTCGATGAGATCTTTGCGGGAAAAACCGTAAAAATTCCCGAATTTGATTTTGTAAGCGGTAAACGCTCAGGATACACCGAATTCGATCCCGACGAAAAGGATCTGTATGTTTTTGAGGGGATTCAAGCGGTTTATCCTGAGATAACGGCGCTTCTAAAAAAGGTATCAAGCCATAGCATTTATATATGCGTTGAGCAAGCTATAAACCTTGAAGGCACTGTTTTTGAGCCTGAAGAGATCCGTCTTATGAGGCGTATCGTTCGCGATAGCAATTTTAGGGGAGCAACACCCGAATACACTATGTTTCTTTGGGAAAGCGTAAGACGCAACGAGATAAAAAATATTTTGCCCTACGCTGACGGATGCGATATAAGAATAGACTCGACAATGCCGTATGAGATAAATTTGCTCGCGCAGTTTATAAGACCTCTTCTTAAGAGTGTTCCTAACGATAATAAGTACAAAGCACAGGCAGATGCGATGTATGAAAAGCTCGAGGGAATAGAGCCTATATCGCAGAAATATATCCCCGACGAATCCTTGTATTATGAATTTATAAAAAGAATATAATAATAAATATGAAGAAAATAATTAAAAACGTAATCTTGCCAAATAACTGTAATACTGTTAATTTGGCGATTGAAAACAAAAGAATAACAAAAATTACAAATGAAGATATAATAGCTGAAATTGGTGACGAAGTTATCGACGGAAAAGGCAATTTGCTTGTTTCGGGATTTTATAATTCCCACGGGCATAGCGCAATGACCGCACTTCGCGGATATGCCGATGACCTTCCTCTAAAAGAATGGCTGTTTGAAAAGATTTTTCCCGCCGAGGATAAACTGACCGATGAGGTCGTTTATAATGCCTCGATGCTGGCTATTGCAGAGATGCTCGCAGGCGGTACTGTCGCGTTTTCTGATATGTATTTCTTTATGGATGAAACTGCACGCGCCGTTATAGAAAGTGGTATAAAAGCAAATCTTTGCCGAGGATTTACGTCGGCGGCGGAAACCGATATGAAAACAGACTATCGCTTTATCGAGTCCAAAAGGCTTGTTTCCGATTATAACGGTTACGGTGACGGAAGAATAATCGGTGAGATGTGTATTCACGCAGAGTATACAAATTCGGAGCACGCGGTACGAGCTGTGGCGGAATATGCCAAAGAAAATTCTCTCGGTATCCAGCTTCATGCGTCTGAAACGGCATCCGAGCACCGTGAATGTATAGAACGGCACGGCAAGACACCTATGGGGTGGTTTGAATCTCTCGGTGTGCTTGATGTTCCCGTAACTGCGGCGCACTGTGTATGGGTAAGCGACAGCGACATTGCTCTTATGGCAGATAAAAAGGTCAGTGCGGTGCATTGTCCTATAAGTAATTTGAAGCTTGCCAGTGGGATTATGAGAATAAATGAGGTTATGCGCGGTGGTGTAAACGTTGCATTGGGAACGGACGGAGCATCGTCAAACAACCGTCTTGATATGCTCCGCGAAATGCAAACGGCTGCTGTTTTGCATAAAGGTGTGAGCCTTGATCCCACCGTAATGCCTGCAAGTCAAATATATAAGATTGCCACAAAAAACGGAGCAATAGCTCAACGTAGATACGACTCAGGTGAGATAACCATAGGAAACCGCGCTGACCTTGTTCTTATAAATTGTGATTCGCTTAATAATCTTCCTATGTATGACGCATATTCAATGCTTGCGTACAGTGCTTCCTCTTCCGACGTGCTTATGACGATGGTAGATGGGGAAGTTCTTTATCAGAACGGAGAACACAAAACCATTGACGTTGAAAAAATAAAGGCAGAAGCCAAAAGGACACTGAAAGGATTTTTTGCACGGTGAGGTGATCATTCTTGACCGCCAAAAAAAGCTCTCAAGGTTTTATTGGTGGCGTGGCTGTTCTTACAGCTTCAACTGCGGTGGTAAAGCTGATTGGTCTGTTTTATAAAATACCGTTAATACATATTATCGGTATTGAAGGAATGGCGTACTTTTTAGCTGCATACCACATATATACGTTGCTTTTTACGGTTTCAACCGCAGGTCTGCCTGTTGCTGTGTCCATATTGGTCTCAAAAAGTATGGCAACGGGAAACAAATCTGCGGTTGAAAAAATTTATAAGACCGCCTTAATGCTTTTTTCCGCAATCGGCGCAATTTTCGGACTTGTATTGATTTTAGGCGCAGACGTAATATCCGATGCTATTGAAATTCCCGAATCCGCATTTGCCATCCGCGCCGTTGCTCCGTCACTTGTTTTTGTGTCTGCGGGAAGTGCTGTAAAGGGATTTTTTCAAGGCAGTCATAATATGATGCCCACGGGAATTTCTCAAATAATTGAAGCTACAGGAAAGCTTGGACTCGGTCTTCTTTTTACAGTATATGCACAAAAGCAAGGACGTTCTTTGCCCGAGGTTGCGGCAGCGGCAATATTCGGACTTACTTGCGGAGTAGTGCTATCTACACTGTACTTATTTGCTTGTCGAATAAAGCACAGGCAAAATACGCTAAAATCCAGGAAAAGCGGCTTTAATACAGGAAAAATACTGTCACGGATACTGTCAATTTCAGCACCGGTAACGCTTGGCGCTGCGGTAATAAGCGTAACAAGCATTATAGATACTGCGCTGATCTCGTCAAGACTTCAATATGCGGGATTTGCTCCGTCTGTTGCAAATGCGATGTATTCGAGCTACGGAAATCTTTCTATACCACTTTTTAATCTAATACCTGCGTTTGTTGCGCCGGTTGCAATTTCTGTTGCGCCTATGATATCCGAAGCTGCTGAAAGGAAGGATGCTCAAAAAGAAAAGAAGCTGATGACCTCGGCTTTAAAGCTTGCGGGACTTATTGCTATCCCGTCGGCATTTGGTGTTGCGGTGTTCGGCCACGAAATACTTGACCTTGTTTTTGCTTCTCAAGCAGAAGCCGTGGACCTTGCGGCTCCGCTTCTTTCGGTCTTAGCCCCCGCAATATTTTTTTCGTGTCTTATAACAGTTACAAATGCCATTTTGCAATCCTATGGCAAGGCGGGAAAGCCGATAATATCAACCGCCCTTGGCGCGACAGTCAAGCTGATAAGCGAATTTATACTTGTAGGAATCCCGAAGATAAATATTTTCGGTGCGCCTATAAGCACATTGCTTTGTGATATTACAATAGTTACTGTAAATCTTTATTTTATAAAGAAATACACCTGCGGAACAGAGCAGTCGTGGAAACTTTTTGGCAAAATACTTATAGCTGCAGCGGTATCTACCGGATGTACTGCTCTTATTTCTATAGGCTTTTCAGGATCAAAACATGCTATAATGCTTTCGGTAATAATAAATGTTATTTTATATTTGTTTATTACGCTGTTTTCAGGAACTATATCAGGAGACGACATCGAGATGCTGCCTAAGGGCAAAAAAATATATAAAATATTAAAAGAGATAAAATTACTTAAATGAAGGGACAAAAAAATGAACAGGGAAGAAAAAATAGAGAGACTTAATAAATCCGAGACCTATAGCTTTGCCGATCTTGTTGAGATAGTTTCATTGCTTCGCGCACCCGGCGGATGTCCTTGGGATATGGAGCAAACGCACGAATCAATACGTTCTGATTTTATTGAAGAAACGTATGAGGTCATAGAAGCTATAGATAACAAAGACAGAGAACTTCTTTGTGAAGAGCTTGGCGATGTAATGCTCCAGGTAGTATTTCACGCTGGAATCGAGACAGACGTCGGAACATTCAACATAAATGATGTCGTAGACGGTATTTGCAAGAAGCTGATACACAGACATCCTCATGTTTTCGGTAATGTTTCGGTAAATAACAGCGCAGAGGTGCTTACAAACTGGGATATAATAAAAAGTGAAGAGAAGCAAAGAGAGACTGTTACTTCAAAATTAAAATCTATACCGCGTCAGCTGCCGTCGCTTATGAGAGCGCAAAAGGTAGGAAAAAAGGCAAAATGCTTTGATTTTGCCGATGCCGGAGCTGTTTTTGAAAAACTCAACGAAGAGAAAAAAGAATTGCTTGAGGCAGCCGAGTCGGGAAATCAAGAAAAGATAAACGAAGAGGCAGGAGATCTCCTTTTAACCGTATCCTCGCTTTGCCGCAAATTGAACGTAAATGCCGAAGAGGCTCTTAACAACGCAACCGATAAATTTATAAACAGATTCGAGGCGGTTGAAAATGAGGTGGTCTTATCCGGAAAGGACATAAATTCGGTCAATATGGAAGAACTTGATGAAATTTGGGACAAAAATAAGAAAAAAATAGTGAAAAATACTAAAAAAATGTAAAAAAC
>JAZNPQ010000063.1:0-3468 GCA_045589735.1 Eubacteriales bacterium | reverse complement strand
CAAAAAAGAACACGCCGAAAGAGAATTCCGCCTCTGCGGAGGCGACCAGCCCCCGCGCGCTGGAGCAGCGGTCGCTTTTTGCAAAAAGCCACGCAAAAATCTTCATACGCTTCGCGCTGTCAGTGCGATAAATCCCAATTTAACGAAAACGCCGTTGAGTGTAGTGAGTATAATACGTAATAACACAATATTTAATAAAAATTATAAAAAAATATAGAAAAAATAAGCAGTTTATGGTATAATATAATTTAAGTATACTTCCTATGCGTAGGTTTACATAAAAGAATGGAGAAAAAATGTCAGAATATATAGAAAAAGCAGAGCAGTTGACGCTGCCCGTAGTGGTTCTTCGCGGTATCGTCGCGTTTCCCGCTATCACACTTAATTTTGAGGTTACCGACGAGGAGAACCTTATTGCCATAGAAAAAGCAGAAAAGGAAAACGACGGCGTTGTTTTCCTCGTTACGACCACAAGACCCGATACTGAGCTTGACCCGAAATATTTTGCCCGTGTCGGTACAGTGTCAAGAATAAAACAGATAATCAGAGCCAAGGGTGAAAAAACAAGAGTGATCGCCGAGGGAATTTCGCGCGCAACTCTCCGTACCACGACCAAGGAATCGGGATTCTTTACAGCTGACGCTATGATAAAAACGGTGCTCGTTGATGACAATGGCGGCGACAAGGGCGAAAACGAAATAAGAAAGGCAAAAAATTTTTTCCGCGAAATAACCGCTTTTATTCCGAATCTTGCCGAAGAGCTTGGCGATGAGTTGGATTCCATACAGAGTATAGATATTCTTTCGGATTTCATTGCGGCTAACGTAATGATAAGAAATTCCGATAAGCAGAAGATACTTGAAGCGTTCAACCCCACAGACAGGATCTCTCAGCTCAACTTCCTGCTTCAAGCCGAAATAGAGATGCTTCGCGTTGAGCTTGAGATGCATCAGAAGGTGCGCGAAAAACTCAACGAAGCTCAGCGCGAGCGTTATCTCCGTGAGCAGTATCAGGTGATACGCGAGGAGCTTGGCGGAGCTGATGAGGAAGAGGAGTATTTTGACAAGATAATGGCGGCAAAGCTTCCGACAGACGTAACTCAAAAGCTGCTCAAGGAAAACAAACGAATGGAAAACGCGCAGTTCGGATCTGCCGAGGCAAGTGTCATACGTAATTATCTCGATATATGCCTTGAGCTTCCGTGGAATAAGCGTACGGCAGACAGAGCCGACGTCGCGGCGGCTAAAAAGATACTTGACGCTGACCATTACGGTCTTACCAAGGTAAAAGAGAGAATCCTCGAATTTCTTGCTGTCAAAAAGCTCAATCCCGAGCTTCGCTCACAAATACTCTGTCTTGTCGGCCCTCCCGGAACGGGTAAGACCTCTATCGCGCAGTCGATAGCAAAGGCGATGCACCGCAAATACGTTCGCGTATCTCTCGGTGGTGTGCGTGACGAGGCAGACATAAGAGGACACAGAAAGACCTACGTCGGAGCTATGCCGGGACGTGTAATAAACGCGCTGATCCAGGCGGAGACCTCGAATCCGCTTATGCTGCTTGACGAAATAGATAAGGTCGGCTCGGACGGACGCGGTGACCCGACGGCGGCGCTCCTTGAGGTGCTTGACCCCGAGCAGAACTCGGTTTTCAGAGACCATTTTATCGAGCTTCCGTTCGACATTTCGGACTGTCTGTTTGTGTGTACGGCGAATTCGCTTGAAAGCATACCGAGACCGCTTATCGACCGTATGGAGATAATCGAGCTGTCGAGTTATACGAGAAACGAAAAGCTGATGATAGCTAAAAATCATCTCGTACCCAAGCAAATGAAGCGTCACGGACTTAACGGACGCAGCTTCAGATTAACAGACGAGGCGATAATCGAGGTAATTGATTATTACACGAAGGAAGCAGGCGTGCGTAATCTTGAGCGTGAGGTAGCCGCACTTTGCAGAAAAGCCGCGCTGCGTATCGTTGAGGGCAAAGCCAAACGCGTTACTGTAGATAAAGATACCGTTGAGGAATTCCTCGGAGTCAGAAAGATAACCCACGAAAAGCCGTCTAATTCGAATGAGGTAGGCGTGGTTAACGGTCTTGCGTATACCGAGGTCGGCGGCGCGCTGCTTAAAATCGAGACCGCCGTTATGAACGGAAGCGGAAAGCTTGAGCTGACAGGCTCGCTCGGTGACGTTATGAAGGAATCGGCGCGCGCGGCACTCAGCTATATACGTTCGGTTGCCGACAAATATGAAATAGACCCCGATTTTTATAAAAACAAAGACATACACCTGCATTTCCCCGAGGGGGCGATACCGAAGGACGGTCCGTCGGCAGGTCTTGCAATAGTCACGGCACTTGTCAGTGCGCTGACTGGAAGGGGAGTCAAGAGTGATATCGCTATGACGGGTGAGGTTACGCTCAGGGGTAACGCACTTCCCATCGGCGGACTGCGCGAGAAGACTATGGCGGCGTACGCAAACGGTATCGGGCGCGTTATAATCCCCGAGGAGAATATGCCGAACCTTGAGGATATTGACCCCGAGGCAAGAGAGAATCTTGAGTTTATTTCGGTGCGTCACGTGTCCGAGGTGCTTGATATCGCGCTCTGTGACTGATGAGCTACATAAATCAGGAGAAAAACAATGAAGATAAATGAAGTAAACCTCAGGATCTCGGCGGGCTTTCCCTCGCAGTTTCCGCGCGACGCAATGCCGCAGATAGCATTTTCGGGACGTTCGAACGTCGGTAAGTCGTCACTTATCAATACGCTTCTCGGAAGAAAATCGCTCGCGCGAGTCAGCGGAACGCCCGGAAAAACGATAACGATAAACTTTTACGAGGTAAATAAGTCGTTTTTCTTTACCGACCTGCCGGGCTACGGCTACGCAAAGCGACCCGAGGCGGATATGCGCAAATTTTCCGCGCTGACAGACGGGTATTTTACTAAAAATCCGAATATAGACCTTCTCAAATGCGTAATTCAGTTGGTGGACGCAAGGCATAAGCCGACCGCCGACGACGAAATGATGCTCGGTTGGATGACCCAAATGGGAATACCGTATATAGTTGTCGCGACGAAGGCAGATAAGCTTAATAAGACCGAGCGACGCGAGAACTTTGAGGCTCTTGCAAATAATCCGTGTATCGCAGAGGGTACGCCGATAATTCCTTTCTCATCTCTTAACGGCGAGGGCAAGGAAGAGCTTTGGAAAGAAATACAGAAGAGAATTGAAAGTTAGAAATTGAAAATTAAGGCTGAAAAACGCTTTCACGTTTTTCTTCAGAATTTATTCGAGATTCATTATCTGTCAAATCACGATAAATTGGGATTTATCGCACTGACAGCGCGAAGCGTTTGAAGGTTTTTGCGCCGCTTTTTGCAAAACGCTACCGCTGCTCCAGCGCGCGTGCGCTGGTCGCCCTCCGCAGAGGGCGAAACACCCCTGCCTCCAAAAGCGCCACGGA
>JAZNPQ010000062.1:0-5713 GCA_045589735.1 Eubacteriales bacterium | reverse complement strand
CGCAAGTATAAGTGAAATCGTGCTATCGCACGGTGAAATCAAAGGCTTTCGCCTTTGGTGAAATATTTTGCTAACGCAAAATGTGAAATTAAATCCACCCACCGCCGCAGCGATTTCACTCGAGCGAAGCGAGAATTTCACATTGCGAAGCAATATTTCACCCACCCGTTAGGGTGGATTTAGTTGAAAAAAGTCCTGTTCTTTCGAACAGGACTTTTTTCTGGAGGCGCCACCCAGACTCGAACTGGGGATAGAGGTGTTGCAGACCTGTGCCTTACCACTTGGCCATGGCACCAAATTTTTATTTGGATTTTTATAAAAAATGGAGCGGATTACGGGGCTCGAACCCGCCACCTCCACCTTGGCAAGGTGGCGCTCTACCAAATGAGCTAAATCCGCGTATGGTGCCTCCGGTCGGAATCGAACCAACGACACGGGGATTTTCAGTCCCCTGCTCTACCAACTGAGCTACAGAGGCGTAACAGCAAGGGATGCTGCATAAAAATGGCGACCCGAAGGGGACTCGAACCCCTGACCTCTAGCGTGACAGGCTAGCGTTCTAACCAACTGAACTACCGGGCCGTAAATGGTGGGAACAACAGGGCTCGAACCTATGACCCCCTGCTTGTAAGGCAGGTGCTCTCCCAGCTGAGCTATGCTCCCTTTTTTGTTGACCTTTATCGGCAACGGTATGTATTATATCATACCACTTCTTTTTTGTCAACACTTTTTTGAAAAAAAATTATTTTTTTTTGATTTTTTTTGCAACCACGTAAAAACGCTTTGTTTCGGGCGTTTTTTCGCTCATATTGTGTCCTCCGAACACTCCTATCACCTCAAATCCCGTCTTTTCAAGCGTACGTCTTAAGGTGTTTTCGCTGTAGCACTTCTCTTTCTGTATTTCATCATAGCGTCTGTAGCTTCCGTTTTCATCCTCTTCAAACACGCTAAGATAAAATTTACATATACCGTTTTTCTTATTATACTCGTTCTGCCATCCGCAGTATATGCCCTCGTCCTCAAGAATATACGCATTATCTCCGAACTCGTGTTCAAATTTATACGGTGAATTTACGTCAAACAGAAAAAGTCCGCCCCAGTCAAGATAATTATTGACCGTGGCAAAGCAACGCTCGAGGTCTCCGCTACCCGTCAGGTGATTTACACCGTCAAGACAGCACACGACAGCTCCAACGCTCCCATACAGCTCAAAGCTACGCATATCCTGCATGAGCCACAAAATATTCTCGTCGGTCTGGTTTGCCCTTGCGCGCATAAGCATTTCGGCACTTAAGTCAACACCTATCATATCGTACCCGCGATGTGAAAGCTCAAAGGTCATTCTTCCCGTTCCGCAGGCAAGGTCAAGTACAATTTCGGGGCGCTTTTCAAGATACCTGTCAAAAACAGCCTCTATACCGTCTGCCCACGAAACATAATCAAGCTCTGCGTTAAGCTTATCGTAAACTCTTGCGAGCGCTGCGTATCCGCTCATTGTTTATTACGTCTCTCTTTAAGCTCAACCGCTTCGATAGCCTTGAGATATCCGTCGCTTCCGTACTTAAGGCAACGGTTTACTCGGCTGATGGTGGCTGTGGAAAGTCCTGTTCTTGCTGCTATTTCGGAATAAATAAAGTCGTCCTTAAGCATTTTAGCCGCAAGTATTCTGCGTGACATTTCCTGAATTTCCGAGATCGTGCAAAGATCCTCAAAAAAGGCATAGCAATCGTCCAGATTTTCAAGTGTCAATATCGCTTTAAAAAGGTAGTCGATTTTTTCGTCTCTTATTTTGCTTTGCATTTTTATTTCTCCTTAAATTATAATATCAAATATTTCATCTATGTTACCCGCCCCCATAACAAGAGCGAGCGTGTTTTCGTCGGTCTCTTTTACGAGCATTTCGGCAAGCTCGTTAAGACTCCTTGCGGCTTTCGCTTTGCTTCCCATCGCCTCCGCAAGCTTTTCCGAGCTTACACCGAGATCATCGGTCTCGCGCGCTGCGTATATCGGGGCTAGAAGCACCGTACCGGCGTCGTCAAAGGCGTGAGTGAAATCGTCAAACAGCGCTTTGGTTCTGCTATACGTATGAGGCTGAAACGCTACCACGAGCTTTTTGCCTCCCGCGATCCGTTTCGCGCCCGATATGGTACTCTTAAGCTCTGTCGGGTGGTGTCCGTAATCGTCGTACAGCTCTGCTCCGTTCAGTATCCCCTTATACTCCATTCGGCGTTTGATTCCGCCGAAAGAATTAAGACCCGACTCAACCGCTTCGGGTGAAATACCGTCAAGCAGCGCAACGCTTGCCGCCGCCATCGCGTTCATTATATTATGCTTTCCAGGAACCTTAAGCTCGATATGACAGACAAATTCACCTTTTCTGTAAATATCAAATATCGGTCTGCCGTTTTTCTCTCCTAAATTTCTTGCGGAAAATTCGGCGTCGCACTCAATTCCGAATCCTATCTTATCTCCCTTATATCCCGACAGCACAGGTGTGATATTGGTGTCATGTACGTTATATATCAAACGACCCGACTCGCCTGTCAATGCAGCGAATTTCGCAAACGAAGCCTGTATCGCGGTAAGGTCCGAAAAATAATCGAGATGCTCGGGCTCTATATTAAGTATTACCGCAGTCGTCGGACTGAAATCGAGGAAGGAATCCATATATTCACACGCCTCGAATATAAAATGTTTGTCGTTTCCTATACGGTAAAATCCGCCCATTTCGGGAAATTCCGCGCCCGACATTACGGTTGGGTCTGCTCCCTTCATATAAACTGAGGCGCACATTCCCGTACAGGTGCTTTTTCCGTGCATGCCCGCAATACCCACACGGTTTTCCCACGACGTCATAACAGCTCCGAGGTAATCAGCTCTCGAAATACAAGGAATACCAAGCCTTTTCGCTTCTGTGTATTCTGGGTTATCTGCGCCTATTGCAACCGTATAAACCACCGCATCGGCGTCCCTTACGTTCTCCGCGCTGTGCCCTTTTAAGACCTTTATGCCGGCGTCAGTCAGTTTTTTTGTTATAGCCGTTTCGTTTCGGTCAGAGCCAGCTACCTCAAAACCTCCGCGAGCAGTTATGTGCGCAAGAGACGACATACTGACGCCACCTATACCTATAAAAAATATCTTTCTGCTCTTTTTTAATATCGAATTTATTTTATCCGAACCGAAATGTGTGTTTTCTATAGCCATAAAAACTTATTTCCCCTCTGAAATAGCGAGATTAATGAATACCGTCCCATATTTTGACAAAAAAATCGCGTATCATCACAAAAAAAACGCATTACCGTTGAATAACTGTCAAAATAGGCATCTATAATAAATATAACATTATAAGTAAAGTGCAAAAGGAGTTAAAAAATGCAGATCACAGATATCAAAGTCAGAAAACTTTTTGATGAAGGTCCTATGAAAGCAATCGTTTCGGTAACCTTCGACGGACAGCTCGCCGTTCACGACATTAAGGTCATCAATGCGCGCGATAAGTTCTTTATCGTTATGCCGAGCCGCAAGAATCCCGACGATACCTACCGTGACATAGTACATCCCATCAACGCTCAGTTCAGAAGTCAGCTTGAAGCTGCCGTTATCGCGGCATATGAGACCGAGCTTGAAGCTCAGGCAAATGCCGTGGAAGCTGACGAGACCGTCACTCAGGAAATCTGACCGCCAAAAGAGAACTCTTCGGGGTTCTCTTTTTTATTTCACATATCGGCAAGAGACAGAAGTATTATACCGTTCCTTACAGTTATATTACCAAAGGACTTCCCCTGCCCGATACTTCCGGGATTCATTACGAAGAGCTTTTTTGTCAGCTTAATATTAAGAACCGTGTCACCCACGTTAAAAGTGTAACACATAGGCTCGTGAGTATGCCCGAACAGCATAATGTCCGCGCCGAGCGACGCCGCTTTTGCCGCCATGCCAAGGTATCCGCTCTTCACCGAATATTTATGCCCATGCGCCGCAAATATCCTTATGCCGCCAAGCTCGGTAAGTATTTCGTCTTTTGTGTCGTCCGTCGAATAAAAATCACAGTTGCCGCGAACCGAATAAAGCCGAGAGCCGCCAAGGTCACACCACGCAAGGTCGCGAAGTCCGTCTCCGAGAAAAAATATAGCGTCGGGTGGCGTTATCTGACGTCGAACGACCTCTTCAATACGGTCGCCATTCCCGTGAGAATCCGAAAAAACAAGTATATTCAAAACGCGCCTCCGAGCAAAATATCTTCGTATAATAAAATTATATCACGAAACTCGAATTTTGTCTATCAATTTTATATAAATTCACAATATATTTTTTTATGCATATATTGGCATAGAAGGAAAAGCCAATAACGGAGGTATTTTTTATGCAGCTTGATAAAAACGCGGTGAAAACTCTTTTAGCACTTGATGACGCGCAGCTTAGGTATATAGTCAGCAAGGTCGCGGTAAATATGGGTATCGACACCTCTTATTTCGGACTCGACAGCGGCGATATTTCGTCGGTAAGGAAAAGGCTATCCGAGCTGACTGACGACGATCTTCGCGAGGCTCAGCGTCAGATAAACCAAAACCGTTCCAAAAAATAAAGATATGGCAGATAACGATGTAAAAATGCCCGACCTTTCGGGCATTATGGATATGCTATCAAAGAACCCCGACCTTGTAAAAAACGCGGTAAACGCTATTTCGGGTATGACGGGGGCTGTGCCGAGCGTAAGCTCCGAAAGCGCCGAAGCCGAAGCGTCCGCTCCCGTTTCCGCGCCGTCATTCGACCCGTCTGCGTTAAACGCTCTTTTGCCAATGCTGACGCAGGGGCAAAAGACGCACAAGGACGGAAGACCAAATCATCACGAGCTTTTGTGCGCCCTGCGTCCCTATCTATCCCCCGAACGCCGCACGGTTATCGACCGAATGCTCGAGTTCGGTCAGATAGGAGACCTTCTTAAGTCGTTTGAGGGTAAAAAATAACGATATTCGAGGTTAGCGTGAAAGATTATAATACTGTGTGTGAAATTCAATTGTCACGCTACCAAATTCAAGCATTTTTAATTTTTATAATTTTTTGTGCCGCCGCTGATAGCGGCGGAATGGAGATTTTTATGTACAACAGATCCCACGGCAGACGCCGCCCGCCTATAGTTCCTCAAAACTATTCGGGAAATGCGTTTTACCGTATACCTTATGAAGAAAAGCCTCCGACCGAGGCAGAGTGCCGTGAAATTCCGGAGCCGCCGAAGCCATGCGAAGCAGAACGGGAATGTCCGATATGCGACGGAAAACAATGCGAGAGCGAATGCGAAAAGGAGAGACCGCCTATTTTGCCGCCGATACATTCTCAAAAGCCGTCTCTTCCCTTTCTTGGCGGCAAGCTTTTTCCTCACGGTATCGGCAACGAAGAGCTGCTCATTCTCGCTCTCATACTTATAACGTCGGGAAACGAGGACTGCACAGATCTTCTTCTTTGTCTCGTACTGTTGCTTTTTTGTTGATCATGTTGAAATTCTTAGGATTTCTTCAAATTTCATAATTTTTTTAAAGCCGTTTGTGTGGCTCGACCTACCCTGGGTCTCACGTCACACAAACGGCTCTTATTACTCAATCCGTAAAAAACGATAAGAGGATGAACCTAAGTCCATCCTCTACTATGCATATGCTTAATTATTTAAGCATATATGATTTATCATTAAATACCGATGTACTTGACCATGTATCCT
>JAZNPQ010000061.1:0-38889 GCA_045589735.1 Eubacteriales bacterium | reverse complement strand
GGCGGCTCTTTTGAGCCGCCGAAAATATTAAATAGATATATTAGTCGTGGAGAAGCCAAACGAGCATGTCGCTCTCGCCTCTGTTGGCAAAGCAGTTGTAAGGAATGAGCTTAAGAACCGCATTTTCGGCTTTTGGCGCTTCTGTTGAATAAAGCGTACCTTCAAAGTCGATAAGATGCTTTGCGTCAAGCTCAAGAGTAATAAGACCGAAGGACTCGTCATAGCTTTCGGTGACCTTTGCGTCGGGAGAGACTCTGTAGCTGTGAAGCCCGTGAGCATTATCAACAGCCTCGGCACAGTATACGACGGGTCCGCGCATAAAGCAAATACGTCCTGCGTCTCTAATTACTCTCGGGTCGGCGTGAACAGCCTTTACGGTTATAGCAAATTCAACTACTGTTTCGCTGCCGTCGTTTTCGACTATCGCGTACCCGTTCTTGACGGTATAGGGCTTGTTTATCTCATAAGATTCACACCACCACGGAATTCTGAACGCGATCTTGGCAGTGCCGTTTGCGGTGAACTTTACAGTACCCTTGTGAGGATACTCGGTTGTCATAGTAGCAGTAATTCCGTCAGCGGAGAGCTTAGATGAAATATACTGGTTAACATAGAGTGTGTCTCCGTCAACACCGTAGATGTAGTTTCCGAGCGATGCAAGCAGACGGTTGATATTGGGAGGGCAGCAAGAGCAGCTGAAGCACTCAACTCTCTGTGTTATGGGGAATCTGCGTGTTCCGTGAAGAAGAGTTATATGCTCATTAAGGTTTATCTCAAGCGGATTTTCATAGAAGAAGCACTTGCCGTCAAGAGACATACCCGAAAGAACTCCGTTATAAAGCACACGCTCTGTAATATCTGCGTACTGTGAATCGTTTTCAAACTCAAGCATTGCGTTAGCAAAGAACATAAGCGAGATACCCGCGCAGGTCTCTGTATATGCTGTGTCGTTCGGAAGGTCGTATGCGTTTGTGAATGCTTCGCTGAGGCAGGTAGAGCCAAGACCGCCGGTTACGTACATTTTTGTGTGGATAATACTGTTCCAAAGCTTCTTGCAAGCCTCAAGGAGCTGTTTGTCATTTGTCTGCTTTGCAAGGTATGCCATACCTGTGTAAAGATATACGGCACGAACCGCGTGACCGACAGCCTCCGACTGCTCTCTGACGGGCATGTGAGACTGGTCGTAGGATGACATCGCATCGCCTTCGGTTCCTCTGATATTTATGAAATGCTCTGCAAGGTCAAGGAATTTTTTCTTGCCCGTGTGAACGTACATTCTCATGAGCGCAAGCTCGATCTCTTCGTGTCCGGGAGAAATGAACCCTGCGGATTTTTCGTCAACAAAGACTTTCTTTATATAGTCGGCATATCTTTCCATACAGTCAAGAAGATCTCTCTTTCCCGTTGCCTCGGAATATGCAACGGCGGCCTCCATAAGGTGTCCCGCGCAATAAAGCTCGTGACGGGTTCTGTCGGTGAAGCGACGGTTAGGCTTACATACTGTAAAGAAAATATTGAAATATCCGTTCTTTCCCTGATGATTTTTGATATTTTCAACGAGTGCATCAACCTTTGCTTCAAGCTCTGCGTTGCGATGCTTCTTGAGAATGTAGCAAGCGCCTTCCATCCATTTTGCAACGTCACTGTCCCAGAAAACGTGGGGCTTTTTTTCATCGCCTTCTTTGTAATCAAAGTTAAAAGCACCGATGCGACCGGTATCGTCAAATCTGTCGTATACTGCGTTGATCGTTATTTTACGATTTAATTCCTGCTTGTCAAAAAGATATCCGGAGGTAAGCTCAACGTTTTGATAAGAAATTGTTTTCATCTTAAATGCTCCTTTTTTGTGATCTGTATTGCTTTTTTTTCGAGGTTGCAGTATAATAATTATATAGTCGAACGAAATGCAAGTCAATACTCAAAAAACGATAGAAGGTAAGAAAATCCGATATGAATGATTTGATGAATAAAAATATCGCATTCAAGAGCGCGGGGCTTTTTAACACTGACAGAGATTGGATACACCCCGAACGAATAGAAAAAACCTACGAAATAATATACGTCAAAAAGGGTGACGTATATCTGTCAGAGGATAATAAGGACATACACGTAAGAGAAGGTCAGCTTATATTGCTTGAACCGAATGTATGCCACAAGGGAACAAGGGTAACGCGTGACGTATCTTTTTATTGGGTGCATTTTGAGCTTTTGTGGGGTGAGCTTCCGTTTAAAAAACGTTTTTTTGAACGCTTTGAAAGTAAATCGCTTTTCAAGGAGCTTCTTCATTGGAATAATCTTCCCGAACCGCCCGAATATCTTGTAAACGCGACGCTGATACATATACTCTCGGAGTTCTGCTTTATAGCAGATGAGGAGACTCACAGATATGACGAACGCGCCGAGGCTATAAAGGAATGGATACGGATAAACGCAGATGCAAAGCTGTCAGTGTCAAAAACAGCGGAGCATTTCGGGTTTTCTGCAGATCATATATCAAGACTTTGTAAAAACAATTACGGTATCACGGCAGGAAAAATGATAAACAGATTTATTCTTGCAAGAGCAAAGGCGCTTCTTTGCAATACCGAAAAATACGTAAAGGAAATCTCTGCCGAGCTTGGCTTTTCGAACGATAAAGAGTTTATAGGATATTTCAAATATCACGAGGGATGCTTTCCTTCCGAATACAGAAAGCGTTTTCCGATGATACATATGAACAAAAGGTAGTACATATTGACATAATATCGAATTCGGTGTATAATAATAGCGAAAAAGATAGTAAGAACGGAGATATCATGAGCTGCAATACTGAACGTGAGTATATATATATAGTGCTTTCGTCCACGCCGTACAGAACGGGAAAGGTAATACGCGCCTTTAAAAAAGTAAAATACAATCACGCATCTCTCTCGCTTTCGCCCGACCTTGAGCCTATGTACTCGTTTTCAAGACGTCACAAGCATTCTACGTTTAACGCGGGATTTGTGGAAGAGTCGCTTATGCGGTATAAACATAACAATAATGATTCCGACATTATGGTAGCCGCGCTTCCAATATCGTGCGAGCAGTACGAAAAGGCTCAAAAAATGCTCGAATCATTGAAAAGAAATGCGGATGAGTATATATACAATTATTTTTCGGCGGCGGCGACGGCTGTGTACGGCGGATACGTCGAGGTAGACCGAGCATATACCTGTATTGAATTCGTGTGTTATTTTCTCTCCGAAATAGGAGTATACCGTTCAAAGAATCCAAGTCCTTCGCTCAATGCTTTTGAAAGGGTGTTGAGAAAATATATTATATATGAAGGAAAAGCGGGACGGTTCAGACGCTCGGACAGCTGGGGAGGGGACAAGTTTAATTTATATCAGCCGAAGGCAGAGTACATATCCGATTGTGTTGGTATTATGAGATCCCTGACCTCACGGTACAGACAAAAAAAGAAAAAATAAAAAAGAACCGATTCGGTTCTTTTTTATTTTAAAGTTACTTCTGTAAATTTACCCTTTGAAAGCACAACGTGGGAATCAAATCCGCATTCTTTTGCAAGCTCTTTGGCATTGTCAAAACAGCAACAGATAGCCGACGGAGAATGCGCGTCGCTGTTGAACATTATTTTTCCGCCAAGACGGCGAAGCTCTGTGAGGAGAGCCTTTGAAGGGTAGGGAGTATTTCTGTAGCCTCTTGAGATCGCGCCTGTGTTTATTTCAAACGGCAGACCGTATTTTACAAGCTCAGACATAGCGTCAAATGCCGCCGAGAGATAACGCGGATCATTCTCGTTGAAAAGCTTACCGTCGCCGTTGAATTTGGTTACAAGATCAAAGTGACCGATAATATCGCCGTGTGTCTTTTCTATAACGCTTTTGAGACGGTCATAATAGTTTTCTACATAGGCGTAAAAATCACCGCCGAAATGAGTGCTTACGGCTTTTTTTTGCTTTTCTTCGGTGTGATCAACGTCGAAAAATTTGCCGTCAGCATCGGTGTAGTGAAGTGAAGCAATTTTGTAGTCGCAGCGGGGAAGCTCGGGACTGTACATATCGGCTTCAAATCCGACGTAAAACTCAATTTTGTCTGCGTATTTTTCCTTGAGTGAGTAAAGCTCTGAAAGGTATGGCTGTATTTTTTCCTCTCTCATATACCAATCGCCGTCTATATTGACGGGAGCGTGACCCGAAAGACCGAACGATCTGCATCCCTTGGCTATTGCTGACAGTATCATTTTCTCGGGAGAGGCAGAACCGTCACAGTACGTTGTGTGCGCGTGCAGGTCGCAGAGATAGCTCATTTCATTTTTTCCTGCTTGACCTTGTGGTCGATTATGTGTCTTGAAGCAAGCTCGGCTCTGACATCGTCGACAGAAATTCCCATTTCGGTCATCATTACCATAACGTGATAGGTGAGGTCTGCAATTTCATAAATAGCCTCTGCCTTGTCGTTTGCTTTACCCGCGATGATGACCTCAGTAGATTCTTCACCGACCTTTTTGAGTATTTTGTCAATACCCTTTTGGAAAAGGTACGTGGTGTACGAGCCTTCGGGAAGCTCGGCTTTTCTGCCCTTGAGCAGCTCCATAAGGCTGTCAAGTGAGAAGGGCTCATCGTTGCCCGAAGAATAAACGAGATCGTTAAAGCAGGTCTCAGCACCCGTGTGGCAGGCGGGACCGTCCTTTTTGACAAGAACTGTGAGAGTATCGCGGTCACAGTCTGCTTTGATTGAAAGAATGTGCTGACGGTTGCCGGAGGTCTCTCCCTTTCTCCAAAGCTCCTGTCTTGAACGTGACCAGAAACATGTCGTACCTTCATTAATGCTTATCTCAAGGCTTTCCTTGTTCATATAAGCGAGCATAAGGACCTTACCGTCAACAGCGTCAACGACTATTGCGGGTATGAGTCCGTTTGCGTCAAATTTAAGTTCATCAATTTTAATCATAATCTAACCTCTATATTATTTTCAGCAAGTGATTTTTTGAGTTCGGAGATCTTTATTTCACCGAAATGGAATACGGACGCGGCAAGACCCGCATCAACGGTGGGTATTTCTTTAAAAAGTTCAATAAAATGCTCGGTCGAGCCTGCTCCGCCCGATGCAATAACGGGAACGTTTACGGCATCGCATACCGCTTTAAGCATAGGCAGGTCAAATCCGTTTTTGACTCCGTCGGTATCGATGGAATTAAGCACGACCTCCCCCGCGCCGTTATCAACGCAACGCTTTATCCACGAAATAGCCTCCATTCCCGTGTCGTCACGTCCTCCGCGAGCGAAAACGCGGAATTCACCGTCAACACGTTTTACGTCGGCAGATATGACAACGCACTGACTTCCGTATTTGAGCGCGGCTTCCTTTATAAGTCCGGGATTGCGGATAGCACCCGAATTTACGCTGACCTTGTCCGCACCGCATTTGAGTACGCGGTCAAAATCGTCAAGCGTATTTATACCGCCGCCTACCGTCAGGGGAATGAACACCTTTGACGCGGTCTCTTTAAGTATGTCGGTAAAGAGCGCCCGCCCCTCGGCAGATGCCGTTATATCGTAAAATACAAGCTCGTCAGCACCTCCGTCGCTGTAGAACTCCGCAAGAGAGACGGGAGAGGAAACGTCACGCAGACCGAGAAAATTCGTGCCTTTAACAACGCGTCCGTCACGGACATCGAGGCAGGGAATAATTCTTTTTGTTATCATTTTGTACCCTCCGAAGCCTTTACCGATTCAACAAGCGAAAGCGCACCGGTATAAATTGCTTTTCCGAGTATTGCGCCGTATATGCCGAGAGACGTGAGACGCTTAACGGTCTCAATATCAGAAATACCTCCAGACGCAACAAGGTCAAGTGTCGGGAATTTTTCGGTTATTTCGGCGTAGAGTGCCTCGTTTGTACCGCCAAGCACGCCGTCCTTGGAGATGTCGGTACAAATAACGCACGAAACACCGTCACGTACAAGCTCTGCGATAAAATCCATACCTGAAACGGAAGATGTCTCCGTCCAGCCCTTTATTGCGACAAAACCGTCCTTGAGATCAACGCCGACGGCAATTCTGTCGCCGTATTTTTTTACGGCAGTACGGAGAAACTCACGGTCGGTAAGTGCCGCAGTTCCGAGGATCACACGGAACGCACCGGCGGAGAGATATTTGTCAACGGTTTCCATATCGCGTATACCGCCGCCGATCTCGACCTTAAGACCGCTGTTATCTATAAGACGCTTGACGGTATCAAAATTGGGAGTTCCGCCGTCACGTGCGCCCTCAAGGTCGACTGCGTGAAGATATTCAGCGCCGCTGTCCTTGAAAATTTTAGCAATATTGAGCGGATCGTCTGCATAAACCGTCATCTGTGCATAATCTCCGCGTGTAAGTCGGACAGCCTTACCTCCGATTATATCTGTTGCGGGAAAAATTATCATATATGTATTATCCTTTTTAGTTCATTTCAATGAATGCTTTGAGTATGGCAAGACCGACCTTGCCGCTCTTTTCGGGATGAAACTGAGTACCGAAAACGTTACCGTTCTCAGCCGATGCCGTCAGCATAACGCCGTATTCGGTGCGTGATGAAACGTAGCTGTCACAGTCCATCGCGGCGTACGAATGAACGAAATAAACGTGATCGCCTTCGTTTATATACTTGAAAAGCTGACTTTTCGGTTTGTTTTCGGGGAAAACGAGACGGTTCCAACCTATCTGCGGAACCTTAAGCTCTCCGACAAGCGGAGCAAAAGGGCGAACGCTTCCGGGGATGAGTCCAAGTCCTTCATGTTCACCGAATTCGAAGCTTTTCTCAAAAAGCATCTGCATACCGAGACAGATACCGAGCAGGGGAGTTCCTTTTTTTGCGGCAGAGATGACCGCCTGATCGAGACCGCTATCGCGGAGCTTTCGTGCCGCATCCTCGAATGCGCCGACCCCGGGGAGTATTATTCTTTCTGCGGAAAGTATTTTATCGCGGTCTCCCGTAACCTCGACCGTTTCACCGAGAGCGGAGAGAGAGCTTTTTAGCGAAAAAAGATTTCCGACACCGTAATCAACTATAACCGTCATAATACACCCTTTGACGACGGGATCTCACCTTTAGCGTCGGGATCCATCGCAACAGCCGCGCGAAGTGCACGTGCTACCGCCTTGAAGCTGCCCTCAAGAATGTGATGAGTGTTTTTTCCGGCAAGCTGCTTTATGTGGAGCGTTATTTTTGCATTGCGAACAAATCCGAGCCAGAACTCTTCGGCAAGCTCGGTATCAAAATCTCCGACCTTTCTGCGAGTGAGGGTCAGATCGTATCCGAGATGAGCGCGTCCTGAAATATCTGTTGCCGCAAGTATGAGAGCCTCATCCATGGGAAGAGCTATGTCACCGTATCGAACGATACCGCGACAGTCGCCGAGAGCCTCGGAGAAAGCCATACCGAGACAGATGCCGATATCCTCTGCAGTGTGGTGATAGTCCACCTCCGTGTCTCCCTTGCAGGTGACATCAAGATCAAATCTGCCGTGCTTTGAGAGAAGCGTCAGCATATGATCAAGGAATCCGCAACCGGTGTCAATAGAGGAATTTCCTTTCCCGTCGAGGTTTAAGGAAAGCTTTATGTCGGTTTCTTTGGTTGTACGAACTATATCAGAACATCTCATATCAGTTAGTTCCTTTCAGTATTTTTTCGCAGGCGGAGAGCAGAGCAGAGACTTCACTCTCGGAGCCTACTGTAATACGGTTATACTCCGAAATTCTGTCGGAATCGAAATGGCGAACGAGAACACCTTCTTCGCGAAGTTTAAGATAAAGCTCCTTGCCGCCGATCTTTTCGTGCTTTGCGAACACGAAATTTGCCTTTGAATCGGTCAGCTCAAATCCGAGAGCCTTGAGACCGTCCGACATGACCTTTCTGCTTGCCTGTATTCTTTTGCAGTTTGAAACGTAGTATTCGTTATCATCAAGGGCGGCCGCAGCCGCTGCGAGAGACATAGAGTTTACGTTATAGGGATTTGTAGAGTTACGAAGCTTGTCAAGGTCTTTTATAATTTCCGTTGACGCGATACCGAATCCCACGCGAGCACCTGCAAGCGATCGTGACTTGGAAAAAGTACCGACCACCAGGAGATTTTCGTATTTTTTTGTAAGCGGAACCGCACTTTCGGCACCGAAATCAACATATGCTTCGTCAATAACGACTATATTGTCGGGATTTCTTTTGAGTATTTCTTCAATTTCGGAAAGCGAGAGAGTGAGTCCCGTGGGCGCGTTAGGATTTGCAATAAAAATTGTGCGTCCGAGACCGAAATAATCGGAAATATTTATCGAAAAATTGTCTTTAAGCGCAATTCTTTTGCAATCGAGAGCGTAGAGCTTTCCGAAAACCGGATAAAATCCGTAGCTTATGTCGGGAAATGCCGCGCCTGTGTTTTTGTCACAGTACGCCATAAAAGCAAATGACAGAGTTTCGTCAGATCCATTGGTAACTGTTACGTTTTCACTCTCAACTCCATATAGCTTTGCAATACGCGAACGTACTGACATAAGTGTTGGGTCGGAATAAAGATTGCATCCGAGTGCAGCAGACTGTGCCGCCGCGACTGTTGCGGGAGAGGGCGGATACGGAGACTCGTTGGTGTTGAGCTTTATATATTTGCGCTCCTTAGGTTGCTCGCCCGGAACGTATTCACGAAGCGAATCGAAACGCGGAGAGATAAATCTGCTCATTTGGTATTGAACCTCGTTTCAGCCGCTCTTGCGTGGGCTTCAAGTCCTTCTTTTCTCGCAAATACGGCGATGTCCTTGTAGGCTTTTTCAAGAGACGAACGTTCATAGTAGGAAAACGCGGTCTTTTTAACGAAATCGTCAACCGAGAGGGGACTTGAAAAACGTGCGGTACCGTTTGTGGGAAGTGTGTGGTTCGGTCCTGCGTAGTAATCTCCGAGAGATTCGGGACAGTATCTGCCAAGAAATACGGAGCCCGCATTCTGTATACGGTCAAGATATTTAAAGGGATCGTCAACACAGACCTCAAGATGCTCGGGAGCTATGCGGTTAGCTATGTCAACGGCTTCGTCAATGCTTTCTGCGATGATTATCTTACCGTTTCCGTCAATAGAGGTTCTTGCAATCTCACGGCGCGGAAGGGCATCGATCTGTGTTTCAAGCTCTGCCTGAACCGCTTTTGCAAGATCTATACTGTCGGTAACAAGCACGGCACTTGCCATTTTGTCGTGCTCTGCTTGAGATAGCAGATCTGCTGAGACCCATGTGGGATTGCTCTTGCCGTCAGCAATAACGAGTATCTCGGACGGACCTGCGATCATATCGATAGCGACCTTTCCGAAGACCTGACGCTTTGCCTCGGCAACGAACGCGTTTCCGGGACCGACGATCTTATCTACCGATGGAACGGATTCCGTACCGTATGCAAGAGCTGCAACAGCCTGAGCGCCACCAATCTTGAAAATTCGGTCAACCTCTGCTATCTTTGCGGCGGCGAGTATTGCGGGATTGACGCTTCCGTCCTTTGACGGAGGCGTTACCATAATGACCTCTTTAACTCCGGCAAGCTTTGCGGGAATACAGTCCATAAGAACAGTTGAGGGATATGCGGCAGTACCGCCGGGAACGTATATACCCGCTTTTTCAAGCGGGGTTACCTTCTGACCGAGAACGATACCGTCCGATTTCTTCATTTTAAATCCGCGACGGATCTGTTTTTTGTGAAAAGCCTTGATGTTTGCCGCCGATTTTTTTATTATTTTGATGAATTCGGGATCGACCGACTCAAAAGCCTTATCTATTTCTTCCTTTGTTACTTCAAGAGATGAAAGTGCGACACCGTCAAATCTTTCCGTATAAGCATAGAGAGCCGTATCACCCGACGATCTTACAGTTGCTATAATATTTGAAACTATCTGCTCAACGCCTGAGGCTGTTATCTCACGTGAGAAAATGTCGTTATCGGACATTGTTTTGTAATCGTAAATTTTAATCATATCTGTTTGACCTTCTGCTTTGTGATTTTTGCGAAAATTATTCGCCCTTGACCTTTTGTATCTTTTCCATAAGAGACGAAAGCTCGTCGCGCTTGAATTTATAGCTTGCCTTGTTTGCAATGAGCTGTGCGCTTATCGGAACTATCGAATGCTTAACCTCAAGACCGTTTTCTCGGAGCGTAGAGCCTGTTTCAACTATATCGACGATAACGTCGGAAAGTCCGAGGATGGGAGCGAGCTCTATTGAGCCGTGAAGCTTTATTATGTCGATAGAACGGCTGATACTCGAATAGTATTTACTTGCAATGTTTGGGAATTTTGTTGCAACCTTGAGCGGTCTTGACCTGTCGTCCTCAAATTCCTTCGCGGAGGCAACGCACATACGGCATTTACCGACTCCGAGATCGAGAAGCTCATATACGTCGGGCTCGTATTCAAGCAGGATATCACTGCCCGCAACGCCGATGTCGGCAACGCCGCGCTCAACGTAAATAGATACGTCGGAGGGCTTGACATAAAAATATCTCACGCCGTCGGCTTCGAAAACGAGCTTTCTGGAAGGAGTATGTATTTCGGGGCAAACGTAACCGGCTTTTTCAAAAAAATCAAGGACGGTCTCGCCGAGTCTGCCCTTAGGAAGTGCAACGTTTATCATAATGTGACCTCGCTTATGTTGATTATCTTACCGAATCTCATACCGTCGGGCTGTGCCTTTGCCGTAAGAACGGTGTTGCCGTCCGATATAAGTATTGACACCGCCTTTGCAATATACAACGGACTGTCGTTCTCACCGTAGAGCAGGAGAATATCGGCGTCGTTTGCGTGAGACCTTGCTTCAAGGGCTGTAAGTCTGTCAAGATATATGGCAAATCCGCAAGCGCCGCAGTTACGACCGAAGCGCCTAAGAAGCGGGTCGTAGCGACCTCCCGAAAGCACAGCGGACGGTGCGCCGTCAACAAAGCCTTGGAAAATAATGCCGTTGTAGTAGCTGAGGTCTCCGAGAAGTGAAAAATCAAAGTATACGTTTTCAGAAAGACCCGAAACGTCAAGTATATCGCAAATTCCTTGAAGCTCCGTGAGAGCGTCACTTTCGGGAACAAGCTCGGATATGAGGGGGAGAGCTTGTTTGAGCGTGGTATACTCGGAGGTGAGACGGCAAAGCTTGTCTGCAAGTTCTGTGTCCGAAACTGCATTCTTTATAGCCGAGCTGCTTTTGCGTCTTATGGCGTCGGTCAGTGCTGTTTTTGCCGAGCCGTCAAGCTCGGTGTCGGATATAAGCTCGGATAGCAGACCGATATGTGAAATGTCAAGAATGTGAGAATTGCTTATCTCGGAAAGTGATTTTTCGGCAAGCATAATGACCTCTGCTGCTGAATAAAGGTCATCTGTACCTATAGATTCAAGCCCGAGCTGCATTATTTCGGAGAATTCCTTGCCCCCGTCGGCTGGTCTGTACACGTTTTCATTATAAAAGACTTTAACGGGAAGAGTTTCATCCTCACCGAGATTCTTGACTATTGACAGTGTTACGTCGGGCTTGAGAGCTTTAAGGCGTCCGCTTCTGTCGGTAAACGTCAGAACGCTGTCCGAACGAAGAAAGCTACGGTTGTCGGCGTAAAGGTCGTAATCCTCGAATTTGCTCATAAGAAAATGTCGGTAGCCGTATTTACCGTACAGCTCACGGCACTTAAGTATTATTTTTTCCGCGGGAGTTGCGGCTTTTGTCTGTGTGTTCATAAATTTACTCCAAATAATTTCTTAAAACGATAAAAACGAATATGCCAAATTATAGCACACTTTATCGCTTTAGTCAAGTAAAGCGATAAAATTTAAACCAAACTAATTGTAAATAATATGTTAACGTTGCGCTATATCAAAGAATAAAGCCTTCGGCAAGAAGCAATATTCCGAGAAACGCAAAATTTATAACCGAAAACAAGAAAATATAGAAACCAATCTTTTTCGGCTCGTGGTGCGAATATTCCTTGAAGGTTATAAGACTTGCAAGAGAGGCTATAAGCGTGCCCGCTCCGCCTATATTAACACCGATAAGAAGCTCACGCCAATTTGACGTAAACTGCGACATAAGTATTGACGTCGGCACGTTGCTTATGACCTGACACGAAAGCGTGCTAACAAGAAGAGTGTTCTTTTCAAGGAGAGAAGAGAACAGGTCACGTACGGCGCCGATCCTTCCCATGTTTCCCGCAAAAATGAAAAAGCAGACAAAAGTGAGAAGCAGACCGTAGTCAACACGGAGCAGAGCCTTTTTGTCAAGGAAAAGCAGGGCGATGGGAATTATTATGAGTCCAGTAACGTAGGGTATAACTCTGAAAACAATGAAAATAGAAAAAGCGAACAAAATTAGATAAATCACGGTCCTTGCTATCGGGAGCTTATTCTCGTCGTTGTTTTCAAGCGAGAGCTTAAGCGGCTTTACGAAAATGATGCACGAGAGGGTAATAAGCGCGACCGAGATAAGAAACGGTGGGAGCATTGTGAGCATAAACTGTCCCGTCGGTATCTCGAATCGGCTGTAAAGGAAGAGATTTTGCGGATTGCCGAAGGGGGTAAGCATACCGCCGAGGTTTGCGGCGATATTTTGCATAATAAAAGTGAACGCCATATATTCCTTTCGTCCCGTCGCTTCAAGCACGAAAAATCCGAGAGGCAGAAAGGTGAGAAGCGCCATATCGTTGGCTATAAGCATAGAGCCTATAAAGGTTATGTAGACAAGAGACAGGACTGCCATACGCAGATTCCCTGTGCCGACTACTATCTTTTTCGCAAGGAAAGAAAAGAATCCGATGCCCTTAAGAGCGCATATAACGGCAAGTGTACAGAAAAGACAGGTGAGTGTCCTGAAATCAAAATAACCGAGATATTCGGTGTCGGGCGGAATTATAATTGATGTTGCAAACGCGAGAGCTGCGGCAATAACGAGAACGATATTTGATTTTAAAAATTCTGCCGTTATGTGGATGATTTCCGAAAAATTATGAGTATGTCTGTGCGGAGCTGATGCCGAATTCATAACCTACTGCACTATATCTACGCGCGCGTATACCTTTCTATAGTAATAGTCATTATATAATAAAATAAAACAACGAGAAACATTGTACCACACGCAGAAAGATATGTCAATAACTTTTTGTAAATCAATTTTTTAAAATACTATTGCAAAACACGAGATAATCTGTTATAATATACCGTGAGGCCATACTAACCGGGGAGGTAGCGGAACCTTGTACCTGAAATCCGCTATAGCAGGGGTTAATCCCAATTCTGAGGGCAACATTTCTGTGATAGAGCCGCGTTTGACACGTTGAAGAGTGGGTCCCGCGCAATCGAGCGCTGTGAACCATGTCAGGCGGGGAACCGAGCAGCATTAAGCGGCATACTCGGTGTGCCGTGGGGGCGCCTGCTCCGAGTGAAGGATTCGGTAATCGCGCAGGAACGGAGTTCGATTTTTTGGTGTATGGTCTCATTCTGATTTACGGAGGTGGCTTATGCATCAGGCATTATACAGAAAATGGCGTCCTCGTGTCTTTGACGACGTATACGGACAGGAGCATATCACCTCTGTGCTTAAATACGAAGTCGGAAACGGTAAGCTCAGTCATGCTTACCTTTTTTGCGGTTCAAGAGGTGTCGGAAAAACCACCTGCGCAAAGATACTTGCAAAGGCTGTAAACTGTGAAAACCCACAGAACGGCGAGCCCTGCGGTGTTTGTGATTCCTGCCGCGCGATAGAGGCGGGAAGCGCGACAGACGTGCTTGAAATGGACGCGGCATCGAACAACGGCGTTGAAAATATAAGAGATATACGCGACGAGGTAGTATTTGCTCCGTCTATGCTCAAATATAAGGTCTACATAGTGGACGAGGTCCATATGCTGTCGCAAAGCGCATTTAATGCACTGCTCAAAACGCTCGAAGAGCCTCCGTCGTACGTTATATTTATACTTGCCACGACAGAACAGCATAAGCTGCCCGCGACGATAATCTCAAGATGTCAGAGATTTGAGTTCAGACGTATATCTACCGAGAACCTTTCGGCAAGAATAGAGCTTATCGCAAAGGAAGAGGGTATCAAGCTGACAAAGGATGCGTCGCATCTCATAGCGAGACTGTCACAGGGCGGTATGAGAGACGCTATCAGTCTGCTTGAGCTTTGCTCGGGAGGCGACCGCGAGATAACCGAGGAGCTTGTAAACGATACCGTCGGAAGCACGGGACGGGAGAGAACGGCGAGAGTTGCCGAAGCGGTTGCGAGGAAAAATTACGATACGATACTTGACGAGATTTCAGAGCTTGTCGTGTCGTCAAAGGATATAAAGGTGTTCTGGCAGGATATGATATCCTTTTGGCGTGATATGCTCGTATTCAAAACCACACCGACCGCCGCGAAATATCTCGACCTCACAGATTCCGAAACCGAGAGAATGTCGGATATTGCGGCGTGCTTTACCAAGGAAACTCTGCTGTGGCATTGCAGAATGCTTGACGACGCACTCCTTAAGATAGGAAGGTCTGCGGCAACGGCAAGAATGACTGCCGAGATGACGCTCATAAAAATGTGTGACGAGCGCCTTGACGAGCGTAACGATTCACTTCTTTCGAGAATTTCAAAGCTTGAAGACAGTCTTATGAACATAACTCTTAACGGAGCTGTTCCTGCACAAACGGCAACCGAACCGGTCAAGCCCAAAAAGGAAGAAAAGCCCGAAAGGGAAATCAAAAAAGAGAAAATAACAGAGCCGACAAAAGAAACAAAGCTTGAGCCTGAGGCGAAAGAACCCGAAAGGGTAGAAGAAAAGCCGAAAATTACGCCAAAAAACGAAAACACACCTAAAACGATAAGAACGTTAAGACCGCTCAGATGCTGGGTGGAGGTACTTGAGGAAATGGCTGTAAACGACTTTCTTTTGTGGATGGACGTAAATTCTACGAAAGCATTTACCGATGAAAACGGAAATGCGGTAATAGTTTTTGAAAGTGATTTTATGCTCGAAAGAGCAGATAAACACGATAATTCCAAGAGAGTATCCGAGCTGCTTTCAAAACAGCTTGGTAAGCCAACGGCGGTCAGCTTTGAGCTGATACCCGAGGAAGAATACAAGGACAGCGTTATAGACGATTTCCTTGAAAATTATGAAAATTAACGGAGGAAACAACAATGAGAGCAAATATACCGAAGGGAATGGGCGGCGGTCCTCAGAATATGAACGCAATGCTTCGTCAGGCACAGAAGATGCAGGAGGATATGGAGGCGCTTCAAGAGGATCTTGATTCCCGTGAGTACGATATATCCGCAGGCGGCGGAATGGTAAAGCTGAAAATAAACGGCAAGCGTGAGGTTCTCGGCATCGAGATAGCTCCCGATATAGTAGACCCCGACGACGTAGAAACACTTGCCGATATAATCACAGCGGCGATAAACGAAGGTATAAAGAGGGTAGACGACACAAATTCGACCGAAATGGCAAAGATTACGGGCGGAATGGGCGGCTTCCCGGGAATGTTCTGATAAATGGCGGATTACATTGAATCACTCCAGAACCTTGCCGAAAGCTTTGGAAGACTTCCGGGAGTCGGACGTAAGTCGGCAATGAGAATGGCGTATGCCGTTGTAAATTTTTCTGATGAAGAGGTAGCGGCACTTGCAAAGGCTATTACCGACGCAAAGGAAAAAATACATTTGTGTCCTATATGCAAAAACCTGACCGATAAGGATGTGTGCCATGTATGCTCCGACCTGTCACGCGACCGAAGCGTTATATGTGTAGTGGAGGACCCTAAGGACGTCGTATCTTTTGAAAAGGTTCGAGAGTTCAAGGGAATGTACCACGTGCTTCACGGCGAAATATCCCCGATAAACGGAATAACTCCGGACAAGCTTTATATTCGTGAGCTTATTGAAAGAATAGGCACGGGCGACGAGGTAAAGGAGCTTATAATAGCAACCAACCCGACGGTTGAAGGTGAAACCACGGCTATGTATATTGCAAAGCTTGCAAAGACGCTTGGTGTCAAGGTTACAAGACTTGCCTACGGAATGCCTGTGGGGGGAGACCTCGAATATGCCGACGAGGTAACGCTTTTCAGAGCGCTCGAGGGCAGACGGGACTATTAAAAAAATACTAATACAAACAAAATACCTTTCGGAATTTTCCGAAAGGTTTTTTATGTAATCGAATAATGATTATCTTGCAGCCTTAACAGCGTTCTTTGTGCCGATATATACCATCTTACCGGATTTCTTGAACACAATGTCGTCGCTTTCTTCCTCAGCCTCTTCTGCCATATCCTTAAGTGTATCGGACTTGAAGGCTTCGTCGGCATCTTCCTTATCTTCAAAGTAGAAGATAATTATAGCATCGTCTTCATCATCTTCGTTGTAAGCAGTGATAACACACTCAAGGTTATCGATATCCTCGCTAAGACCCATAAGACCAAGAGAGAGTTTATCATCAGCAACAATAACAACGTAGTCATTATCCTCAAGGGCTTCTTCTGCCTTCTTAGGATCAGCGTTAGGTCCACCGAAGCAGGATGCGAGACAAGCGAGCATCATAACGAGAACGAGTGCAAGTGTTGTGAGTCTAAGTACATTTTTCATTTTGATTTCCTCCCAAAAGATAATTTATGTACGATACAATTATACTCCTCAAAAGTAATTTTGTCAATATTATTTTGAGAGTTTTTTGATTTTTTTGGTGTATTACAAAAATATTTTCAATCATAAAATAAAACACGAAGGGCGGTGATTTTATGATTAAATATGAAATAAGGAAAAAGCGTGATAATATGTGTTATAACGGAATACTGCTTTTGAGAAGTGAGCTTTCTTATCCGACAATCGGCGTATGTGAGAGCTTTTTTGAGGAAATATGCGAAAAATGTCTGTCGTGGGCAAAAGAAAAGCTGTATCCGAAGCTTACGGAGGAATACGATAACGATACCGACCCCAAAAAACGCTTTGCTTTCGGTTACGAATACCGAGTGAATATAACGGCAGAAGAGAGCCTTGACGGATATTTTGACTGTCATTTCTTATCTTGTGTTAAAAAACGAGGTGCTAAAGAAGCATTTTTTGAAAATGAAGATATCTTTACGGTGCGTGGAGCTGACGGTGTAATAATATCGCAAAAATATCTCAATAAATTAAAAAAGTGGCAGGATAAACAAAAAAACAAGGTCTTGACTGTTTCAAATGACGAAAAATAATATCGGTTGTTGCAAAAAAATCGAGAATATGCTATTATAAAAGCACAAAAATAAAAAGCAGGAGGAGCAATGGGAAATACTGTACTTAAAATTTCGCATTTGACTAAACACCTCGGTTCAAAGCTTATATTAAACGATATTTCGGTGGAAGTAAACGAGGGCGAAATATTTGGATTTTTAGGCCCTAACGGTTCGGGAAAAACCACGACTATAAAGGTTATGCTCGGACTTTTATCGCTTGAAGCGGGCGAGGTCTCAATATGCGGATACGATATAAAGACGGATTTTAAAAAAGCTGTCGAAAACGTAGGAGGAATAATCGAAAATCCCGAGCTGTACGGATATCTCAGCGGATACGAAAATCTTATGCAGGTCGTACGTATGCACGATGATATTCCAAAAAGCCGCGTCGATGAGGTCGTGTCTCTCGTAGGTCTTACAGACAGAATAAAAGATAAAGTAAGTAAATATTCTCTCGGAATGAGACAGAGACTCGGCGTTGCACAGGCGCTTATAAATAAGCCGAGACTTCTTATACTAGATGAACCAACGAACGGACTTGACCCTATAGGTATAAAGGAGCTTCGAGATATTTTGCTTAAGGTCTCTCGCGAAGAGGGAACTGCGGTATTTATTTCGAGCCACCAGCTTGCCGAGCTTGATCTTATTTGCGACAGATTTGCCGTTATAGACAGAGGAAGCGTTATTGCGGTCAAATCGATGAATGATGTCAGAGCCTCAAGTCCCGGAAACGTCGAGCAGTTTGAGATAACCGTTGAGACGGAATCGGTCGAAGCGGCAAAAAGCGTGCTTGACGGTGTTGAAGGAAATACTTACAAGCTTAACGGAAATAAATTCACCGTGACGGCAGACCTCGACGCAGGCGGATCGGGACTTAACGCAAGCGTCAAGCTGCTTGTTATGGCAGACGTCCTTATAGCCTCGGCGTCTCCCGTAAAGCATTCTCTTGAGGACGCATTCGTTGAAATAACGACGGGGAAAACGGCAAATAAGCAGCCATTCGCCGAGCCGAGCGACACCAAAGACGAGAAACAGGACGGGGGTGACGCAAAATGAAGGCTTTTATGAATCTTGTGCTCAATGAGATAATAAAGATATGGAAGCAGACGGGCTACAGAGTTGTAATTTTCATTATGCTCGGTCTTACCTTGCTGTCGCCAATTTTGGGGCTTGTATTTTCTTCCGATTTTCTCTCGTTTAACGCAGAGGATGAATACGAGAGCTATAAAGAGTGGGCTGATGAAGCCGACGGTGTTGAATATGAATACTTTAATGCTTATACCGAAGCGTACAAGTTCTTTATAGATAACGATATCGTAGAGGGCTGGCAGTTTGAGAATTTTTCTTATCAGTATTCGGAGCTGTACGTTCTCGAACGCGGCTATGAGCTTGTGGCAAATGGCAGGTACAGCGCAGACGATGTGGTAAGTTGGTTTGGGTTGTCTCTCAATGATAAAAGCGAAGCCAAAACGCTTTACATCGAAACAAATCAGAAAAGACTCGCCCTCGAAAAACAGATACTTATGTCCGAAAGTCAGTTTATTCCTGCTGCTATAGAGTCAAAAGCAAAAGAAATATCAATGCTTAATGCAGTGGTGGAAACTGCGGAACGTAACTACAAGGCATCATCAACTGATGAAAATGAAAGAGCAGTCGTGCTCGCCCGTCTGAATCTCGATATTGCCGAAACAGAGCTTGAATGTCTCAAAACCATTGATGAACGCGGATCGGGTCCCGATAGCTGGGAATATAAGCTTATGAAAGAAAATATGAGCCAACATGCGTATGATATGAAGTCGAGCTTCCCTCTTTCTGAGGACGAGTATGATGAAATGTACTCGTGGACTTCCGCGCTTCCTTACGACGATTACGTAAAGAACTGTGAAGGCGACGTGAATTTTTTCAGAAAAGAATTCAATAAGTGTGTGTATGCTATCGAAAACGATATAGACATATATTCGGCGAACGTAAACTCCGAGACCGCCGCGATAATGGAATCGATGATATCAGATTTCGGGATAGTCATGATGGTTATCGTCGCATCTATGATAGCGGGAGAATTCGCAAAGGGAACAATAAGACTGCTCCTCATAAGACCGAGAAGCCGTACGCAGATAATTGCGTCAAAGCTTGTCTCGGCGGCGGTGATACTTACCGCGTTGACCGTCTCAAGTCTTTTCCTCGTTTCAATAGAAAATCTTTTAATATACGGCTCGGGAAGCTTCTTTGACGTGATAAATATAGGAGACGCACCCGTAAAGATACCCGCGTTTCTTATAACGCTCGGTAGAGTTGCTGTCGCTATGCTGACAGTATTTGCCGATATGGCGCTTACTGCGCTGATAGCTTCGCTGACGAAAAAGACGGGAAATGCAATAACACTTCCGATAGTCATAAAGTTTGCCATCTCGTCGGCAATACTTGGTATAGGAATTGCTCTTATGCAGCTGTTGCCGGGAAGCTTCGGCTGGCTGATATATTCTCCGATACCTTATATAAGCATGACGGCAAGCACGCTTTACGACGGATTTGCAGGACTTACAAGCTTCTGGAAATTAAACATTTGGCTTGGAGTCGCCTACCATGCAGTATTTATTGCGTTGATGGTATGGCTCACAATAATCAGATTTAAGAGAACACAAATTAAAGGATAAAGAAGCCGCACGAGAGTCGAACTGAAATCGCCCACGGCGATTAATTTTCGTGTCTTTCGGCATGCTTTAACTCGCAAGGTACACACCTTACTTCATTAAATCCCACCAAAATCCATCAAAAATTAATTCGCCGTGAGGTGCGAGCAGTTTTGACGGAGCAGATTTTTTTGAGAACAAAGTTCTTTTTGCAGTTTATATAGACATATTACCAAGAAAAGAACTGAAGTTATCGGGAAAATCTGCCCGATAAAACCGATTTTGTTCGACTCCCGTGCGTCTAAAACTCGGTCTGTTTCGTCAAAAATGAGACAGACCGAGTATTATTTTCCATAAAAATGAAAAAAGTTTTGGTAAATGATAATTTTTTGACGTATATCTCTTGATAAATTATGAAAAATGTGGTATATTATACAAGGAATAATTTTTGAAAGGAAACATAGACATGAACTACAACAAGAAAAACATTGAGGATATTGAAGTATCCGGTAAAAGAGTTCTCGTCCGTTGCGATTTCAACGTTCCGATCAAGGACGGCGTTATCACAAGTGATAAGAGAATCGTAGGCGCTATTCCTACAATCAAGTACCTTATGGACAAGGGCGCAAAGGTCGTTCTTTGCTCTCACATGGGTAAGCCGAAGGGTGAGATCAACCCCAAGTATTCTCTCGCTCCCGTTGCAAAGAGACTTTCCGAGCTTCTCGGAGTTGAGGTTCCGCTTGCAGCAGATACTATCGGTGAGGATGCAAAGGCAAAGGCTGCCGCTCTTAAGAACGGTGAGGTAATGCTTATAGAGAACACACGTTTTGATAAGCGCGAGGAAAAGAATGATCCCGAGTACGCAAAAGAACTCGCTTCTCTCGGTGAGATCTACGTATCCGACGCTTTCGGTGCAGTTCACAGAGCACACGCATCCACAGCAGGCGTAGCAGATTACCTTCCCGCAGTTTGCGGATACCTCATTCAGAAGGAAATTTCCGTTATGGGTAAGGCACTTGCAGACCCCGCAAGACCCTTCGTTGCAATTCTCGGCGGAGCAAAGGTCTCGGATAAGATCGGTGTTATCAACAACCTCATCGACAAGGTTGACACACTTATCATCGGCGGCGGTATGGCATACACCTTCTTCAAGGCGAAGGGCTACGAAATAGGAACGTCCATCTGCGAGAACGATAAGCTTGATCTTGCAAAGGAAATGATGGCAAAGGCAGAGGCAAAGGGCGTTAAGTTCCTTCTTCCCATTGATAACGTACTCGGCAAGGAATACGATGAAAACACAGAATTCAAGACTGTTGATTCTACAGCTATCCCGTCAGATTGGATGGGACTTGACATCGGACCTAAGACCCGTGAGCTTTACACAAAGGCACTTGAGGGTGCAGGCACCGTAGTATGGAACGGACCTATGGGCGTTTCCGAGTGGAAGAACTTTGCAGCAGGAACAGAGGCAGTTGCGGCAGCAGTTGCAAACTCCGGCGCTGTTTCGATCATCGGCGGTGGCGACAGTGCAGAGGCGGTTGAGCGTCTCGGCTTCGGACCTAAGATGACACATATCTCCACAGGCGGCGGTGCATCTCTTGAATTCCTCGAGGGCAAGGAGCTTCCCGGAATAGCTTGTCTTCTTGACAAATAATCAGCGAAAGGATCTTAAGGACAATGAATACAGCAAAAAGAAGAACAGTTATCGCAGGTAACTGGAAAATGAACTTTACACCCGCAGAGGCAACCAAGTTTATAAACGAGGTAAAGCCCCTCGTTGCAGGTAAAGATAATTGCGACATTATTTTCTGCGCGCCTTACGTAACCATTGCAGCAGCAATGGAAGCGGCAAAGGGCTCTAACATCAAGATCGGTGCAGAGAACGTTCACTTTGCAGAAAAAGGCGCATACACCGGCGAGGTCTCTGCAACAATGCTTAAGGAGATCGGTGTTGAGTACGTTATCGTAGGTCACAGCGAAAGACGTCAGTACTTCGCAGAGACCGACTACACAGTAAACCTTCGCACAAAGGCAGCGCTTGCCGCGGGAATGAAGGTCATACTCTGCCTTGGTGAAGTCAAGGAGCAGAGACTTGCGGGAATTACCGACGAGGTAGTTGCAATGCAGACAAAGCTTGACCTTGCTGACATCAGCGCAGAGGAGCTTAAGAATATTATCATCGCATACGAGCCTGTATGGGCTATCGGTACAGGACTTACAGCAACTCCCGAGCAGGCAGAGGAGACATGCGCAGTTATCCGTCGTGTAGTTGCAGACCTTTACGGTGAGGCAGCAGCTGAAGGACTTACCATCCAGTACGGCGGCTCGATGAACGACGCAAATGCGGCAGAGCTTCTCGCAAAGCCCGACGTAGACGGCGGACTTATCGGCGGAGCATCTCTCGTAGCCACAAAGTTCGCGGCAATCGTTGACGCAGCACAGTAAGTAGAATATAAAAACAAAAAGCTATCCTTTTTCAAGGATAGCTTTTTTGCTTGTTATAACTTTGTCATGTCGCGTAGTGAGTGTGTCCGTATGGCAACACACGAGCCGCGACTGCGGTAGCGACAAGGCAGGGTGCCGAAACCGTTCTTCACTTTAAGAAAGACCTTCAGCCCTGCCGCAGAAAGTACCACATAAAAAATCAACGCTTGACACGGTCAAGCGTTGAAAGATAAATAAAATTTTAAAATATATTTTTGCTTGAAAGTTTTTGAAGATTCTTAAGAAACTTTTTTCGAAAAAGTTTCTTAAGTGGGTGTGGGCAAAGCCCACGTTATAATATCTCGTTGAATCTATTAAACAAAGCAGAAGATATCTCTCTTATTTTTTCGGGACTTACTTTAATTATCTGACGGTCATAGGTGACAAGTCCGTTCGTTTCGTCCTCGACGTCGCTGACCTGAGTTAAGACGGTGGCGCAAAGTCCGCGGTCTATCATGGGAATTACCTCGTCAAGATAAAGCTTTTCGAGTGCGGCTTCAAATTCGGCAGCAGTCTTGTAGAAGCTGTAGCCGTAGGTCTTGTCGAGGTTAAACGAATGACCGTCTATCTTGCAGGAATATCCGCCAAATTCAGAGAGAACGAGAGGACGTGACGCATCTTTATCAAGATCCAGCTTTTTGAAATAGATATGTTCGCTCTTGACGTCACTCTTCTTTTCGGTAAACCAACCCGAAGTAGAGTCGAATATTCTTGACGGATCGATCGATTTAAGCTCCGTGTAGATGCGGTCGGCATCGTACTGTCCCCAGCCTTCGTTGAATATCGTGTAATAAATTACGGACGGATGGTTATAAAGTAAATTCAAAGTTTCCTTTGCATCGCTCTCAAACGATTCTTTTCGCTTTTTCGATGCCTTGTGTGTGATGCCTTTTTTTATGCCCGCCGTGGGCAGAGCTGTGTCAATGAGAAAACTGTATTTTCCGCTGTTAACTAGATCCTGAAATACAAGCATACCGTTCGTATCACAGTAATAGTAGAACAGCTCGGGCTCGATCTTAATGTGCTTGCGAAGCATATTGAAGCCGAGCTCTTTCATTTTGAGAATGTCAAAAAGGTAGCCGTTTGGTGTCGCGGGAAGATAAATTCCGTCACTGAAATAGCCTTGATCAAGCAGACCGTGACAAAATATCGGTTCGCCGTTCAGACAAATGCAGGGCTTTTCGTTGTGCTTTTTAATTGATACCTCACGAAGTGCAAAATATGACGCAACTGTGTCAACACCGTCTGAGAGGGTGAAGCTGTAAAGATACGGTGAATCAGGCGACCAGAGCTTGGGTTCGTCGGGGGCGTATGTGAAGCTATCTCCGTCGTATTCGATATCAACGATACCGCTGTCGGCCAGTATTTTAAGATATTTATGAGACAGACCGCCGACACTTTCAATAGTGACCGACTTCATAGACGAAGAAATTTTGAGCGACGAAATATAATTTTCGGGTACACTTTCAAGCCACACGGGCTGCCAGATACCGCTTATGGGAGTGTACCACATGCCGCCGCGCTTTTTGCGCTGCTTGCCATATGCAAGGTCGGTATCAAGCTCGTCGGTCACGTGAAGCTCAATGAGATTTTCGCCGTCGCTGAGTGCCTCGGTAATGTCAAAAGAGAAGGGAAGATACCCTCCGATATGCTCACCGATGCGTGTACCGTTGATATAAAGCTCACAGATCTGATCGACCGCACCGAATTTAACAAGAACCTTTCCCATGTTGAATTTTTCGGGAAGAGTGAAAGCTTTTCTGTAGATGTATTTTTCGCCTTTTTTGAATTCGCGCTCTATATCCGAAAGGCGTGATTCGGGTGGAAAGGGGACTTTTATACTTCCAAGCTCGGTTTCCGTCCCTTTTTTACTTTTTACAGATAAAGACCACTCGCCGCAGAGAGATATATAAGAGTCACGCTTCATCGACGGACGGGGGTATTCCTTCTCCCACGATGACGAGGTATCGTCTTCAAACGGTGTTTTTAGGTCCTTTCTAAGACTCGGCTTTTGGCTTTTTATCGCGATAAACATTACGATAGCGGCAATTATCGCGGCTATCAGTGCGGCAAGGAAGATATTTTCATTCGGAACAAATGATTTCGTACCGTCGTTGTTTTCTATCATTTCGGCACCGTTCAGTACCGTTTTGCCTATAAAAGGACCGACAACACCGGGAATCAGCACCTGAGAAAAAATTCTGACACCTTGGAACATTCCCGCCTTGCCTGTGGGGATAAGACCACGTATTTTCGCGCCGAACACCGCCATTCCCGCAAGATAACCGCACATCATAAGAAGCGAGCCGATAAACACAGGTACTGTCGATTTGAAGAAATAAAGCACAACGTAACCGAGACAGAGCCATATCAGCGAGAGGGATGACGAAAGAGTAAAGCCTTTTTTGTCATATACCTTGCCCCAAAAAGCAGTTACGACCGACGCGATTATGATAGCAGGAGCCATGACGAACACGTAATTCGTCATTTTCAGCGATACCTCGTAATAAAGTATGAGGTAGGGCATAAATATCTGTATCGAAATATTGAAAACGATAAAGCAAAGCAGATAAACGTAAAGCATCGGATTTTGTTTTACTGTTGACGGCATAAATCCGTGTATTACGTTTCTAAAATAACCAGTCTCGGACGGTGACACGGGCGAGTCGTCTATTATAAAAATACCGACGACACCGACAAGCAGAACACCAACACCGATTATAGCAAAGATAATAGTCCAACTCGACGCAAGATTTAGGTCAAACGCCATAAATCCGCCGAAAACGGCAAGTATCGCGACAAGCGGCATCATCGCGTTGATTCCCTCGGCAGCGCCTCGGTTTTTCGAGTCAACACTGTCGGTCAGCCATGCATTGAACGCGGCGTCGTTTGCAGACGAGCCAAAGAATGTCATAATGCAGTCGAAAACTATAACGAGAGACGAGCCGACCGCAGCCGCCGAAACAGTCGCGGGTATAAATTTGTTTATAATATCTGTTCGTATAAACATAAAACAGAAAATTGAAATACCCCAAAGGATATAACCGCCGCAAATAAAGAGCTTACGCTTACCGATCCTATCGGAAAGTGCACCGATAAATACCGTGGTAAGTGTTGCGGCAACGGCACTCGCGGCAACCATAAGCGAAATGTCGGCGGCTGATGCGTTGAACATTTTGTACATAAAAACGTTCAGATACATATTTTCAACTACCCACGCGATCTGACCGACAAGACTGAACAAGGTCAGCGCACACCAGAATTTTGGAGAAAGCTTTGTTTTCATTGTACCCCCCCGATTTTTATGGGAACATCTAAAAATTCCTCGCGCATCGAATCGGTGGCATCTTTTCCATCATTCGTCACAAAATTTCTTCACAGAGGAATGGCTATGTGCGCGAAATTTTGTTTAGACTGAAGAAAAAGCTGCTGCCGCTCGATACACGCTGAATATTCAGAGGTTCCCTTATATTATTTCTACCGATTATTTTATCATACCGATATGCTTTTGTCAATGAAAAAGGACTGCCAAAAGACAGTCCTTTAGTTTTTAATTGATTAATGGCAGATGCAACGCTCTGTGTCCTTATCGAAGATGTGGAGACGGGAAACGTCAAGAGCGATCTTGATGTCGTCACCTGCGCGGCTTGTCGAACGAGCGTTAACACGTGCGATAAGGCTGGTCTCACCAACGGTGAGATACAGATAGATTTCAGCACCCATAAGCTCGGTTACATCAACGTGAGCGTCTATCGTGCTGTCAGCAAGAGCTGCTATGTTCATAGGCTCGTCATGGAGTGCTTCGGGACGGAGACCGATGATAACTTCCTTGCCGATGTATTCCTGGAGAGCGGGGTTGTTTGCCTTCTCTGCGGGAAGCTTAACGGTGTTACCCTCAAAGTTTACGTATACGTCGTCACCCTTCTTCTCAAGATCTGCATTGATGAAGTTCATCTGAGGAGTTCCAATAAATCCTGCAACGAAGAGGTTGCAAGGATAGTCGTAAATTTTCTGAGGTGTATCAACCTGCTGAATAAGACCGTCCTTCATAACGACGATACGCGTAGCCATCGTCATAGCCTCGGTCTGGTCATGTGTAACGTAAATAAATGTGGTCTGAACTCTGTCATGAAGCTTTGTAAGCTCGGTTCTCATCGATGCACGGAGCTTAGCGTCAAGGTTTGAAAGCGGCTCGTCAAGAAGGAAGACCATGGGGTTACGAACGATAGCACGGCCGAGAGCAACACGCTGCTTCTGACCACCCGAGAGAGCCTTCGGCTTTCTGTCGAGAAGGTGGGAGATGTCAAGAATACGTGCAGCCTCTTCAACGCGGCGCTTGATCTCTTCCTTGGGAGTCTTATTGAGCTTAAGACCGAATGCCATGTTCTCAAAAACTGTCATATGGGGGTAAAGAGCGTAGTTCTGGAAAACCATCGCTATCTTTCTGTCCTTAGGAGCAACGTCGTCTACGAGTCTGTCGCCGATGAAAAGCTCACCCTCGCAGATCTCTTCAAGACCTGCAACCATACGGAGAGTAGTTGTTTTTCCGCATCCGGAAGGTCCGACGAGTACGAGAAATTCCTTGTCCTTGATCTCAAGGTTGAAGTCAGATACCGCGGTAACACCGCCGGGGTATTTCTTATAAATGTGCTTAAGTGATACGCTTGCCATTAAAATATCCTCCTTGCGAGTGGGCATACCTCGCCCAATCACTATAAATTTTTCTTATAATATTGTACCAAATTTTCGCGAAAAATGGAAGAGCCTATTTCTCCAAAATTTCATTACCTCTATTGTGCAGATTGCACAACATATTAGCGGAATGTTAAAATTCGGTTCATTTTCCAAGGGAAATATTTTTTAATATATTAAGATTTGTTGAGAGGCTTGCCGTCAGTACCTTTCATAGAAAGCCCGATACGCTTACGCTTCTCGTCAACAGACAGTACGCGAACCTGAATTATATCACCGACAGAGACCACCTCGGACGGATGCTTTACAAATTTGTTTGACATCTCGGAAATGTGAACGAGACCGTCCTGATGAACCGCTATATCGACGAACGCTCCGAAGTCTATAACGTTACGTACAGTACCCGTGAGTATCATATCGGGTTTAAGGTCGGAGAGATCCATAATATCGTCGCGAAGAATTGGAGCGGCGAAGGAATCACGGATATCGCGTCCGGGCTTTTCAAGCTCACCGATGATATCGAGTAGGGTCGGCTCACCGATTTCGAGCTTTTCTGCGACAGACTTTGTACCCTTGGCAGTAACCTTTTTACGAAGTTCGGAGAGATTTCCGCTTCGTACGTCGTCCTCGGTATATCCGAATTCTGAAAGAAGCGCACGCGCAGCGGCATAGGACTCGGGATGAACGCCTGTGTTGTCGAGTATTTCTTCAGAACCGGGGACTCTGAGGAAGCCTGCGCACTGCTCAAACGCCTTAGCACCTATTTTCGGTACTTTAAGAATCTGCGCGCGTTTTGTGAATTCTCCGTTTTCTTCGCGGTATTTTACGATGTTTTTTGCGGTGGTCGCGTTTATTCCCGAAATGTAGGAGAGCAGGGAATGAGATGCGGTATTGAGGTCAACGCCGACACTGTTGACGCAGTCCTCAACGACTCCCGTGAGTGCGCTGTCAAGTCTTGCGGGCTTCATGTCGTGCTGATACTGACCGACACCGATTGATTTCGGGTCTATCTTTACAAGCTCTGCCATAGGGTCCTGAAGTCGTCTTGCTATAGATACTGCTGAACGCTGCGTAACGTCGAAATCGGGGAATTCCTCAGCTCCGAGCTTGGATGCCGAATATACCGACGCGCCCGCCTCGCTGACCATAATATACTTGACGTCCTCGGGGATAGATTTCAGAAGATTTGCAATGAAAATTTCACTTTCCTTGGAAGCCGTTCCGTTACCGATTGCTATAACATTTACACCGTACTTACGTATGAGCTTTGTAACAACGCGTCCGCTTTCCTCAATGCGCTCCTGCGGCTTTGTGGGGTAGATAACGGCGGTGTCAAGTACCTTACCGGTCTTATCAACGACTGCAAGCTTACAGCCCGTACGGTACCCGGGGTCGTATCCGAGAACGGTCTTGCCCTTGATAGGAGACTGCATAATGAGATGCGAGAGATTGTCCGAGAAGAGCTTTATTGCGCCCTCACTTGCACTGTCGAAAATATCGTTACGTATCTCACGCTCGATAGAAGGCTTTATAAGACGGTCATAACCGTCGATAACGGCGGCGCTGACGTATTTTGTAGCGGGATTTTTGTTCGGGTCAACAATCTCGGAGAAAAGATAATTGAGTGCAAATTCTTCGGGAAGCTCGATAGATACTTTTAAGAATTCTTCCTTTTCTCCTCGGTTTATTGCAAGTATTCTGTGGTCGGGAACTTTTTTTACGGGCTCTGCATAGTCGTAATACATCTGATATACCGACTCAGCTTCCGCGTTTGCAGCTTTGGTCGTGAGAACGCCGTTGGAAAATGTGATAGCGCGAAGCTGCTTACGGTATTCTGCGTTGTCTGACACGTCCTCCGCGATAATGTCACACGCACCCGCAAATGCCTCTTCGATATTGCTTACGCCCTTTTCCTCGTTTACGTATTCCTCCGCCTGAACCTCAAGCGCGGGCTCGTAAACCTTGCGTTGCTCCATTATAAGCTTTGCAAGTCCCTCAAGACCCTTCTCACGCGCAACAGAGGCACGTGTTTTACGTTTGGGTCTGTAAGGACGGTATATGTCGTCTATCTCAGTCAGCGTCTCTGCGTTGTCGATAGCGGCAACCAGCTCGTCTGTCAGCTTTCCCTGCGCGTCGATGAGACCCTTGACCTCCTCGCGACGCTTTTCGATATTGCGAAGGTAGGTAAGTCTGTCCTCAAGCGTACGGAGTACGGTGTCGTCAAGCGAGCCCGTGACCTCCTTACGGTAACGCGCGATGAAGGGAATGGTGTTGCCCTCGTCGATAAGAGCGACGGTCTTTTCGACCTGTGAGACCGAAATGTTAAGTTCTTTTGCGATAATTTCGTTGATAGTCATTATTTATCTCCTGTATTTCTGTTGTGCTTTTGAAGCTCTGTTATTTCGTTTTGAGTTAAAAATCTCCACTCACCGCGGGACAGCGACGGGTCAAGTGTGAGAGGTCCGAAGGTAATTCGTTCGAGTGAGGTTATCTTATTGCCGACCGCCTCGAACATACGCTTTATCTGATGGTAGCGTCCCTCAGAAATGGTGATGACACCCGAAGCTCCGTCACTTTCGACAGTAAGACTCGACGGTTTTGTGATATGATCCTCACCTATATCGACGCCCGATTCAAGAGCGGATACGTCTGATTCCGAAAGGAGTGACTGAGCGGTGAATCTATAGGATTTCGGAACGTGACTTACAGGTGAGAGCAGAAAATGTGAGAGAACTCCGTCGTCGGTAAGAAGCATAAGACCGACTGTGTCACGGTCAAGTCTGCCTGCGGGAAAAAGGTCAAGTCGTCGAAGCTCGTCGGGGAGCAGCTCAAGCACGGTCGGTAGTTTTTTGTCGTCGGTCGCACTGACGTAGCCTGACGGCTTGTTGAGCATTATATAGGTAAATTCACGGTAAACAACTTTGACACCGTCAAAGCATACGGTATCGTTTTCGGGGTCTATCTTTGCGTCGGCTCTCTTTACTCCGAGACCGTTTACGGTTACTTTGCCCGAACGTACGGCGCGTGATGCTTCACTTCTTGTAGCGGTTCCCGTGATGCTTAAAAATTTGTCCAGACGCACGTTGGTAAAGCCCTCCTTGCAAAGAATAATTAATGTATACATTGTACCACATTTTATTTCTTTTGTAAAGTAAAAAAGGCTTATTTTTCCCTTATGTGTCACAATAAAAGCAAAAATGTTATCAACGTAATCAAATGTGTTATTGAAAAAAACTTAGTAACGTGTTATAATAATACAGTTATATATCCTATTGCATTTGCAAAGCATGCAGATTCGGGAGGCAAAATGAGATTTAATTACGATTACCACAGACGTATAGACATTCTTCACGTAGGCTGTGAAGAACCTCGTTCGTATTTTATTCCTTATCAATCAAAGAAAGCGGCTATGAGCGACAATAGGGCAAAGTCCTCGGCTTTTGTGTCGCTTTGCGGAGATTGGAGCTTTAAATACTACCCGACAGTAAATAATATAGACGATTTTACGGCGGTCGGCTTTAACTCTGACGGTATGGATAAGCTTCCCGTTCCTATGAGCTGGCAGATGATGCTCGGAAGAGGATACGATACGCCTCACTACACAAACAGAAGATATCCGTTTCCTACAGATCCGCCCTTTATTCCCGATGATATTCCTTGCGGACTCTATATGCGTAACTTTTACGTTGACGCGGAAAAGCTGAAAAATAAAACCGTATATATAAACTTTGAAGGTGTTGATTCCTGTTTCTATCTGTACGTAAACGATGAATTTGCGGCATACAGTCAGGTAAGCCATTCGACAAGCGAGATAGATGTGACAAAATATCTCCGTGCAGGAGAAAATACTATAAAAGTTCTCGTGCTTAAATGGTGCGAGGCGTCCTATCTTGAGGATCAGGATAAAATACGTTATTCGGGAATATTCAGAGAGGTGTTTTTGCTTTTCAGAGAAAAAGAGCATCTAAAGGATATTTTTATAAAGACCGATATTGAAAGAGCGCCTGCGGAAATTTCAGCAGAGCTGAAATTCAGCTGCGGAGCGGCTGACATATCGTACGAGCTGATTTCACCTGTCGGAAAGGTGCTTGAAACGGGTGAAAAGGAGATAGTAAGCGGAGAGGCGTTAAAGCTTGGCGTGGAAGCTCCGGAACTCTGGTCTGATGAATATCCGGCTCTTTATACTTTGAATATAAGCGCGCTTGGAGAACATTTCAGCTTTTTTGTCGGACTTCGCAGCGTAAAGGTGGAAAATAAATGCTTCTATGTCAACGGTGAGAAGGTCAAGCTCAAGGGAGTGAACAGACACGACAGTGACCCGTGGCTCGGCTCTGCAACACCTATGGATCACATGATAAACGATCTTATGATAATGAAGCGCCATAATATAAATTCAATTCGTACCTCACACTATCCGAACGATCCGAGATTCCTCGGACTTTGCGATAAGTACGGATTCTACGTGTGCGACGAGACCGACTTTGAGACACACGGAATGCAAGGATACGCCGAAGCGGGATGGGACGGACTCACAAACAGCGACGATTGGACAGAGCAGTATCTTGACAGAGTAAAGCTTATGTACGAGAGGGATAAAAACCACGCTTGTGTCGTTATGTGGTCTCTCGGAAACGAATCGGGTGTCGGAAAAAATCAGGCTGTTATGTCGGATTATCTGCATTCCCGTGACAGCCGCAATATAGTTCACTGTGAGGATATCTCAAGACGTTCGTACGATGCTTACAAAAAGAGTATTGAAGCCGGGGAGGAAAAATATTTTGACAGCCCCGTGATAGACGTTGAAAGCCGTATGTATCCGAGTATCGAAAGCATGAAGAGATTTTATGTTGACAATCCTCTTTGCACGAAACCGCTTTATCTTTGTGAGTATAGTCACGCAATGGGAAACGGTCCCGGAGATCTTAAAGATTATTGGGATTTGATCTACAATAATGACGCTCTGATGGGCGGATGCGTATGGGAGTTTACAGACCACTCGGTAGCAACGGGAGACGACAGATACGCAGATCCGAAATTTATATATGGCGGAGATCTAGGAAACACACCCCACGACAGTAATTTCTGCATTGACGGGCTTGTGTATCCCGACAGACGTCCTCATCTGGGATTGCTTGAGTATAAGCAGGCCATAAAGCCGCTTTGCGTTGACGGGTTTGACGCGAAAACAGGCAAATTCACAGTTCACAGCAGAAGATATTTTGAAAAGCTTACCGACATAGACCTTTATTATACCGTTGAGAAAAACGGTAAGGTAATAAGAAGCGGACGAATTCTTGAGCTTGACATTGAGCCTCAGGGCAGACGCGAATATACGGTAGATCTGTCGGGTCTCGTGCTTGACGGATACTGCTATCTTAATATTTCCTATAAGCAGAATACCGCAACAGAATGGTCGGACGTCGGATATGAGATAGGATCTGAGCAGTTTGAGATATCGACGAAATCAGAACAAAAGGAAACTCCGTTAAAAAAGAATGCAGTCATAACAGAAAAAGAAACCGATATAATAATTAGAGTCGGTGAATCGGTATATACCGTAAGCAAGATAAACGGACTTGTAACCTCTATAGTAAGTAACGGAACGCTGCTGACAACAACACCCATGTGTCCGACAATATGGAGAGCGCCTACAGACAACGACCGCATAATAAAGCTTAAGTGGTATGAAAACTTTATGGATTCTTTTTCGACGCAGTGCCACAGAACCGAAATATGCGGCAACAAGGTAAGAGCAAATATTGTTCTGTCTGCAAAGGCTCACGCTCCTGCAGTCAGAATGACCGTTGAATACACAGCAGACGAAAGTGGACTTTATGTAAATATAGACGCAAAGGTCCGTGAAAATCTTCCGATGCTTCCTCGCTTCGGAATAGAATTTCTTATGCCAGAGGGCTTTGAAAATCTGAGATATTTCGGGATGGGACCGTACGAGAGCTATGTTGATAAGAAGCTCGCGTCAAAGATGGGCGTATATTCGAGTAAGGTACACGAGCATTTCGAGCATTACGTAAGACCTCAAGAAAATATGGCTCATACGGATACGAAATGGGCGTGCGTATCAAATCTCAATGGTCACGGACTTATCTTTAGCGGTGATTTCAGCTTTAACTGCTCGCATTTTACATCTAAGATGCTGACGGAAACGGCTCACGATTACGAGCTTGTACCGCTTAAGGAAACGGTGGTCAATCTTGATTACCGACACACAGGCATTGGTTCTAATTCCTGCGGCCCCGAGCTTCTTCCTAAGTACCGTCTCGACGAAAAGGAGTTTTCATGGAGCATAAAAATAACTCCTGCATTTGTAAACGATACGAACCCATTTGAACTTATATGAGAACAACAGTATATAAATTAGAGAGTAAAAAAGTAAACCAAAAATTGAAAATTGCACTTGTTTCGGACCTGCACGACAAAAGCGCTGAAAAAGTGCTTGAAGCGCTGAAAAAAGCGTCACCCGATATCATAGCGATACCGGGTGATCTTACCTCGCGTCTTGATCTGCTTGACGGTGAGCCGTCGCACGATAAAATGGGAACGATATCACATAAAAACGCATTTTGGCTTCTGTCTGAGGCGTCGAAGCTTGCACCGACATACTATTCGTTTGGGAATCATGAGCTTTGCGGACATAACTACAAGAAAAACTTCGGACGTCGGTGTCATGAAAAAAACTTGTCGGAGATAAGAAAAAGCGGAGCTGTATTGCTTGATGACGAATATACGGTCAAGGGCAATTTTGTAATAGGCGGACTTACTACGGGACATACAAACAGAGATATGTCACCCCATACGGGTTGGCTTGACGGCTTTTCGGCGAGAAGTGAGTTTAAAATACTTCTTTGCCATCATCCCGAATACTACGAAAAGCATTTAAAGCACCGTGACATAGACATTATACTGTCGGGACACGCTCACGGCGGTCAAATACGGATTTTTGGAATGGGACTCTTTGCGCCGAATCAGGGGATCCTTCCGAAATATACGTCGGGATTACATGACAGGAAGCTCGTAGTGAGCAGAGGGCTCGCCAACACGGCAGGAATAATACCGAGACTTTTTAATCCCACAGAGCTTGTGATAATCGAAATAATTCCCGAATAAATGAAAAATATATTGACAAAGCCTTGTTCTTGGGCATAATATATTTTAAAAATAAAATATCATAAGGAAGGTTTTCAATATGTACAGAATTGGTGTTGGCCTTGGCGGAACGAATATTGCCGCAGGTCTTGTTGACAGTGATTATAATATAGTGCTGAAGAAGAGTATACCTACAGATACAAAGAACGGAGCTGACCGTATAGCAAGCGATATTGCAAAGCTCTGCAATATGCTTTGTGAAGAAAAGGGAATAACGACCGCGGATATTGACGCTATAGGAATCGCATCTCCGGGTATTGCCGAGAGATCAAGCGGATGCGTAAAATATTCGTGCAATCTTCCCTTTGTGAATTATCCGATATGCGAGGCTGTCTCAAAGGCAACCGGAGTTGCTGACGTAATTGTCGAAAACGATGCAAATGCGGCAGCCTGGGGCGAAGCGGTTGCAGGCGCTGCAAAAGGAACGAAAAACTCTATAATGATAACACTCGGAACAGGAGTCGGCGGCGGTATCATTATTGATAATAAGATATATTCGGGCTTCAATTCTGCAGGCGCGGAGATTGGTCACGTAGTTATTGAATACAACGGACGACCCTGCTCGTGCGGACGCCGCGGCTGTTGGGAGGCATACAGCTCTGCTACGGCGATAATCAAAATGACCAAGGAAAAGATAGAAGAGTGTGAGAAGAGCGGCAGGTCTACCGTTATGACCGATATAGTCCAAAAAAAGGGTAAGGTATCTGGCGCGACCGCGTTTGATGCTATGAGATGCGGAGACGAGGCAGGCCGCGAAGTCGTCGATACGTATCTTGGATATCTTGCGTGCGGACTTGCGAATATGGTGAATATATTCCAGCCCGAGGTGATCTCTATAGGCGGTGGAATTTCAAATGAGGGGCAGAGCCTTGTTGACAGTTTAATGCCGTTAATTGATAAGGAACGCTATGGCGGAGATATAGTCAAGCCCACCGAGATACGAATAGCAGAGCTTAAAAACGACGCGGGAATCATCGGCGCGGCACTGCTTTCAATTTGAAAAAATAAAAAACGGTTTACCGAACGGTAAACCTTTTTTTATGCTTAAAAACGAACTTTTGTAACAACTGCTTTAGGATTATAAAAACGAAGAATTTTGAGAGACTTTTCGGTCGCCTCGAAGTAGTAAACACAGCGCTTGCCGTCGGTGGTCTCAAAGAGCATATAGTATGCGTCGGGTGAATCAAGTGACGAAGCTCCAAGGTATGACACCTGTGGCGAATATTTTTCAATATCGCGCTTTGCGTGCTCTGTGTACGGCGCTATCGTGTCGGCTGCCGCTATTTTTGTATCGAACCGCTTTTTTCGGGTTTTACTACCGTAAATGATAGAAAAAGTCAGGATACCCGATGTCATAGAATATTCATATTCGGGCTTGACGTAGCGCCAAGTGAAAAAAGCGATTATCCAACAAGTGACGGGTATGAGTGCCATAAGCGGTGCCGCAAGAACTCCTGCCTTGGCGAACGCAACGACGAATATAAGTGTAAAACAGTATGCAACGTAAAAGACTATGAGCAACGCCTTTTTTAGGCGGAGCTTTGGGTCTTTTTTTGAATGCTCAACGGAATATTCGTAAGTGTTAAATTCGTTCATATCAATTCTTAAACATAATATCTCCGTACGTAGGATAAGGCCAATCGGACAAAGGCATATAGCGTTCAGCCTCGTCAATGACAGCACGGAGAGAATCCATTGTCGGAATAACACTGTCACAAAGCGTGCGTGCAAATTTCTCGGAATCGGGATAATTTGCGGATGTAACGTTTGCAACCGATTTTTCAAGGCTTGAGACGAGGTCAAATGCTTTGTCCTCAAGCCTTATAAGAATATCGAAGGTCTTGCGCTTTGCCATACCGCCCGAAATCTGAAGCGCACGGTCAAGTTCGGCGGTGTAGCGTCCTATTGCGGGGAGATAACCGTGACGAACCATATCTATCATAGTTTTTGCTTCAATGCGTACGGCGCTTGCATAGGAAAGCAGAGAGATCTCCTGACGGGATACCATTTCCTGCTCGGTGTAGATACCGTGGCGCGTGAAAAGGTCAACGAATCTTGGCTCGGTGAAATGAGGAAGAATATCGGCGGTGGTAGCGTAATTGCTCAGACCGCGACGCTTTGCCTCCTCGACCCATTCCTTTGAATAGCCGTTACCGCCGAAAATTATACGCTTATGGTCGCGAAGAGTGTGACGGATAAGACGGTTGAGCGCAATATCGAAATCGTCAGCGGCTTCGAGCTTGTCTGCAAATTTGCGAAGCTCCTCGGCAACAATCGTATTGAGTGTGGCGGTAGGTCCTGCGATATTGAGCGACGCGCCGAGCATACGAAACTCGAATTTGTTACCCGTAAAAGCAAAAGGAGACGTGCGGTTTCTGTCACTTGAATCGCGAGGAAAAGAGGGAAGCGCCGAAACGCCGAGACGGATCTCGGTCTCCTTGTCGGGCTCGTAGTCTTCCTTTGCAACGAGCTTTTCGATTATATGTTCAAGAACCTCGCCGACGTATATTGAAATAATGGCAGGCGGAGCTTCGTTTCCGCCAAGACGCAGGTCGTTTCCGCGTGTCGCAACAGAAAGACGGAGCAGATCCTGATATTCATCAACCGCCTTGATAACGGCAGAGAAGAAGAGAAGGAACTGCGCGTTTTCCGCGGGAGTTTTACCGGGGTCAAGAAGATTTACTCCGGTGTCGGTTGACATAGACCAGTTGTCGTGCTTTCCCGAACCGTTGACAGATGCAAATGGCTTTTCGTGAAGCAGACAAACAAGACCGTGACGCTCGGCAACGTTGCGAAGATATTCCATAGTGATGTGGTTGTGGTCAACCGCCGAGTTTGCGTTTTCAAAGAAGGGGGCAAGCTCGTGCTGAGCAGGCGCGGCTTCGTTGTGCTTTGTCTGCGAGAAGATGCCGAGCTTCCAAAGCTCAGTGTCAAGCTCACGCATAAATTCGGCAATACGCGGCTTTATTGCGCCGTAGTAGTGAAAATCACCCTTCTGTCCCTTAGGCGCGGGAGCGCCGAAAAGAGTTCTGCCCGAGTACATAAGGTCGGGTCGTCTGTCATACATTGATTTGTCGATAAGGAAATATTCCTGTTCTGCACCGACCATGGGAATGACCTTTTTTACGTCGGTATTTCCGCAGATACGGAGAAGACGCACAGCCTGCTTTGAAAGAGCTTGCATAGAACGGAGCAGGGGAGTCTTTCTGTCAAGTGTATCGCCCGCAAAAGAACAGAAAACCGTGGGAATATAAAGAGAACCGTCCTTAACGAAAGCGTAGGACGTCGGGTCCCAAGCGGTGTAGCCGCGAGCCTCAAAGGTCGCGCGGAGACCGCCCGAGGGGAAGGAAGAGGCGTCGGACTCACCCTTTATAAGATTTTTACCCGAAAAAGCCATAATGGGATGACCGTTTTCGTCGGGACGTAAAAAGCTGTCGTGCTTCTCTGCGGTGATACCCGTCATAGGCTGGAACCAATGAGTATAGTGAGTCGCGCCCATGGATATTGCCCATTCCTTCATAGCGTCGGCTATGCGGTTGGCAAGAGAGATATCGAGACCGACACCTGTATCTACAGCATTTTTAAGAGCCTCGCAGTCCTCTTTTGAAAGACGGCGATTCATTTCATCCTGATTAAAAACCAAACATCCGAAATATTCGGGAACACTGTTATTCATAAACAGACTCCTTAAAAAAACAATATATCATTCTAAATTATATAACAGAATAGTAAAAATGTCAAGGAAAATTTATCGTGACTTGTTACGACTTGTTAATCAAAATCCTTTCCGGTAAGATTGAAAATAATCTTACCTTTTCTTTTTGCATATTTATATGTTTTATATGCGCCACCAAATGTGCGGTTTATATATGCAATTACATAATCGGATTTTTCTATCATATACCTATTTCTGTATAATATAGCAAATTTTTTGGGTTTATCTTCGATTGGGGGGAAGATAATATTATCATATTTTTCTTTTTCGTACTCTAAATAATTTTTTTGATATTCCGGGGTTATATATGGAGTAACAAAAACAATAGAGGTGTTTGTGTGTATAGCTTTGTATGTTTTTGCACAATTATATGCAAATTGATCGAAATTTCCATATCCACCAAGGTATAACTCTGCTTTTTTATTGCCTATAGTTTTTTCCAAAAATTGTAATACTTCAAGTTCATATTTTTCAGATCTTTGAAAATCTGCGTGACCGCAAAAAGCTACTATCATGACTTAATCCCTCCTTTAAGTAGGCTTACCTACATATTTTATCATAAGTTGACAGCAAAATCAAGACAAACATGTAGGCACGCCTTCTTATATTTTTCGGGCAAAATTGATAAAATATAATTAAGGGTAAATTTTCAATCGGGAGGGATATTTTTTGACGGTAAATGATGCAGTTGCTATACGAATATCAAAATTGCTAAAAGAAAAAGAGATGTCTCAATATCGATTGGAGCAGGAATCGGGAATACAGCACGGCAGTATGCAGTGTATAATGAACGGACGAAACAAGACAGTTACGCTCAGCACGGTTATTCTTATTGCAAAAGGATTTGGAATGTCGCTTACAGAATTTCTTGCTGATGATATTTTTAACTCGGATAATTTAGATATAGAACAATAAAAAGCCGCACTTGACAGCGCGGCTTTGCTTTTTTGATAAAAATTCATAATACGTACACCTATTTGTGT
>JAZNPQ010000060.1:0-9182 GCA_045589735.1 Eubacteriales bacterium | reverse complement strand
TGACGGGCTTCACCCTTATTGAACAAAACTTCACAGTACAAAATAATGCAGTGCTCCGTATGTCTATAATTAAGGCATACGAAGCACTGCATTTGTATACAAAAATGAGAATTTAGTGAAACTGCTATACAGTGAAGTTCTTGCAATCGCACGAGTAAAGTTAAGTTTGCTCACTTTGCCGAGGCAAAACCTCACTTGCCATAAGGGCAAACTTAGCTGCGTTGTGTCCTTACGGCACTACGCTAATTTTCTGCGTTCTTTATTTTATTCAGAAAGAAGCATATCGTCCTTTTTGATCCAGCCGATCTTGCGGAGTATCTCACTAAAAAGAAGCGAAAGCACCGCGGGGAGAACGATACAGATAAGTATAAGTCCGGTCCACTTCATAACGCCGTTTTCCGTCGCGTCTATAACTCCGATGGGTCCTACCATTCCGCACGTACCCATACCTGCAGCAACTCCGCCGCATTTGAGTTTGAATACCATTGTTGAAAGCGGTCCCGTTATCGCAGATGCAAGTGTCGGCGGGATCCATATTCTCGGGTTCTTACAGATATTTCCCATCTGTAGCATTGAGGTTCCGAGTCCCTGCGAGATTATTCCGCCCCATTTGTTTTCTCTGAAAGACGAAACCGCAAATCCCACCATCTGTGCGCAGCATCCGGCAACAGCCGCGCCGCCGGCAAGGAGAAGTCCTTCCTTTGTTCCGGTAACTTCCGCCGCCGCTACTGCCGCAGGAGAGAAGATCATAGCACAGATCGCCGCGCTCGATATCGGAAGTGTCAGAACGATTCCGACTACGACAGAAACCACGATTCCCATAAACAAAGGCGCAAAAGTGGTTGCAGTTGCGATAAATACGCCGAGATAATACATTACGTACGAAACGAGAGGACAGAGCGCAAAGCTTGCACAAAAGCCGACGAGAAGTGTCATGACCGGGGTTACGAGTATGTCGACCTTTGTCTTTTTTGATACGAGCATACCAAGCTCACACGCAATTATGACCGCAAAGAACGCCCCCGCAGGTCCTGCGCTGTAGAAGATACCGTCTGCCGTCTTTGCCGTCGCCGCCCAAGCTGTTATTGCTCCGTTATTTATGACGGCTCCCATTGCGTTAGCCATAGCGCCGACCGATGCGCACGAGAACATTACAAGCGGATGAGCGCCGAGCTTATAAGCTATAGCAACGCCGATAGCCATACCCGTTGCACTCTTTGCAAACGTTGCCACAGTTCCGAGAAAATCAAGTCCCGTGTATTTTGCGACGGTGTCAAATATCGTTGCGATAAGCAGCGACGCGAAAAGTCCGAGCGCCATAGAACCCATAGCATCAATGAAATAAAGCTTGGTTTTTGACTTTGCCCAAGTACCGAATTTACCTTTTGTCATAAGATCACTTCCTTATGTATTTTATCTTTACATATCCGTCTGATGAAGATATCTGCTTTATTTTATCATATATAACGGGCAAAGTCAATAAAAAAGAGTATTCTCGGCTTGTGCACGCGATTTTATAAAAAAGAAATAACTTTTTTTGAAAAAGGGGTTGCTTTTTTTAAAACTATGTGGTATAATATCTCCCGTTGATACGGAGGCATAGCTCAGCTGGTTAGAGTACATGCTTGACATGCATGGGGTCATTGGTTCGATTCCAATTGTCTCCACCAAAAATTAAGCAACCCAATTGGGTTGCTTAATTTTTTATCCAAGCCGACGAAGGAGGCTTGGCGTGTAATCAACGCGCCCCGCGCGTTGTATGTAATTGCGACGGAGTCGTGTATGGCATCACGCGTCAGCGTGTATTACAACTTAATAAAGTGAAAGAAGTTTATTCGGCTTCTTTATTTTATATTTTATTTTACTACATTTTTTCAATCAACCGTTTTGACCCATTCGGTTGACAAATCGTTCTATTTATGCTATTATTTAATATACACTTTTTGATAAGCGCAGTTATGCTCGCTTACCGTTTTTGGAGGTTTATTATGTTATCAACAATTATGCTGGTATTTTCGATAGTGCTGTGCGTTATAATCGCGCTCGGCGGTCTTATCGGTTTCTTTAAAGGCTGGAAAAAATGCCTTATCGGCCTTTGCAGAACCCTTGCCGCCGCTATACTATCATTCGTTATAGTACTTATTATCTGTACTTCCCTTCCCGGGCACACGCTTTTCTCAATAGTCGAGTCCTTTATCGGTGACGTCGAATTTATATCCGGTTCAGACGCAACACAGGATTTTATAGGTAACGTAGTATATTCTGTCGTAATGCCTTTTGTTTTCGTATGGATATTCGTCATCCTCGACCTTTTGCTTCTTATTCCCGCACATTTCATTGGAAAAGCACTTGGTTGCCACTCTAAAAAAGAAAAGCCTAACGACGTACCCGTACAAGCGGAAGAGTCGGAAAGCGACACCGAGGAGGAAGTATCTCCCGATATGGCAGAGGATATTCCTGTCAAGCAGTCCGATTCACAAGCCTATGTGCCTGCCGCTGAAGAAAAGAAACCGAATATTGGGTTTAATTTCATAGGAGCCGGTATCAAAATGGTTACAACCACTCTCGTTATTCTTTTGATTATGCTTCCTATAACCGGAATTATCCGCACCTTTGCAGACGGTATTGATAACATTGTCAATACTGCAACTTCTCTTGAAACGAAGGTCGACATAGATTCTCCCGACCTTGACATATTAGGCTACACTGTTACCGACAGCGAGGGGGTTCTTGATCTTACAGCCCTTAACGGTCTGCTTGACGAATATTTCCACCCCGTAACAAATAACGTTTTCGTCGTTATGTCGTCAAAAGGTCCTATGCGTCTCGTTTATAACGGTCTTACCGGCGCCTCGGTCAATACCGACGGTAAGCTAAAAAATGAATTCGACCAGATTTTTGACCTTTGCAGCGATGCTATATATCTCACTGTAGATTTCGAGAAATACGACGACTCACAGAAGGCTGCCGTAAACAGAATCTTCGATTATCTCTCAAAATCCGATTCTCACTGTGCCGTTGTTGCTGACATTCTGTCATACTTTGCAACCAACGCTATAGAGGAAAAGGAAAGTGTGACCGACGGCACGCCGGCATCTATTCTGACCGATCCTCTTTTTGAGATACTTGCAAACACCAATCCAGAAAGAGTTAAAACCGACATTGAAACTATACGCGATGCGATAATTGTTGTGCTTGATTATAAGCTTCCCGCAGAATTTGCAGCCGCTATGGCAAAAGACGATATAACCGCAGCGTATCACGTATTTGCAAACGAAAATATGCTCGGAGACGTTCTTCTTCTTCTCTACCACAACGAAGATTTCCACGATCTCACAGCTCCTTCTGTAAACTTCATCTTCACATCTCTCATAAGAACCATAAATCATAAAGTTGAAAGTGTAAATGTCACCGACGCTCATATAAATTCACTTACCGATGAAGAGCTTCGTACAGAGGCGAAGGTTCTTGCGTCTCTTATTGATCATATAAATTCTGTAACCCAAACAGTTAAGATCCTTTCGGAAAGCTCCGATGCTATGGATGCGGTTGCAAGCGCCGATATGGCTGCTATCGGTAGCTTCGCGGAAATTGCTCAAGGCAGTATATTCCTTGGAGAAGGAGTCAACGAACTGCTCGTCGCAATGCTCAGCTCGGAAAGCTTTAACAGCATGCGAGAAGTCTCTGACATCCTTATATATCATATAGAAAATGACGATGATCTTCACATTAAAAATCTTATGGTTGCAACACAGCAGTTCGTAAATATTCTCAATATTTACGACAAGGGCGAGGGATACGACACCGCAGAGCTTGCCGTGACACTCGGAGAGCTTAACAAGACTCTCGATCCTTCAACTGCCGCCATTATGAAAGAGATAATCAACGACACAAACATTCTCACATCTACATCTCTTGACGCAGGCGGGAAGGAAAATACAAGCTCGCAAAAAATGATGTCGGTATTCGTTGAAAAGCTTTCGACCGAAGAATTTACAGAGGAAGAACTCGAAAAGGAAGCAAAAGCGCTTGACTACTCTATGCAGCTCATTCAAGCCTCGAACAGTGAGGACGACAATGCTCTCAAGAATATATATAATGACAAAGAAGGCATGAACGAAATGATCGGAACAATGGCTGACTCCAAGATTTCCTCTGCGGCTATAAACGAAATTGCGTACGTTGATGGTAACCCCGACAACGGTCTCAGCGAGGATGCTCTTGAAATATCCGATTCTATGGATGAAGAGGACCGTACAACGCTTGTTGAAGAATGTGAAACCTACTATAAGCAGGAAGCAGTCAAGGAAGGATGCGACATCACAACCCTTCAGACAAACGTTAAAGCAATAGCCGCCGTTTTCGGTGAAGATATAACCGAAAATATGGCGAATTGGGATAGCGAGCTTGCCAACTGATAATAAAACACACTCAAGAAGACAGGGACAGTTCCCTGTCTTCTGTTTTTTTAGCGGTCTTGACTTTTATTTGCTTGTTAATTAACAAAAAGTTCATATATTTTTTGCTTCAACCTATTGACAAAGCGGTTTAAATGGGGTAATATTATAGCGTCAATTAGCACTTAACGCTGCTGAGTGCTAAAAACTTGACTGAGAGGAGGAATAATATGTTTGGAGATGAATTGAGCGAAAGAAAACGCCTTATACTAAAAGCGATAGTCGAAGCTCACATTGAGGGCGGTGAGCCTGTCGGCTCTAAATACCTGACAGAAAGCAAGAATATCACCTGCTCGTCAGCCACTATACGAAACGAAATGGCAGAGCTTGAAAGCCTCGGATATCTCGAACAGCCTCACACCTCGGCAGGCCGTGTTCCAAGTGAGCTTGGGTACAGATTCTACGTTGACTCTCTCGCGAGAGATTACGCAATGACGACCCACGAAATTGAGGAAATAAACAAGCTTCTCAAAATGAAGATGACAGAGCTTGACCAGATTCTCGTTCTCGCGTCAAAGGTTGCATCGACACTTACAAATTATACGGGTATCGCGGTAAAGCCGCGTCGCTCCGACGTAACAGTTAAGCGTTTTGAGGGATTCCTTGCAGACAACAGAAGCTTTATTCTCGTTATGATGCTTTCAAACTCCTCGGTAAAGACAAAAACAGTCAGAGTTTCGGGTGGGATCTCGACGGAGACTGTATCGCGTCTTATTTTCCTTCTCAACCGTTCGGTCGCAGGTCTTTCGGCTGAAAGCATAACCCTTCCTATTATAATGGAGCTTGAACGTGAGATGGGACACGAAGCCGAGATAATCAATCCCATTATCAAGTGTATCTATGAGGTTATGAACGAGCTTGATTCCGGTGAGCTTAAGCTTTCGGGTATTGACAGACTTCTGCAATACCCCGAATATTCCGACACGTCGGAATTCCGTGAAATGCTCGGCGCGCTTGAACAAAAGGACGATATTCTCAATATCGTAGCGGGAGCTAAGGACGATGACATAAACATAGTTCTCGGTTCGGAAAGCTCAGTCAAGGTAATGAACCATTCCGCGCTTGTGTTCAAGCCGATAACAACAAAGGACGGAAAAACACTTGGCGCGATAGGCGTCATAGGTCCGCTTCGAATGGACTATCAGAAGGTGCTTGCAACCATTTCGGGACTTTCAGGCAGACTTGCCGATATGATAAACGAAAATACACTCACAGACGGAGAAAGCAATAATGATAACAGAAGAAAACAAGATTGACGTCGAAACAGCCGCTGAAGCACCCGAGGCAGAGGCTGTCGCAAACGACGAGAGTAAAAAGAAAAAAAGCAAATCAAGCGAGGCTGAGCTTAAAAAAGTTCAGAAAGAGCTCGAAACAGTCAAGGCAGAGCTTGCCGACATCAACGATAAGTACGTACGTATGCTTGCGGAATACGATAATTTCCGCCGCCGTTCACAGAAGGAACGCGAATCGGTATACTCAGATGCTTACACCGACGCAATAAGCGAAATGCTCCCGATCATCGACAACCTCGAAAGAGCATCACAGTACAGTGACGCAGAATCGGTCACAAAGGGAGTTCAGATGATACTCAAAGCGTGTGAGGACATCTTCATAAAGCTCGGTGTCACAGAAATCGAAGCAAAAGAATTCGACCCAACCTATCATAACGCGGTTATGCATATTGAGGACGAAGCCTACGGCGAGGGCGAGATCGTCGAGGTCCTGCAAAAGGGCTACATCAAGGGCGACAAGATCATACGTTACGCTATGGTCAAGGTCGCCAACTAAAATAAATTATAATATTTCAGAATAAATGGAGGAAATTAATTATGGGAAAAATCATAGGTATTGACCTTGGTACAACAAACTCTTGCGTCGCTGTTTACGAGGGCGGCGAGCCGGTAGTAATTCCGAACCCCGAAGGCGCACGTACTACTCCTTCGGTAGTCGCGTTCTCCAAGACAGGTGAACGTATGGTCGGTCAGGTCGCAAAGAGACAGGCGATCACAAACCCCGACAAAACAGTTATAAGCATTAAGCGTGATATGGGATCAAACACAAAGGTTTCGATTGACGGTAAGTCCTACACACCTCAGGAGATCTCCGCGATGATCCTTCAGAAGCTCAAATCCGACGCCGAGGCATATCTCGGAACAAGTGTATCCGAGGCTGTTATCACAGTTCCCGCATACTTCACCGACGCACAGCGTCAGGCAACGAAGGATGCAGGTAAGATAGCAGGTCTTGACGTAAAGCGTATCATCAACGAGCCGACAGCGGCAGCGCTTGCATACGGTATGGACAAAGAAGCACAGGATCAGAAGATCATGGTATTCGACCTTGGCGGCGGTACGTTCGACGTATCTCTCCTTGAAATCTCGGACGGTGTTTTCGAGGTTCTCGCAACCGCAGGTAACAACAAGCTCGGTGGCGACGACTTTGACCAGAGAATCATCGACTGGATGGTTGAGGAATTCAAGAAAGAACACGGCGTTGATCTCAGCAAGGACAAAATGGTTCTTCAGAGACTTAAGGATGCCGCGGAAAAGGCAAAGATCGAGCTTTCGGGTATGACGTCGACAAGCATCAACCTTCCCTTCATCACAGCAACCTCAAGCGGCCCTCTTCACTTTGAGGCAACCCTCACACGCGCAAAATTCGACGAGCTGACAGCTGACCTCGTTGACAAGACAATGGGTCCGACAAGACAGGTCCTCTCGGACGCAGGGCTCAGCGCATCGCAGGTGGATAAGGTCCTTCTCGTCGGCGGTTCGACAAGAATTCCCGCTGTTCAGAATGCCGTTCAGAAGTTCATAGGCAAAGAGCCCTTCAAGGGCATCAACCCCGACGAGTGCGTAGCTCTCGGCGCGGCTATCCAGGGCGGTGTTCTCGTTGGCGAAGTTAAGGACCTTCTCCTTCTCGACGTAACTCCCCTGTCGCTCGGTCTTGAGACTCTCGGAGGAGTATTTACAAGAATTATCGACAGAAACACCACGATCCCCGTAAAGAAGAGCCAGGTATTCTCTACTGCGGCTGACGGTCAGACCTCTGTTGAGATCCACATTCTTCAGGGTGAGCGTGAGATGGCAGCGTACAACACCACGCTCGGTCGCTTCAACCTTGACGGTATTCCCTCTGCTCCCCGCGGTGTTCCTCAGATCGAGGTAACCTTCGACATCGACGCTAACGGTATCGTTAACGTTTCGGCAACCGATAAGGGCACGGGACGTGAGCAGCACATCACCATCACAAGCTCTACCAACATGAGCAAGGAAGAGGTTGAGAAGGCTGTTAAGGATGCTGAAAAGTTCGCAGAGGAAGACAAGAAGGCAAGAGACGCAGTTGACACAAAGAACCGCGCAGACTCCATCATCTTCCAGAGTGAAAAATCTCTTAATGAAATCGGTGATAAGCTTCCCGACGCAGACAAGGCTGACGTTGTTGCGGCTCTCGATAAGCTCAAAGAGACCGTAAAGGGCAACGACACCGAGGCAATAAAGGCTGATACAGAGGCGCTTGAGAAAGCATTCTACGCTCTCTCCGAAAAGCTCTACAAGCAGAGCGGCGCTGCACAGGGCGCTGATATGGGCGGCAACGCAGGTGACGGTCAGAGCGCTGACGGAACCTACTACAACGCCGATTTCGAAGACAAAACAGACAACAAATAAAGAATAAGCTTTAGCGGGAAAGGTGTAATTCTCCTTTCCCGTATAGCTATACTCAGATAAAGGATAATTATGGCAGACAAACGAGATTATTATGAGGTTCTCGGCGTATCAAAAAATGCCGACGACAATGAACTCAAAAAAGCATACAGAAACCTCGCGAAAAAATATCACCCCGACGTAAATCCGGGCGATAAGGAAGCTGAAGCAAAATTCAAGGAAGCCAACGAGGCGTATGCTATACTTTCCGACCCCGAAAAGCGTTCTGCATACGACAACTACGGTCACGCGGCTTTTGACGGTACGGGTAATCCCTCAGGTGCCGGCGGCTTTGATATGTCAGGCTTTGATTTTGGAGATATATTCGGAAGCATTTTCGGTGGCGGCTTTGGCGGCGGCTTTGGTGGTCGCGGCGGTTCCAGAAGAAACGCACCCACAAGAGGTGACGATATCGGTCTTCGTGTTGATCTCACCTTTGAGGAAGCGGTTTTCGGAGTTAAAAAGAACATAACCTTCAATCGCATACAAAAATGCCCCGACTGTAGTGGCTCGGGTGCATCCAAGGGTACGTCTCCCGAAACCTGCTCTGCCTGTGGCGGAAGCGGTCAAAGACGCGTCACACAGAGACTCGGCGGAATGCAATTCCAGACGACACAGACCTGTGACAAATGCCGCGGCAGCGGTCAGATAATCAAAGAACCGTGCCAAAACTGTCGCGGTACGGGTTATATCCGCGTCACCAAAAAGCTTGAGGTTTCGATTCCCGCAGGAATCGATCAGGGCGGTCGCGTTGCTCTTCGCGGTCAGGGTAACGACGGTCGCAACGGCGGCAGCACGGGTGACCTTATCATCGCGGTAAATATTCGCGAAAGCGATATTTTCGAGCGTGACGGATACAACCTTTACTGTGAGGTTCCCGTTGCCGTTACCGATGCGATACTCGGCGCGGAAATAGAGGTACCGACACTTGAAGGTGCTTATAAATACACAATACCCGAGGGTACACAGCCGGGTACGTCGTTTACTATTCGCGGCAAGGGTGTTCCCTATCTTGGAAGCA
>JAZNPQ010000059.1:0-28666 GCA_045589735.1 Eubacteriales bacterium | reverse complement strand
GGAAGCGATAAAGGCGTAGCATTTGATACCTTGGCAAGCGCGCTGTGTAAGCACGCAAAAGCGGTTGTGCTGACCGGCGATACCGCTGAGAAAATCAAGTCAGCCATACTTGATTGTCCCGAGTATAATGAAGGGGTTTTTAAAATAATTGAACAAAAGAATTTTACAGAGGCTGTTCTCGCCGCGTCAAGTGTAGCCGCTGAAAAAGATATCGTCATACTTTCTCCTGCGTGCGCTTCGTTTGATTCGTTTCGTAACTTTGAGGAAAGAGGCAAAAAATTTAAAGAAATAATAAATGGATTGGAGTAAAAAACTTGCTACTGAACTATGAACAGGTAAAAGCCGCAACAAGAGGAGCTTATCGAATCACAGAAGCTGATGGCAAATTCAATTTTTTCAGATTTAATGAAAATCAGACAAATTATTATAAAGAAGTAAGCCCAAGAGACTTCTACATAAAGTCGTCGTCGTCATCAAGTATGTGCATTGATTTCTATACGGATTCAAGATCTTTCAGCTTTGATTATTCCGTTGAACCCTGCTCAGGACGCAGATATTACAACTTTGACGTATACGTTGACGGAATAATGGTAAAGCACCTTGGTGAGCCTAACGCTTGGATAAAAAAAGGAAGTATTTCCGTAAATGTTGAGGATGAGGGAGCTCCCGAATGGGTAAAGACAAGGCAAAAGCATTTTTCTCCCGAGTTTCAAGGGGAACACAGAGTGTCTCTTTGGCTTCCCAATCTTTTCAAAGCTACAGTTTCAAATATAACGATAGATGACGGTGCGTCGTTCAGAGCAGCTACACCGAAGAAGAATATTTTAGCTTTCGGTGATTCGATAACTCACGGTTATGATGCAGCTTGTCCTTCTATGTCATATATAAACCGCATAGCAAGGCATTTTGACGCTAATCTGCGTAATTTTGGCATTGGCGGAGAAAAATTCGTGGTGGGTATTGTTGATTCGAACATAGATTTTGAGCCGGATTTTATAACAATTGCATATGGAACTAATGACTGGTCCGGAAGAACTCCGGAGGAGTTTACAACGGGCTGTGATGCATTTCTTGAAAAACTTGCAAAGACATATCCCGAAACCAAGAAATTTATGATACTTCCTCTCTGGAGAGGAGATTATAAAGCAAAAAGGAAATACGAGGGCACCTTCGGTGAAGCTTGTACGTATATAAGAAACAAAGCGGAATCACTTGGATTTATAGTATTTGACGGTTGGAATTATCTCCCTCATGTGCCTGACTTCTTCTTCGACGAGAGACTTCATCCCAATGATATGGGATTTGCGGAATATGCAAACGGACTTATCTCTGATATAGAGCAATATATTTAATTTGGAGCAAAGATGGAACTTAAAAAACTTATAATTGATTTTGCGTCGCTTATGTCTATCTCCGGACACGAATCGTATGATGCAGATAAGCTAATAGCTCTCATAGGAAATGAATTTGACGAAACCTTCGCAGATCCCGTCGGAAACCGATTCTTTGTCAAAAAGTGTGAAAAAGAAAACGCACCGAAGATACTTGTCGATGCCCATATGGATGAGATCGGTATGATGGTCACAGATATAAAGGAAGGTGGATTTTTGTCTGTAACCGGTATCGGCGGAGTGGACACCCGTATACTTCAGGCTGGAGACGTAGTCATATACGGTAAAGAAAAAATATTTGGTGTGGTAGGCTCAACCCCTCCTCATCTTCAGAAGCCCGAAGATTCAAAAAAGCTTCGTGAGATCGGAGAGCTTCTTATAGATACAGGATACAGTAAGGAAAAGCTATCCGAGCTTGTCCGCATAGGAACACCCGTGGGATTTGCGCCGAAATATTCTGAGTTTGCAAACGGTCAGCTTGCGGGAAAGGGCTTTGATGACAAGGCATGTGCCGCATGTGCTGCCGAAGGTATTGCGAGAGCAGACCGAAAAGAGCTTGCAGGCGACGTATATCTTATGCTTTCCTCACGCGAGGAAACCGGACTTATCGGCGGTGCGGCAACGGGAAGCTTCGGTATTTATCCCGACTACGCTCTTGTAATAGACGTAAATCTCGGCCGTACTCCCGATACTCCTGCTAACGAGACCGTAAAAATGGGAGATGGTGTTTCTCTTACGTTTTGCCCGGTAACAGACAGAATGCTTACTAAGATGACCGCGGAGCTTGCAGATGGCAACGGCATAAAGTGGCAAGCGTCTGTAAGCGGAAGAGGAACAGGAACAAACACACCGGATATCAACCTGACGAAAGCAGGTATACCGTGTGTTGACGTAGGTTTGCCGTTAAAGAGTATGCATACCTGCGTTGAGGTTCTTGATATGGCAGATGCCGAAGCTGCGGCAGAGCTTATTAAGCTGTTTGTTTGCTCAAAAGAGATCGCAGATGAATTTACCTCGAAAGGAGATGCATACAGTGACTGATATACAGAGAATAGAGCTTCTTCGAGAGCTGTGTCTCGAATTTGGACCGACAGGCTGTGAAGCTTCGGTTGCTAAAACGATAGAAAAAAAGCTTGATGTAATGGGATATTCTCATAAGACAGATAAGCTTGGAAATCTTATTGTACACATACCGTGCAAAAATGCGAAAAAGCTGATGATATCCGCGCATATGGACGAGGTGGGGTTTATCATAAACGATATTACAAGCGAAGGATATCTTAAATTTTCAACGCTTGGCGGAATTGATCCGAGAGTTCTTTGCGGCAAGCACGTAACAGTGCAGGGAAATGATGGCAGATATCTCCCCGGGGCTATTGCATCAAAGGCAATTCATCATCAGTCGGCTGACGAACGCAAGCAGGCAACTCCGATAAAGAGCATGTATATAGATATTGGAGCAAAGGACAAGGCGGATGCCGAGGCTAAAACAGAGCTCGGCGCATCGGGAACATTTGATTCGGATTTTGTGTTGTTCGGTGAAAACAATTCGTATATAAAAGGAAAAGCTATAGACGACCGTCTCGGATGTGCGGAAATGCTTTATGCGCTTGATGCAATAAAGGGTGAAAATATTCCGCTCGACCTTTGGTTCTGCTTTACCGTAAGAGAAGAGATCGGTCTTTCGGGCGCACGTACAGCGGCACAGGCAATAGAGCCTGATTATTCGGTAGTTCTTGAATCTACCGCGGTTGCCGATCTTCCTGATGTTCCCGAAAGCAGCAGGGTAGCGACACTCGGAAACGGCGGAGCTGTTTCACTTCGTGACAGATCAACGATATATGACAGAGGACTTGTCAGGTTTATCATGGAGCTTGCTGCAAAAAAGGGAATAAAAGCGCAGTACAAGCGTTACGTTTCGGGTGGAAACGATGCGGGTTCTATTCACAAATCCGGATCGGGCGTAAAAGCACTCGCGATATCTGCACCGTCAAGATATATCCATTCGCCCGCGTGTGTTGTTTCATACGACGATTATCTTTCAATCGGTGAACTGCTTGTTGCCTTTATTAAAGAATTTGATATGGAGAAAATAGAAAATGCTTGAACTTATAAGAAAAGTATGTGCGGCACACGGAGTCGCAGGATTTGAAAAGAAAGCAGGAGAAGTGCTCTGCAACGAAATAAAGAATTATACCGACGAACAGTATACAGATGCTCTCGGAAACCTTATCGCTGTAAAGCGCGGTAATGGTAACGGCAAAAAAATAATGCTCTGTGCTCATATGGATGAGATCGGTTTTATGGTAACCTTTATTGAAGAAAAGGGACAGATACGTGTGTCTCCCGTAGGCGGAGTCGGTCTCGCAGCTATATCCTTCGGTCTTGTTCTGTCCGAAAACGGCGTTAGAGGTGTTGTAGTTCCTAACGGCAGAACAAAGCCTGCCGATTATGCTCCCGACAATTTCTATATTGACATTGGAGCAAAGAGCAAAAAGGATGCCGAGAAAAAGGTCAAGGTCGGCGATGTTTTCCGTTTTGACGCAGGTATCACACGCCTTATGAACGGAAGAATTTGCGGACATCCTCTCGACGATAGAATTGGTTGCGTGGTCCTGATTAAAATTGCAGAAGCTCTTGCAAACGAAAAAATAAACGACGATATTTATTACGTATTTTCGGTACAGGAAGAGGTAGGCTGCAGAGGGTCTAAAACAGCGTCGTTTGCTATTGCTCCCGACATTGCTCTTGCTTTTGACGTAACCGGAACGGGTGATGTTCCCGGCGCTATTCCTATGGCTTGTTCGGTCGGCGACGGAGCTGCTATAAAAGTCAAGGACTCGTCTGTTATTTGTGACCCTTCGCTTGTTGACGCTCTTATAGAAGCTGCAAAAGCAAACAACATTAAGCATCAGCTTGAGGTTTTGACATACGGCGGAACCGATACAAGCTCGATGCAGATGTCGGGTAACGGAAGCCGTGCCGCTGCAATTTCAATTCCCACAAGATACATCCACTCAGCAAACGAAATGCTCGACACAAAGGATGTTGAGGCATGCATTGAGCTTACCGTTGCGTATATAAAAGGAATTAATAAATAATGAATTTTTCTCAAAAACTTATCCAGCTTTCAAAAGAAGCAGAAATTGCCCTGAAAGAGCGTTTTGCCGAAATAGACGATATATCGTTTTACAATACGGCAAGAATAATTGACTCTTTCCGTGAGCACAGAGTTTCCGATGCCATGTTTTCAGGGACAAGCGGTTACGGCTACGATGACAAGGGCAGGGATACGCTCGATCTTATATGGGCAGACATTTTCGGATGTGAAGCTGCCCTTGTAAGAACACAAATAGTAAACGGAACGCAGGCTTTAACGGTCGGACTTTTCGGTCTGCTTCGTCCGGGCGATATCATGCTTTCTGTAGCGGGAAAGCCGTACGACACCCTTGACGAGGTCATCGGAAACGTAGGAGAAGCAGGCAACGGCTCTTTGCGTGATTTTGGTATAAGCTACCGACAGATAGACCTTAAGGACGGTCGTCTTGATCTTAACGCTATAAAAGAAACGTTAATGAAAGAAAAAATAAAAGTCGTTTTCGTTCAGCGTTCAAAAGGATATCTCGATCGCAGAACGCTCACGGCAAATGAGATCGGAGAGCTTGTAAAAACGGTCAAGTCGGTATCACCCGACAGTTTTGTGTACGTTGATAACTGCTACGGTGAATTTACCGAAAGACTTGAACCGACAGCGCTTGGCGCTGATCTCTGCGCGGGCTCGCTTATCAAAAATGCCGGTGGAGGAATGGCAGAGACAGGTGGATATCTTGCGGGAACTAAAAAGGCTGTTGAACTTTGCTCGTACAGACTTACATCTCCCGGAACAGGCGGTGAAGTGGGTTGTACCCTCGGAATAAATAAGAGTCTTTATAAAGGACTTTATTACGCACCTCATTCAACCGCGCAGGCACTAAAAACAGCTCATTTTGCCGCATATATATTTTCGGCGCTCGGATATAAGACAGAACCACACTGGAACGAGCCTCGCGCCGATATTATACAAGCAGTGTATACGGGAAGTGCTGAAGGTCTTTGCGCTATTTGTCAAGGAATCCAGGCTGGCTCTCCTGTTGATGCCTATGTAACACCCGAGCCGTGGGAGATGCCGGGATATACAGATAAGGTTATCATGGCGGCAGGCTGCTTTACGCAGGGCTCCTCAATAGAGCTTTCGGCAGACGGACCGCTTCGACCTCCGTATATCGCGTATATCCAAGGCGGACTTACTTATGAATCGGGAAAGCTCGGAATTATGATGGCAGCGCAGAAATTAATGGAAATTATTAAAAATAATTAATTAGAGGATAATTAAATGAAAAAAATTCTTATAGCATTATTTTTGATTGTAATTTGTTTGTTTACCGTGTCGTGCGGAGATTCTGACAAGGTTGACGTACCCGACGGAATGAAGCTTGCATCAAGCGACAACGACCGCTTTTATCTCTTCGTACCAAGCTCTTGGACGGTTGATGTGGCACACGGCGGACCGTACGCATATTATTCTTCAAGCGATGCATCAAATATTTCTGCTAATTTTTATATGCCTGACGCAGAGACTGCCGATACGACAGATACTGCACCACAAGACACTATGGCTGACACGATGTCTGACACGACTGCCGGCACCGAATCAAATCCGCGAGAGAAATACATCGATGCCTATTGGGATACATTTACCGACAGCATGAATGACACGGTAAAAGAGTTTACTTTAACAGATACAGTCGAAACAACTCTTGACAGCGTCTATTCAAAGCAGTATATTTATACGTTTAAAATTGACCAAACAGTATACAAATGCCGTATGGTTGTTACTTATCCCGCACAAAATCTCGTTTTTTGTCTGACATATACGTCAACTCCCGAAAATTATGATAAGCATGCTGCGGAAATCGAAAAAGTAATCTCCGAGTTCAAATTTAATTTCTGATGATATATCTCGATAACAGTGCGACAACTCCGCTCTCGGAAGGCGTAAAATCGGCAATAATTGAAGCTCTTGAATGTTACGGAAACCCCTCATCGCTTCACTTTGAAGGTGACAAAGCGAGACGCGCAGTATCGTCTGCCCGAAATGATATAATGAGGGCTCTTGGTGCAAGAAACGGTAGGCTTATTTTCACTTCTTGCGGAAGTGAAGCGTCAAATCTTGCAATAAAAGGCTCCGTTAATGCAAAAAAGAGAAGAATTGCAAATAGAATCATAACAACCGATTCTGAGCATCCTTCGGTCGCTAACACATTAAATTCGCTTGAAGAAGAAGGCTTCGAAATAATAAGGATACCGACACGAAACGGAGTCCTTGACCGTGATGCACTCATCTCCGCGCTTGACAAACCGATATTCATGGCAAGTATCATGCTTGTTAACAATGAAACAGGCGCAGTGTATAACGTAGCAGAAGTGTTTTCGGAAATAAAGCGAAAATATCCCGATGCCATATGTCATTGCGATGCAGTTCAAGGTTTTTTGAAGGTAAGATTCACGCCGGCAAGCTTAAACGCCGACATGATAACTATCAGCGGACATAAGGTTCATGCGCCAAAGGGAATAGGTGCGCTGTGGATAAGCGACCGTATCATCAAAGGAAAGAGACTCGTTTCTGTTTTGCTTGGCGGCGGTCAGGAGGACGGATTCAGATCGGGAACAGAAAATGTCATAGGTATTATTTCGTTTGCAAAAGCGGCTTCTGATGGAGTAATGTCTTTCACACAGGATGTGTGCAGAATGAGTGAGCTTAGAAAATATGCCGTAAACAATCTTGAGGAAATCGGCCTAGGCGTAAGAGTGAACGAGCCTGCTTTGGCGGCGCCTCACATAATAAGCCTAACAGCACCAAATATAAAAAGTCAGACAATGCTGAATCACCTGTCGGCGAAAGGGATCTGTGTCTCGTCGGGATCTGCTTGCTCGTCTCATTCCAATAAGCCGAGCAAGGTATTACTTTCATTTGGTCTTACGAAAAATGAGGCAGACTCGACTGTTCGTATAAGTCTGTCAAGATACAACACAAAAGAAGAAATAGATTTTTTGACTGCCGCAATAAAAGATGGCGTTTTAAATCTTGTTAAAGTAAAAAGATAATATAAAAGGAGCAATACGATGAAACTGCAATTTTTAGGTACCGGCGCAGCCGATTGGAAGCTTGAAGAGCATAAGGACTTTCCGGATTTCAGAAGATGGTCAAGCGCGATAATTGACGGCGATCTTCTCATCGATCCGGGCCCTCATGTTTTTGATTTTTCCGAATCCTTTAGACTTCCAAATATTTATGACGGGGTAAAAAATATAATAGTTACACATTCCCACGTCGACCATTTTAATACTGAAACGGTTAAAAAGCTTTTTGATTTAAATCCTGACATAAAAGTATACGGAGATGTAGCTGTTGGTGTCAAGCTAAAAGAAGATCCCGAATGTCAGAATGTTGATTTTAGAGAGATCAATTTGCTTGAAGAGACACAGGTGGGGGATTATTGCATCGTTGCGTTACCGGGAAATCACACCGATGTTGCAATCGAGACAGTACGCCACTATTCCATAGAAAAAGACGGCAAAAAGCTTTTTTACGGAACAGATGGCGGATGGCTTACGTTTACTGAGTGGAATTATATGAGAAACCGTCAGTACGATACTATGATATTTGAGCTTACTATAGGTGACGTGCCGGGAGATTACAGAATTTTCACTCATACAAGCACCGCAATGCTTAAAATAATGCTTGAAACAGTAAGAAAGCAAAACGGCGTTGCCAGAGACGGAAAAATATACGTAACACACATGGCAAGAAAGCTGCACCCGGATCATAACACGCTTCATGAAAGCTTAAAACCTTTGGCTGTAACCCCCGCATATGACGGAATGATAATAGAAATTTAAGAAAATCGGCTCATTTTGGGCCGATTTTCTAATAAAAACAAATAAAATATCAATAAAAAATTGAAAATACTATTGAAAAATATCTTTTTATGAGTTATAATGTTTGTATACGTAACGTATAAGGAGGAGTATTATGGCGGCTCTTAACAAAAACGGAAATACTCAAAAATTTGAAGCTATTCATGACACAAACGACGAAACAAGACAAATTCTTCAGACTATCTATGCGGCGCTGAGTGAGAAGGGCTATAATCCGGTAAATCAGATAGTCGGATATCTTCTTACCGAAGACCCGACCTACATCACAAATCACAAGAACGCACGAGCGCTTGCTCGCCGTCTTGACCGCGACGAATTGCTCAATGCAATGGTAAAAGACTACCTTAACGTCTGATGATAACATATATAGATCTTCGCACCGGGGCAGAAATGTTCGGGTGCAGGTCGTCTGCTCTTTGCCTTGGAACGTTTGACGGTGTTCACCGAGGTCACGCCGAACTTATAAACGAGACGCTGAAAATGCGCGACAGATTGAAGCAGAACGATCCACAAATACTCGGCGGCGCGTGGTGCTTTCGGCAACCGCCCGCCTCTTTTTTGTCCGATAAAGCTTGCAAACAAATAACCAATATACACGAAAAAACAGAGATTTTTAAATCTTTTGGACTTGATTTTGTTGCTATAGGGGATTTTGAAGATCTTCGCAATCTAAGAGCGGAGGAATTTATCTCTGATGTTCTTGTTAAAGAGTGTGGATGCAAGGGCGTAGTGTGCGGCTTTAATTTTACTTTTGGAAAATACGGAGCAGGAAAGCCCGACATTCTTATCAGAGAATTTAAGGAAAATGCAAAAGTGTTACCACCCGTTACTTACAACCGAGCTGTTGTAAGCTCAAGCGCAATACGAAGCTTAATATTGAATGGAGATACCGAGTACGCTTTTGAGCTTATGGGTCGTCCTTACAGCATTTCTGCGACGGTTATTGAGGGTAAAAAGCTTGGAAGAAAATTAGGATTTCCAACAATAAACCAGATAGTAGCGGAGGATAAGCTTTTACCGAGAAACGGTGTTTATGCGACTAAAGCTCTGATAGACGGTAAAGAATATTTTTCTGTTACAAACGTTGGGTGCAATCCAACTGTTAAAGATTCTTTTGTGCGGTGTGAAACCTATATTATAGATTATGAAGGAGATCTTTACGGAGAAACCGTAAAGCTTTCATTTATTAAATATTTACGACCGGAACAAAAATTTGAAAATATTGAAGAATTGACGGCAGCAGTCAATCAAAATATCGCAGAGACCAAAAAATACTTTGAAATATAATAAAAAGCAGGAGGGAATATGAAGGTAAAAATTTTTAGCTTTATAATTGCCGTCCTGCTTGTTTTTTGTAACGTAATTATACCGATATCGGCGGTTGATGAATCAACTATGCCAAGTGACAGCGCGGCGCGGCAGTTTGCGTTATACAATATAACTGACGGTACGTTTGTCATGTCAAAAGGACTTGATATATCCATATATCCCGCATCCACCGTTAAGATAATGTCGGGACTTATTGTATGTGAAGCGTTACAGCACAGAGTAAACGAAACCGTTACCGTAAGCTCTGAAATGTTATCGGGCGTATCGGGAAAAACTATGGGACTTTCTGTAGGCGACCGTTTGAGCATAAAATCACTTATGTATGCCGCATACAGCTGCGGTTGTAACGATGCCGCGATAGCTTTATCGGTTATTGCCGCAGGCAGTATGAAAAATATGGTAGAGTTAATGAACGAAAAAGCGGCGTCGCTCGGTATGTATTCCACCGTATATACAAACGTTACCGGAATGGACGATAACCGAATGAAAAGTACGCTCAGGGATATCGTAAAGCTGTCGGTCGAGGCATCGAAAAACAAATTGCTTACAGAAACGGCATCTGTATACACTTACCTTGTTGAATTTGAGGACGGAAGCTCCCGAAGGGTGTACGGTACAAATGAGCTTGTAAATAAGACTAACTTTGAACTTTACTGTAAAAGCGTCAAGGCACTCAATACCGGTGAGACCGACCTTGGCGGAGCCTGCGTGGCTGTTTTCGGCGAATATGAAAACAAACAGTTCGTTGCCGTAGCTCTTGGCTGTGAAAGTGAGGATCTTTCACGGTTTGAGCTAATACAGGATGCGCTCGATTGGGTGTATAACTCGGCGTATATTGTCGCGGCGAAAGACGGAACACTTGTCGGAAGCATTAATATTACAATGAGTGAATTTGAGAATACACGTGTTGGCGCGGTCCTTGCAGAGCCTCTTGAAATCTACTTAAAAGACGGCGAATTGCTCGAAAACGTCCGTTACAGCCTTATTATACCCGAAGAAGGCATTTCCGCGCCCGCAACCGAAGGCAATATTATAGGTCGGTATAACGCGTGGTACGGAAAAGAGCTTCGAGGAAGCGCAGATGTAACTGTTTCAGAGACTGTAGAGAGGAGTACGTTTCTTGGCGGACTTGATATTTTGCGAGGATATATAACGAGCAGGACATTTATCGTGACTATTATCAGCGCCGCCGTGCTTTCTGTTCTTGCTATAGTTATTCCGCTGATAGCTCTTAAAAAAAGGCAAAAAAGGCGCAAATACGTAACACGCAGAGGCGGATTCAACCTCAAAAAATGAATAAAACAGGCTTTTTTACACAAAATAAGAAAAATGTGTGAAGAGCCTGTTTTTTTAGGTTGTGGAGGTTTATGAAAACTGTAATAATCGGTGGCGGTGTAGCAGGGCTTACCGCGGGAATTTACGGACAGCTTTTGGGAATGGACTGTACAATAATAGAAAAAAATGCTTTTGTCGGCGGAAACATGACAGCATGGAAAAGGAACGGATACCCGATAGATAACTGCATACATTGGCTGACGGGAACAAAAAAAGGAACGAAGCTTAACAGTATGTGGAATTTTGTCGGAATGCTCGGTAAAAATGTAAAGCTATGCAAAAATGATGCGTTTTATACAAGTGAACTTGGCGGTAAAAATGTGTCTCTATGGAGAGACACCGAAAAAACACTTGCTGAAATGAAGACAATATCTCCTGTGGATGCGGAAGAATCACAAAAATTCATTGAATGTGTTAACAGAATAGCAGATGCGCAACATGACGGTATAAAGGAAAAGCTTTCGTATATTCCGGCAATCGCAAGATACGGAAGAATGAGTCTGCGTGATCTTTCGGATAGGTTCGTTCACCCATTGCTCAAAAGGCTGATTGTCGATTATTTAAGCCCCGAGCTTTCGTCTCTGGCGCTTATATGTGCCTATGCAACCTTTGCGTCTGGTAACGGAGATATTCCGTACGGAGGTTCAAGGGATGCGGCAACACGTATGGAGAACAGATTTATTGCGCTTGGAGGTAAGCTTTTAAAATCAGAAGGTGCGTCTCGAATAGTTATAAATAAAACCATAGGGAAAGCTTTTGGCGTGATTACCGAGCGCGGCAGATTCAGGGCGGCAGATAGCGTTATCTGTACGTGTGATCCAAATGTAACGTTTGGTAGACTTTTGCCTTATTCTTATATGCCCATCGCAATGAAAATGGCATATAAAGACAGTAAAAATATGCCTCTATTTTCCGCAGTTCACGCCGCGTTTGTATGTGATTCGGATGATGAATTGCCGAAGAATCCAACGATATTTGAGTTTGACGGAATAAAAATAGGGCAGAGAACTATAAAGCGAATACTTGTAAAGCCGTATACCTCGGAAGACCTTAATATTTTCAAAGAAAAAACAGTGCTTCAGGTAATGTTCTATTTGTATGACAGCGAAGCGCTTATGTGGGAACGGCTTTCGAAAAACGAGCAAAAATATAAGAAATCAAAGGAAAGTTTTGCCAAGGCTATATTGAGTGCAATATCAAAAAGGTATCCGTCGGTAAGAGAATCAATAGAGCTGCTTGACGTGTGGACTCCCGCGACCTACAGTAAATATTTTGATGCAAAGCACGGAGCTTTTTTAAGCTTCGCAGCAAAGCCGGGAAAAGCGCTTTTATATAGATCTCCGACAAAAATAAAGGGGCTTTCGAACGTATATCTTGCAACGCAATGGCAAAGCTCGCCGGGAGGACTTCCTATCGCTGCGAATAAAGGCAAAAAAGCCGCATATCTTGCGGCAAAGAATAAATATATCTAAAAAAATCACCGCTTTGCGGTGATTTTTTTATCCTAGTGCAACGTTTTCAACGTATTTATATACCTGTATATTAATTATCCCAAGTGATTTTAATTCGTCGGTTTGAGAAGTTCGGTCCGACTCTCCCGTTATACCGATAAGCATGCGAAGCGGATAAGTTTTAAAAGAATAAAGGAGCTTTTCGGCTACACTTTTTATGCTTTCTCCAAATGCCTTACATTCCGAAGAATCAACGGCGCAAAAATCGGCAAATTCCGAGTAGCGCTTGAGGGCATACGCTCCGTTAGAAGAGAGAAGGTCGCGGTATTTTATTCCCGCGCCTAATACCGCGTCGGGCTTTTTTTGCCTTATTTCACAGAAAAGCTTTGCGTAATTAGATATTCCCGCATCATCTGTGGGAAGCCCCAATATAACGACCTCGTCAACCTTTGCGTTCAAAAGCTCGCCAATCATAGCGGTTTCAATCGCTCTTTTGGCATCCTTTGCAAACGTGTCGGCTTCAAGATGCGACGTGCAGTCAAAGCAAACGCTGACGTATATATTATTTTCATGTAATTTTTCAGTCAGCGCAGATATATCGACCTCACCCGACACCTCGTATACAGCCTCATAAACCTTAGAAGCGTAAAAGGGAATGTCGTCACCGCTTTTTACGTATATTGACACCTGCGAGCCCTTTTCAAATGAATTCACTGCGGATTCAAGAGAAGTATTTGTTTTTCCTTCAATTATCAAGGGTAGGGCATTTATGGGTGGAACATCGTCGGCGTTATATTCATACAAAAAGCTGTCTCCGTAACCGTCAGATTGATATTTTGAAGCTTCGTTTCCAAGTGTATTTCCAATGAGAAGAGCAAGCACGACAGCAAGGACTGCCACTCCTATCCATACAAGGATAGCGGTAACAGTCCGATTGCTTTCTGCTGATTTGTGCGTTCTGTGCTTTCTTCGTTTCATCTGTTCAGTTTATTTCAATAAGATTTAATGATTTTCCGAAATCTGTCAGCTCAACTGTAAGTTTTGTAGCATAATTTCTAACACTTTGCTCAAAAACAGCCTCAACGTATGCGTAGGATATCGTATAACAGTTTTGTTGGATATAATTCATATTGTATGGCATACGCTTAAGGATTCTGTATCCGTCGTCTGTCGTTACCATAGTGCAGCTGTTTTCGGAAATTTTTTTAAGCGATTCAAAGTGTATATCGGTTTCGAATATATCCGCCAACGCAGTGTATTGACAGGTGTCGGAATAATTATTTTGAATCTCCGACATACTCTCCCCGTCATTTGCTTTGTCTAAAATAGATTTTGCAACCGATTCGGAATTCGCCAAGCCCTTAGGCACAAAAACGCTTTCGGCTTGAATATAGATATCCCCGGACATAAGCGCTGACATTGCCTTAAAAAACTCATTATGAAAAGGATTTGACGGAAGCGGACTCGCGTCGGCAAGTAGTTCGATATCGAAATCCACCTTGTCGTCAAAAGCGCCTCTATCGTTCATTAAGAACAAAAGCTCGTTAGATGCGTACGCTATGGAAACATTGAATCTCAGCAGACGGTCGGTAAGAGCCATATCTTTTAAATATTTTTTGTATTCAGCCCGACTTCCGCATTGATCGATAATTCCCTTAATATCTTTGGATACTGCAGACTGTATCGACTCGTTATCAAGCGAATATCCGCTCTCTTTTAAAAGAATCTGTATGGCGTAGTTATACTTAAGTCCGTCATATACCGACTGCTCAAAATCCTCAAGATAAGGCGTCCAATCATCCCCGCCGTCTGTAGAAAGAGAATATTTTTTTGCAAATAAGGATTTATTGTTAAAGGTCGCAAATCGAAGCTCATCGTAGTATATTTCGTATCCGTTTACGTACCCAACGACACGCAGTTCGTTTTCTGTCGAATCTATAGGAGCATATTTACCGCCGCAGGAAACTGCCGAAGATATAACGAGGACAAGTACTGTAATTATCAATATAAATCTTTTCATTTGATTTTTGTGAGGTCAAGAGACGCACCGTAATCGTTAAACTTGAAGGTTATTTCGCTTGTGTTTTCTTGTATCAGTTGATTTATGTAAGCGTAATGATACTGATTTTTAAGCGTATCAAGATTGAGCTTTACATAATCATCCTCAAGCTCAAGCCGCTGTATTACGTAAAATCCCTCGGGGGCAGTGACAACCTCGCTGATACCGCTGATATCGATAGCAAACGCTTGTTTTTCATAATCTTCGGAATATTCACCGTAAGAAAAATAATATCCCTTTTTCTGCATTTCGGTATCTTTGTTGTATGCGCTTCCTATAAGAATCTCCATTTTTGCATCGGTACTGTCAGCTTCGACAAGACGGTTATAAAGCTTTTTCTTGCTTTCGGGCGCGTTTGCAGCATTGATTCCGAGCTTTGATTTAAGTTCACTTTGGTTTATTTCGGATTTCAGATTGTTGGTTAGTATCCAATGAACGAGCTGTGCTTCGTCGAGCGTTTCGGTTCTAATATGGTATACTCTTCGGAAATTTTTATCAACGTATTCAAGAAAGCTCTCGTCATCTGCAAGAATCTTATTTTCACTTATAAGCTTTTGCTTTAAGAACTCAATACACCCATCAATGCTTATATTGTGTCGGTAATAGTGGTCGGTAAAAAAGCTTTCTTCGAGATATTTTTCATATGCTTCATTTATTTCCTTGCGAGAAGGGGAATAGCTGTCGTCTCCCTTTGACTGCGTAATATCTGTAGCAAAATCACTCGCAAGCTGGTTCATATATATTTCTACGAACTCCTCAACCTCTTTATCTTCGGGCGTTATTCCGTTATCTGCGGCAAGCTTTAGCGCAGAAGCGTTTATTATTATTGCTTCTGTGACGAGCTGTTCAAGCTCCGACTTGTACTTATTTGCGGTTTCGGGATTGCTCCAGATTTCCTTGCCGTACTTGTTTTCAAGAACTGTTCTGTAAGACAGAGTGAGGCAACGCAACTCTTCATAAAGTATTTCGTATCCTGCGGCAGTCCCGACAACCGTCGAGTCTTCTTTAGTCGGCTTTTTCTCATCAAGAACACCGTCACCGCAACCTACACAAGACAACAGGAATATGATAACAAAAATAATTGACAAAATACGTTTCATAAAAGATCCTCCAAGGTAATATGCAAATACACAATTATTATAATCTAATATTGTGACTATACTGTGAATAGCAGAAATGTTTTTAATATTTTTTATAATTTCTATTCCAAAAAGCGAAAATGTGTGTTATAATAAACAAAATAGGAAAGAGTTTGATTCTTTGTTAAGAAAGGACTGCACAAAAAATGGAAGAACTGTATAGCATACCTTTAAAGGAGCTTATAGACGAATTCGGGCTTACGACGGTATATTTACCGGCTCCCGCGGAAAGCATTTTAATAACGAGCAATGAGGTTGACCGACCCGGACTTGCGCTTTCGGGATTTTTTGAAAAATTCGAACCCCAAAGAATACAAATAATAGGTAAAGCCGAGCATAGATATCTTGAGCTTCAGCCACCTGAGCTTATGCAACAGAAGATCGTACAGTTCGTTGAGGCAAAGCCTTCGGCTATAATAGTTACGGCGGGACTTTCTGTCTTTGATGATATTGTTATTCAGGCAAAGCGCTCGGGCGTTCCCGTGTTCTCATCGAAGGAAAAGACAACAAATCTTATGGCGGCAATGATAGCATCGCTTAATGTTCACTTGGCACCGAGAGTAACGCGTCACGGAGTTCTTGTCGAGGTCTACGGCGAGGGCCTTCTGCTCCTCGGAGACAGCGGCGTCGGAAAAAGTGAGACCGCTATTGAGCTTGTTAAGAGAGGACACAGACTTATTGCCGACGATGCCGTAGAAATAAAAAGGGTTTCGGCAAAATCGCTTGTCGGAACAGCGCCAGAAATAATACGTCACTATGTTGAGCTTCGCGGTATAGGAATAGTTGATATACGCAGAATATTCGGTATGGGTGCTGTCAAGCTTACCGAAAAAATCGACCTTGTGATAAATCTTGAGCCATGGGTACAGGGAAAAATGTATGACAGACTCGGACTTGAAAACGAAACTATAGAAATTTTAGGTATTGAGGTACCTTCAATAACGATACCCGTCAAGCCAGGACGAAATCTCGCAATCATACTTGAAATTGCCGCGATGAATAACAGGCAGAAAAAAATGGGATACAACACGGCGGAAGAATTCAACAAAAAGCTTATGAGTCAGATGGGACTTGTCTGAAAGGGAATAATTAATGAGAAAAACCAAAATTATATGTACTCTCGGTCCTGCATCAAGCAGCGAGGCTGTACTTGAAAAAATGCTTCGTGCGGGAATGAACGTGGCAAGACTTAATTTTTCACACGGAACACACGAAAGTCACAAAAAGCTTATCGACACATTTCGAAAAGTAAGAGACCGCTTGGGCGTATCTGCTGCGGTAATGCTCGACACAAGAGGTCCCGAGGTCCGTCTTTGCGAGATTGAGAACGGCGCGGCAACGCTTGAATGCGGACAGGAATTTATACTGACGAACCGTGATATAATCGGAAACAGCAGGGAAGCGGCTATGAATTTTGCCGATCTTCCAAGGCATGATCTCAAAGTGGGGCAAAAAATACTTATCGACGACGGAAACATCACTCTTTCGGTTATAAGTCATACTGATACAGATATAGTATGTAAGGTTCTTGACGGCGGTATAATAAAAACTCACAAAGGAATAAACGTTCCTAACTTCCATCTTGATATGCCGTTCCTTTCTGAAAACGATAAGGCTGATATTCTGTTCGGAATAAAGAATGACGTAGACTTTATATCGGCTTCCTTCGTCCGTTGCGCAGAGGATGTAATAGACCTCCGTAAATTTATGGATTACCACGGCGGACACGCAATACGTATTATTTCAAAAATTGAAAACAGCGACGGAGTCAGAAATTTTGACTCAATACTCGAAGCCTCCGACGGAATTATGGTCGCAAGAGGTGATATGGGTGTTGAAATAGATTTTGAAAAGCTTCCGGGAATACAAAAGAAATTCATCAGAAAATGTTATCAATCGGGCAAAATGGTCATTACCGCCACCCAAATGCTCGAATCAATGCAGCATAACTATATGCCGACACGTGCTGAGATAACCGACGTGGCTAATGCGGTATTTGACGGTACGTCTGCCGTTATGCTTTCGGGTGAAACGACAGTCGGAGAATACCCCGTCCGAGTTGTTGAGGTTATGTCGCATATAGCAGAGCAAGCGGAAAGCGACGCAATAGAGCTCGGAGCATACCGCGATATCGGCTACGACGAGGATCACAATAACGTGACAAACGCTATATGCGACGCCGCATGTACCACAGCTGCGGATATGAACGCGAAAGCGATAGTTACGGTAACAGAATCGGGATACTCGGCAAGACTTTGCTCAAAATTCAGACCAACAGTTCCGATAGTAGCAACAACGCCTAATGTAAAGACTTATCATCAGCTTGCGCTTTCGTGGGGAGTATATCCCGTATTGGCGCTGTATCAGAGCGATATGGACAAGCTGCTCCGTCACGCCGTTGACTGTGCAAGAATAATTGACGTAGTCAAGAGGGGAGATAGGGTAGTCATCACATCAGGAGAGGTAGTAAAATCCTCGGGAAACACGAATCTTTTAAAGGTTGAGGTTGTATAAAGCATAACTATCCGCCCTATTATTTAAACAAAAAATAAAAGTGTTTTATAATGATATTACAACGGATATTTTAAAAAGGCAATAACATAATTGAATTTGATAAAGAATTTGATTTTTTGAGGTTTGGATATATGCAGATAAATGTTGACAAAAACGGGCAGGAATTAGTAGCTCGTGTGGATCATGAGTTTCCGATAAAAGGACGTATTATGAATATTTCCGACTACGAAGACAGCCACTTTATACATCATTGGCACAAGGAACCTGAATTTACAGTAATATTAAAAGGAGAGCTTTATTATCAGGTAAATGAAAAAATATTTCATCTAAAGGAAGGACAAGGAATTTTTGTTAATTCCAATGCAATTCATTCCGGGTGGAACCGCAACGCAGAATGTCTTTATTTGCCGATTAATTTTGCGCATTGGCTTTTGTTTGATACGGAAAATAGTATAATATTTAAAAAATATATAGAGCCTGTTGTCCTTTCTGAAGTTTTACCGTGTGTTTTGATTGAACCCGATAATGCCGAAAATTCTAAGATATTGTCGTTGCTTATTGATATTGGAAAAGAAACCAAAAATCAAAATAACGGATATGAATTAAAGGCAATGTCTATGCTATGTGAGATACTCGGAATAATAATGCCTAAAGCACTTAATATTATTGAATCTAAAAAAAGCAACGTAACACCAAACAGAAGTATTGCACGTATAAAGAAAGCTATAGATTATATCGATGCGCACTACGCTGAGGAAATAACGCTTAAGAGACTTGCGGAATTAACAAATCTGAGCTCCTCTGAGTTTTGTAGGTCCTTCAAAGCAATAATGCGACACACTCCTATGGAATACATTTCAAACACAAGAATACGAAAATCGTTGCCTTTACTCGTAAAGCAAGAGCATTCAATAACCAAAATTGCGGAAATGTGTGGATTTTCAGGGGCTAGTTATTATGCTGAGATGTTCAAAAAATATATGATGTGTTCGCCCACTCAATACATAAAAACAAAACAGGGCGGCGTTGTTAACGATGCCATAAGATAATAAATAAACGTTATACTTTTTGTAATTATAATTTGAGCTTTTGAAGCAAAAAAGAAAAGGATTCGGTTAAACATCAAGCAAAAACACAGCTGATGAATCAAATGTTAAAAACACATTTGATTCATCAGCTTTTTATAATAAAAATTTATTATTATTCAACAGCAAAAATAAAGCTGTATATATCCTGTCCGCCGTCCACCTCATATAGCTCTATTCGAGGATAGGTATTATTTATATATTCACGTACCTCTTTTATTTCTTCTGCCGTTGTATCCTGACCGCATATTGCAATAATGACCTCTTTCCCGGTCTTATCCATTCTGTCGATAAGTCTTTTTGCCGCGTCGGTCTTACTTTTTTCGTCAGCAAGTATCTCTTTTCCCGAAATACCGAGCCAATCGTTCTTTTCGATGTGTACGTCCTGTATTGAGCAGTCTCTTATAGAGTAGGTAACAAGACCGGTATCAACGCAGTCGATTATACTCTGAAGCTCTGCCACTATGCTTTCGGGGTCACCCGATGAATAGTCAAGCACGGTGAGGGCGGCATATCCTTCGGCTATGGTTGACGTCGGAATTATATATATTTGAGATTCATTATACAGCGCCGCCGCCTGCTTTGCCGCAAGGAGAATATTTGTATTGTTCGGAAGCACAAATATAATATCTGCGCCTACCTCATTGAAAGCATTTATAAAATCCTCTGTCGAGGGATTCATTGTCTGCTTGCCGTTTATTACAAAGTCGCATCCGAATTGTAAAAAAGTCTCGATAAGTCCGTCGCCGTCAGCCACCGTTACGGTTCCAAAACGTTTTCTTTCTTTTGCTTTAGGTGTTTGTCTGACAAAGCGGTTTTCAACCGTGGTCTCGTTGTGCTGAACAGACATATTTTCTATCTTTAGTGTTACGAACTCACCGAAGCCGTGACAGTAATCGAGCACCCTTTCGGGAGTAAACGTATGGACGTGCAGCTTAACCTTTGAGTCCTTTTTTATTGCTACGATGGAATCTCCGCCGATAGATTCAAGATATTCTATGAGCGTTTCTATCTTGAACGTCTCAATATCGGTCTTTGAATTCAAAAGCTGCAAAACAAGCTCGGTGCAGTATCCAAACTCCATAACGCTGTCGGCGTTAAAGGAATTTTCATCTGTTACCGCGCTTATTATATCTGAATTTTTATTGGAAACGACAAAATCACCGCGAAGCGCGCGGTTCATTCCTTCAATAATGTAAGCAAAGCCTGCGCCTCCGCTATCAACTACACCGGATTCCTTTAATATAGGGAGCAGCTCCGGAGTGTTATCAAGTGAGATATACATCTCATCAATAAAAATATCAAAAAACTGTTCAAGACTTGCACCGTCAGTCAAGCGCTCCGATGTTTTTTCCGTGGCTTCTCTCATTACCGTAAGTATAGTTCCTTCGGTTGGACGCGCGACCGATGAATATGCTTGTTTGACTCCGCAATCGAATGCAGTGCGAATATCGTTTGCAGAAATTTCATTTTTTCCGTCAAGTCCGTTTCTTAGTCCTTCAAAAAATTGCGACAGAATTACGCCCGAGTTTCCGCGGGCAGAAAGCAACATACCGTTAGCAAGTTCATTTGCGATATCGCACACAGTAATTTCGTTTCCGTTAAGTGAGTTGATACCACCTTCTATCGTTTTAAGCATATTATCGCCGGTATCTCCGTCAGGAATAGGAAAAACGTTGAGGTCATTAACTGTTTGCACGTTGTTGCGTAGATTTGCGGATGCGCTTTTTATCATATCGGCAAAAGATTTACCATTTATAGTATAGGTTTGCATAAGGCATTTCTCCGAGAATACAATAATCTTCTGTTATTATATCACATAACATTACAAAAATCAATCAAATTTGACAAAAAGGAAGGAATCGCATTTTTGAGATTCCTTCCTTTTTCGTTATTAGTCTGTTTGTGTATCTTCCTTGGAAGCAAATTCTTCGGGATGAGCCTTTTTATATGGCTCTATCATATATTGATCGATTACAGGATAAACAGAATACGCAGAAACGTACGACGAGAATCCAAAGTAATATAAAAGCGGAAGCATAAGCGGAACTATAAAGTTAAAGCTCATACAGAAAATGCCAAGCGTCAGATTTAACACAAGAATAAGCAGATTTCCAATAGAACCGACAAGGTTTCGCTTTATTCCCAAAACAGTAAATATCAATGCGTTTTTCAGTATTTTGATTATCTTCATATCAAACGTGATAAGAAGAATATATATATACTTACGCATAACAGAATAAAGTATCAGCAATCCTCCCGTTATGAAGAAGAGAATTTCGGAAAACGCACTCGTACTGTATTCGTAAAGATAGCAAAAATCGAACGTAAGCAAAAGTATGGCTGTAGCATCAATAAGACCTAAGAAAAATCCTTGCTTAAAATTCTTTTTTATTGCTCTGAAATAATCCGAAAACGTAAATATAGGCTCGCCGCGCACCGCGCTTCTCGCAATATAAGCGCCGCCAACGCTCTGCCAACCCCAAGTGAGAACTGCAAAGAGCAATACCACTAAAGCAACAATATAAAATAGAGAGGAGTACGCGGGCATATCAACGGTGCTTCCGAAGATTGACATATACGTGTTTACTGCGCCACCGCTGTCGCCCGATATAATAGCTGCTCCGTTTATTGCGGGGAAAATTGGACTTGATGCGACACTTATGCTGCTTCCGAGCAGAAGCCCGACTGTCGTATATATAGATTGAAATATACCGCCTCTATTGTAAAGAAGATAGGATATTATACAAACTATAAGAACATACATCGGAAGCTTTCCCCACATCATAAGATTGAGAGAGAGCAATTTATTGAATTTTCGGGGTATGCTTTTGAAAAAGTTTTTTAAATTAGGAGGACCGCCAACGTCTTCTTTTTCAACTCCTTTGCCGTCACGGTTTAGATCAAAGAGACGAAAAGGCTTTTTCTTTTTTGTTTCTTTCATTTTTTAGTTTCCTTTTTGTTATCTGTATATAAGCATTGAAATAAAACAGCTTATTATGTTTATAAGTATCATAAGCCCGAAGGCAGTAAGGTAAAATATCAGATATTTGTATATGGTGGGAGAGCGCATTATAAGAGAGCGCCTTCCTCGAAGCTTCTTAAAATCATATGAAAAGACGAGTGATTTTGTTGACAAAAATATAATAAAAAGCGCAATCGCAAGCTCTGTTACCGAGAATATAGCAAGCGCGGCATTAGGATAGGAAAGCGATACCTTTTGGCTTTTTACCGACTCATAGAGAAAACTGATACTGAATCCCAAAGTAACCCCTCTGCAAACGATAAAAGCTGACGAAGCAATACCGCAAAAATATGTAAATCCGGCTGCAAATATAAGCACAAGGTATCGTATATCGGTCGCAGATGATGCGAATATTACCAAAAAATAATCCCTGATAGACTCGCAACCCACAAAAACATTTGTAAAATGCTCTGATATTTTTATATGTATTTCTTCGTTTGCCTCAAGGCTTCCAAATCCCGACAAGCAAAACAGCACTCCCGATGAAAATGCTAAAACAAAAAGTGCAGCGTAACGAAAAAATATTTTGACAAGAGTATAATATGGGGTGTTTTTTTTTGGAATATCACTCAAAAAATCGGGCGCTATTCTATCTTCCACAAATACACCTCCCGAACATATCATATAAAACAATATATGAGAGATGTGATTTATTTATTACTTATTTTTGTTTCCAAGCTCTTCTGCACGCTCTGTGCATTTAAGCATAGCAGAATTAATTGCCTCAGAGAAGCCAAGTCTCTCAAGCTCTGCAACCGCGCGTTCGGTCGTTCCGCCCTTGCTGCAGACCATTGATATAAGTTCGTCGGCTGAGAGGTCGCTGTTTGCCAGCATTTCAGCCGCACCGACAAGAACTCCGCAAACAGCTTTTTTTATATTGTCGGTATCAAGCAAAAGACCTTGCTTTTTAGCTCCGTCACAAATTGCTTTAATGAACATAAAAACGTATGCCGGTGAGCTTGAGGTCACACATATTATACGGTTCATTTCGCTCTCGTCAATAACAATAACCTCACCTGCGCTTTCAAATGCAGAGGACACAAACGAAAATTCATCGTCGCGGACCGAGCTGTTTTTACATATAGCGCTTACGCCCTTACCTATAAGCATAGGCGTGTTGGGAAGAGCTCTGACTATCGGAACATTTCCAAGAATTTCACATATCGATTCGGTGGAAATTCCTGCGGCAATGGTCACATATACCGTATGCTTCGGATTTACCTTTTGAGCTTCTGAAATTTCTCCGAGAATTTCGGGGAAGTTCTGCGGCTTTACAGAAAGAACTATAAAGTCAGAAGAATTATAAAGCTCAGTTATATTAGCAGAGATATTTGCTCCTTTTTTAGCAAATCCATCGGTTTTCCCGGGCATAACATCAAATAAATTGATATTGCTCCAAGGATAATTACCGACAGATGTCATACCGCCTATTATTGCCGACGCCATATTGCCGACGCCGATAAAACCTATATTTTTTATATTTGTCATTTGTTTTTACCTCGTTTATTTTATAAGACCGTTGATTTTTGCCGATTCAAATGCAATTATTGCGGCGGCTTCAGCCGTCGGGAGACTTCCCCCAAAATCACGTCCGTATCCTATTCTTATATTCTGATCTGAAAGGTCAAGTATTGCTCTTGAAACTCCTCTTTTTTCTCCGCCTATAACAAAAAGCGCGGGGGCATTGAGGTTAGCGTCATACAAGAGCTTTGAATCTCTTATGTTTGCACATAAAACACGGTATCCGGCTTCTTTAAAAAGCTTAACGGAATCCTCCGGTGACCCTGAATAAATCGGCATAAGCTCGGAGCAACCGGCAGATGCCTTTGCGACAGTTCCCGCGGCACTCATCCAGTTTCGTTCGGGAAGTATAACTCCGTCAACACCGGATGCATACAGGGCTCGAAGCGTATATCCGAAATTATAGGGATCTTCTATTCCTTCAAGCAAGAAAAAAATTCCTTTTTGAGGAATATCCTCACAAGTAATACTTTTTATTGTTTTGTCCTCGCAAAGAGCAATAAAACCGCCGTGAGTTTTTCCGGTAGTCAAGCTTTCTATAAATTCACTGTCACAAAACTCAAGAGAGAAGCCTATCTCGGCTGCTTTTGCTTTCAAAAAATTTACACGTCGATATTCGCTTTTTATATTCTTTTTGTCACAATATACCGTATTAATCTTTCTTGCAGTTGAGGGAGCGACTTCGGCAGCTTTTATGAGCGCAGAAACAGATGTCATCCCTTCAAATATTGTAAACTTATTTTCTTCAAGCATAAAATGTCCTTAAAATTATAATATCTTTCTATTCTTGCTCATATATTGTATCAAACAGAAGAAGCATAGAGAGGTTGATCTTATGATGTATATTGCGGCAGGCAAGGAAAGGTGTATAGTTCTTGCGTCATACATAATAGAAAACAAATCCACCGTAAGGGCCACGGCGGCACACTATGGAATAAGTAAAAGCACCGTACATAAAGATGTAACGCAAGCGCTAAAGCGAGTCAACAAACCAATGTATTATGAGGTAAAAAAGGTGCTTGACAAAAACAAGAGTGAGCGTCACCTTCGCGGTGGAGAAGCCACAAAGCAAAAATACCGCAAAACAGTATCATAAAACACATTTAATTATATCACTTATAAGTCTTTGTGTCAATAAAAAATCAAGAAAAGCACCGAATCAATCGGTGCTTTTCTTATCCGGTATAATCTTCTATTATTTTTTTTAGCATTTCGTCGGATTCAACGTAAAAACCGTTTTCAAGTTTTTCACGTTCTGCTTGAGGAAGAGTAACAACGGCAACCGCAATCGTTTTGATAAGTGTTCCATCCTTGCCAAATACGCCTATACTACCGTGATATTCACGTATAAGATATTTTTCGTTTTTGTTGCCGGCTGTCGTAGGGGATGCGCTTTTTTCTTCTTCTGTATATCCATCCGAAAGACCGCCGTGATATACCGCCTGATTATTTTCAATAAATACTATGCTTCCGATAGCGATAAGCATTGCCGCCGCGATAAAGGAACACAGTAACGCAAACATTCCTTTGGTTATTTTCATAATATCTCCATTAATTTTTAGGGTTGTTGTTATTTTTATCTTTTGCACGAAAAAATAAACCTTTTAGGGGCAATAATATAATTGTAATTTTAAGGAATCCATAAGGAGTGTTATGAAACGTAAAGGAAATGCTCTCAAAAGAAAACGAAGGCTCAGAATTTTTTTGTCCTTAGTCGCTGTCGTGTGTCTTTTGTCTATGACTGTTATCGCGCTGTCGGCTGTATACGTAAGCCAAACTGTTGAGCAAGAAATTGATCTCAGCGTGTTTAAAAACGCAGGTAAGGATACTGTATCAAGGCTTTATTATTTTGATGATGACGGTAATGCAAAAGAGCTTGAAGACGACAGACTGTACGGCACACAAGTGACGGTCTATACATCACTTGAAGAGATACCCGATGCACTTGAAAATGCTTTTGTTTCTATTGAAGACAAGAGGTTTTTTGAGCATAGCGGTGTTGATTGGAAGAGAACGGTTGCAGCTACAGCTAATTATATACTAAAATACAATAAAAGCACATTTGGTGCGTCTACTATAACGCAACAGCTCATAAAAAACGTTACGGGAAGCGACGAGGTAACCGTAAGCCGAAAGCTTCAGGAGATATTTTACGCACTCGACCTTGAAAAAAGTCTTGAAAAGGATGAAATACTCGAGCTTTATCTCAATATTGTAAATCTTTCGCAAGGCTGCTACGGTGTCGGAGCCGCTTCGGAAAAATACTTCTCGAAATGTGTGGAAGAATTGTCTCTTTCGGAGTGCGCCACAATAGCAGCGATAACCAAAAATCCTACCTACTATGACCCAATAAAAAATCCCGAAAATAATCTTGAACGACGAAACACAATACTGCATCAAATGTATTCTCAAGGATATATAACCGAATCCGAATACAACGACGCAAAAGCTAAAGAGCTTACACTTAACGTGTCAAGAGAAAAGGGAACTGTTAATTCATGGTACGCAGACATGGTTGTTGAGGACGTAATAGACGCACTTGAATCCGAGCTTGGATATACACGCGCCATGGCGTCATACTTGGTCTATAACGGCGGTCTTAAAATATATACCGCGATGGATCCCGACGTGCAAAAAACGGTCAGTGAATATTATGCTGATGAATCTAACTTTCCGAAGGACGATCTTGAGGACGGAAGAAGCGGAATGATAATAATTGACCCAAGAAGCGGAAATATTCTTGGGGTTGCAGGGGATATTGGAGAGAAAAGCGCGAACCGTATTCAGAATTATGCGACTGATACCTTAAGACCGTCAGGCTCTTCTATAAAGCCTCTTTCGGTCTACGCACCGGCACTTGAGGAAGGAGTTATAACCTGGTCGAGCGTGTATGATGACATTCCTATAGAATTTATAGAAAAGGGAAGCGGTTATGCCACTTGGCCTAAAAACGCAACAAATACGTATTACGGACTTTCAAACATCGCTTTTTCGGTGGAAAATTCGCTTAACACGGTTGCTGTTAAAGCTCTGTATGACCTTGGTGTCGAAAAATCATACGAATATCTGACCGAAAAATTTAATATTACAAATTTAACAGAGAAGGACAAGGTACCGGCAGCACTCGCACTGGGACAGCAAACCTATGGAGTTACTTTGCGTGAAATTACCGCCGCGTATTCGGTTTTTGCAAACGGTGGAATGTATAGCAAGCCGAGGTCTTATATTATGGTAATGACTTCAAACGGAGACGTTTTATTAAACAACACGGAAGAGCACGAACGAGTTGTTTCGGAAGGGAACGCGGCAATAATGACAAAGCTCCTTGAAACCGTCGTTGACAACGGCTCGGTCTCTTATAATATAACGCTTCGTAAGCAAATAGATGTTGCGGGCAAAACAGGCACCACACAAGATACCTGCGACCGTTGGTTTATAGGGTATACTCCGTATTACGTTTGCGGGGTATGGTACGGACACGAATACCCCGAAACTCTGCCGTCAAGCACAAATTCTATATGTTCAAAGACATGGAATGCCGTAATGAGCGAGATACACTCCGAGTATATAGAATCGGGAAGCACAAAAAATTTTGAAGTTCCCGAAAACGTGATAGAGGCGAGCTACTGTGTTGACTCGGGTAAGCTTATGACAGGTGCTTGTTTATGTGACCCAAGAGGAAGCAGAGAAGATAGCGGGTGGTTTATAGAAGGAACACAGCCCAAAGGCTTTTGTGAGCGTCATGTTTTGGTAGATTACGATATTTACGGCGAAGGTGTGGCAAATGAAAGCTGCAACAGAGACGGCGTAGTAAAGGTCGGGCTTTTGCGTATAGAACGCAGCTTCCCATGTGAGGTATACGTAACAGACGCAGAATATGTTTGGAAAGAGCTTACAAATAACATTGCTCATACGTCAAATAATGAAACCGCCTTCTTTTCTGCAATGCTAGGCGCTGATGAATATTGCGGTGTTTCCGATACCGAACGGCAGTACAACAGCGGTTGCAAAAAGCATAAGTACTATCACTAAACATTGTTTGTAAAAAAGAAAAAAGCTATTGACTTTTTTTGTTAGCAGTAGTATAATATTGTTAACAATTTAGGAGGTAGATCTAATGAAAAAAGTCAAAATTTTATCACTTATGCTTGCAATTCTTATGCTTGCTTTTTGTTTTATAGCTTGCGACAGCGACGAACCCGCAGACACAACAGCACCTGTTGTCAATCCCGATGAAGGTAAGATCAAAGTAGATGTAAACGCTTATATCACCTATGAGCGGGATGAAGAGAATGAAGAGTACAAAACGGTTAAGTCCCCTATACTTCTTTCTCCCGACGGTGGAATTGCAGTTGAGCCCGGTTGCGGTGTTAACGATGCTATAAAGGCTCTTGGCACGGAACGCAACAAAACGATACCGGTTACGATTCAAATTGCCGATAGTGGTCTTGTTGACTATATCAAAGTAGAGAATACTGAGTACAAATCCGGCGAAAAGATCCTGAGTGAGCGTTTCAGCGAAGACGGAACAAAGCAGTACTACGATATCGTTGTTTGGAGATGGTATCTCAACGGAACACTTGTTACCAACAGCTCCTCAGTTGCACTTAAAGAAGGCGATAGCCTCGAACTCAGACTTGAGATAGACACGACATCTACGTCTCTTTATGAAACAGTAGAATAAAAACGAAAAAGAATCAACTTTCGCTTTTGAAGTTGATTCTTTTTTATAACGCATACAAAACCCGCCGAGCAAGTTTGCTCGGCGGGTTTATTATCAAAACTTATATTAGTTAAGCTCTGCGAAGTACTTGATAGTACGAACCATCTGGCTTGTGT
>JAZNPQ010000058.1:0-6874 GCA_045589735.1 Eubacteriales bacterium | reverse complement strand
GAACCCGATATATCTGCGAAACGCGGCAGAAGGACTACTCACATATATTGAGGAGTTATTCGGACCCGATAAAATGAATCTTTGCCGTGAGCATATTCACAGACTCCAAAGAAACGCGTAAGCGTATAGAGAGAGTGGTTTAGTTTATGAAAAGTAAATTGAAAAACCCAACCTGTATAGCTATAGTCGTAACTGCTATGATACTTGCTATCATTTTCAGCAGTATTGCTATATTTATATTGCCCGGTCTTAAGGACGAAGCAACTGACAAGAAACAAGCATTCAAGCTTGAAAGCTTGTTTGATCGTGGCAACGGTATTTTCGGCGACGGCTTAGGCGGCGGCTTAGGTGGAGACATAGGCGGCGGTGGCGGTCTTGATCTTAGCGGAAATATAGGTATGAGCCCCGGTGGAAGCGGTGGAGCCGGAGAAGGCTCGGTTGCCTACGAAGTATACGTATCCGAAGAACAAAACGTATATTTGAAAATAAAAAGCTTTGGTGACTATACGGGAAGGTCGTGGTCGGAGGCAACTGCATATACCGAATATTTTTCTCTTCATCAAGAAGGAAGTCAATATTCCGGAAATTACCTGACCGGATTGCTTATGAGCGAACAGAACAGCCCTTCTATGTATATTGCCATCAAGCCTCATACAGGACAGTATGCAATACCGTATTATACAGGTGTCAGCAGTGTCGATAATTATGACGTACAATTAGACGACGTAGTTACAAAAGGCACACCGCCTGAAGAATATAATATGTATTTTTACAGCGGAGATCCGACAGCGATAAAAACTTATGGAACTCTTAAGCAAGACAAACTTCAAAATGCAAGAGATTTTGAGCGTGAATACCGTCGCTTTGTGAAGGACAATTATCTTTATGTTGACGATGAGACGCGTGCGTTTATGATTCAAAAGATAGAAGAGTTAGGCATTCGTGGAGAAGTTGATGAAATTATAAAGCAGGTGTCAGACTATATTTCTTCGGCTGCCGTATACGATCTTGAGTATGACAGAAGTCTTGACGCTGAAGAAAATATAGCCATTGCGTTTCTTGATAAGTATAAAACAGGAATATGTCAGCATTACGCGACAGCCGCGACGCTTCTTTTTCGTACGCTTGGTATTCCTGCGCGTTATACGATCGGATATGCAGGTACTGCAGAAAAGCAGGAATGGATAGCTTTAACCTCAAACGATGCTCACGCGTGGGTTGAGGTGTATATTGAAGGTGTCGGTTGGATGTACGTTGAGGTTACAGGCTCGTCTGTGATACAGCCGCCGCAACCGCCCGAACAGAATGATTATTTATATGAGGTTACTCTGAAGCCTTCAAATGTCGCAAAGAGGTATGACGGTACTCCGCTTACACCAAGCGGAATGCTTGACGGATTTGAAGAATTTGAAGCAATGGGATATTCATACGTAGCCGAGATAGCGGGCTCGCAAACATCGTTCGGAAAATCAAGCAGTAGCATAAGGGCTCTCACAATATACGATCCCGAGGGAAACATTGTTACCGATAAGTTCAAATGTAAATACAAACAAGGAACACTGCACGTATATCGTGGTACCGTTGCTTTTGTAAGCGATAGCTCTGAAATTACCTATGACGGTATGGAACACACAAATGACGCTCTTTGGTGCTATCTTCTTGGCGGAGAGCTTGCGGAAGGGCATACCTATATGGTCACACCGACTGCTCGTTATACAAATGTCGGTTACGTGTCGAATTCGTTTGATATAGAAATAATTGACTTGAATTCCGGTTATATGGTAACCGATCAGTATAGGATAGTCAAAAATTTTGGCAGACTGAATGTGCTTCCGAAAAGTATTACCTTTAAGGCAGGAGATGCGCAAAAGGCATACGACGGCATACCTCTTACCTGCGATATAATTGAAATAATAGACGGATCACTTGCCCCGAACCACCAAATATTCAGCTATGAAATAACCGGCTCCCAGACGGAAATAGGTCGTTCGGAAAATATGATAGACATAGGCAGTATCATAATAGTTGACGAAAAAGGTACTAACGTAACCGAAAACTATGCAATACACACCGAAAAGGGTAAGCTGCGTGTTACTTATAAGTAATAACAAAATAAGAAGGCGGAATTTTTATGCTTTACGATAGCTATAGAAGCAAAATACAGAAAGTTGTGGACTTTATGCGCAGAATTTTTGCGCATATGGTCCTTATAATCGTTGCCTTTTCTGCTGTTCTGCTTCTTGTTGCTGCTTTTCTTGCCACAAAGGGAATTATTCTCGATGTTGGTGAGTGTAAAAGTGAAATATATTACGGTCAGAGCATCGGTTTTGAGGCAAAGGCATTGTTCTCCTCGGTCAGATATGAATATTCCGAGCAGGGAACCGATAAATGGTCGGAAGATGTACCGAAATATCCCGGAAAATACAGTGTAAGAGCTGTATCCAACGGGTCTTTTGGCTCTAAAAAACATACGAAAACACAAAATTTTACAATCCTTCCGTTGGATATCGAGCTTAAAGCGACAGAATCAAGCATACAGTACGGTGTGACACCAACTCCAAATTCGGTGGTGCTGAAAAACGGTGACAGTATCGCAAATCTTGATTTTGAGTTTGATGCAAAAACGGTCGGCTCAAGAAAAGTGAAGATAAATGCCGATACCTTGGTTATTAAAAACGTAGGAGGAAGGGACGTTACAAAATGCTATAATATCTCAACTCCCGAAACAGATATAGAAATAACCAAGCGCGTCGTAAATATTACGACAGGAAGTATTTCGACTGAGTATAACGGTAAGCCCGTAAGCTGTACAGATTATGAGATAACCGGAGGCGGCAGCCTTGCTGACGGCGACACCATTAAGGTTGTTTCTTATCCAAGCGTTGAGGGGATAACAAAGGGGGTAATTCCCGGTCGTCCATACGCGGATGTCAGCTTTGGGGAGATATCTTCTGTTAAGAACGAAATAAAGTTTTGTGTATATGACAGTAGAGGTATCGACGTAACCGAAAATTATGAGCTGATACTAACCTTTGGTGAAATAAGTGTAAAACCGAAGCACATAGTATTTCATACTAATAGTGCGGTCTGGACCTACGACGATACGGTACACAGTGACAAAGAATATACCGTCAAGGATCTGATAGAGGGCCATAGATTCGAGGCTACGGGATTTCCAGAGCTTATCTATCCGACAAGCTCTCCTGTTCAGAATTTTGCTGATATTCAGATATTTGATGAAAACGGGAACGACGTTACGGAATATTATGATATTTCGTACGATATGGGATATCTTACAGTAAACAAGCGGCCGCTCGTAATAAAAACAGGAAGTGGCAGTTGGGTATATGACGGAAAGACACACTATTGCGATAAATACGAAATTATAACCAATGACGGAAAAGGGCTGCCGCTTATCGACGGTCATAAATTTGTGGTCGACGAGCATAAAACCGTTACAGATGTCGCATCTGTCGAAAACAAACCGATAGGAGTACATATCTATGCGGACGGGGACGAGGATTTTTATAAATATTATGACGTTTCGTATGACCGTGGAACTCTTAACATTACGAAGCGCCCAATAATTATAAGAACGGAATCAGGCTCGTGGATGTATGACGGAACAGAGCACTCGGCTATGGGCTTTGAGATATTGCCGGGTAACAGTGAATTGAACATGGCTCTTGCCGAAGGTGAAATTTTTGAAATACAAGCGTTCACAACAATAAAAAACGTAGGGACTGTTGAAAACAGCCTATTAAGTTATACTATATCGACCGAAGAAAAGAAAACGCACTCGAATTATGATATTACGTATGAGTACGGCACACTTACCGTGACAAAGCGTCCTATCCTTGTGCAAACGGGAAGTATGACGTGGGTCTATGACGGTGAGGAGCACAGCTATCTAGAGGCGACTGCCATTTTGGATCCGAATGATAAAGATAAATATTATGATATCCTTCCGGGGCATAAAATTCAAGTTCGTAAATCGCCTAAGATCACCGATGTGGGAACTGCAGAAAATATATTCGAAGTTGTAGGAATCCTTGAAAACGGTGTTAATCTTATAGATAATTACGATATTTCATATACCTACGGAACTATAGAAATCACAAAGAGACCTGTTACGGTGCTTACGGGAAGCGCGGAATGGATATATGACGGACAGTCCCACAGTACGACAGAGTACAGTACTATATCATATTACGATTTCGTAATCGGTCATCGCTTGGATGTGAGCGTATCTTCAAGCATAACAAATGCCGGTTATACTGATAATGTTTTTGAAAAATATGACGTAAAAAACAAAGACGGCGTTTCGGTGTTTGGTAATTACGATATAAAATTTGAAGAGGGAACGCTGACAATTATACCGCGACCCATAACGGTAACATCGGCAAGTGATGAGAAGCGCTACGACGGAACACCGCTTACAAATTCATCGTGTCATGTGGCAACAGACTCTCCGTATGCGCTTGTTGACGGTCACGAGATAAGAGCAACCGTTACGGGAGCGCGCACCGATATAGGTGATTCTCCCAATACAATAGATTCGAAATCGGTAATAATTTTCGCAAACGGTGTCGATATTTCCTATAATTATGACGTGCAATTCTGCTATGAAGGAACACTTGAGGTGCTTCCTGCGGCACACATTACCGTTATTACAGACAGTGCGTCAAAGGTATATGACGGTACGCCGCTGATCAGCCCGACTTACACGTCTAAAATAGACGGCAAGCTTCTTGACGGTCATTCCTTGAACGCAACCGTAGACGGAAGCATTACAGAGGTCGGAAAAACCCAAAATACCGGATATGCTTGGGTCACAGACCGCTATGGAAACGACATTACGGAGCAGTATTATACTATTGAGGTAAAATTCGGTACGCTTGAGGTCAAGAAGGCCGAGGATAAACCTATTATTTATGCGAAGATCTGCACCGGAAAAACAGGATACGTTTATCTCAGAATGCATAGCTACGGCGATCTTATAGGTAAAACGTGGTATGATGCAAAGGAATATGATAATGTTTTGCCGGGTGGATACAGCTATAATTATCTTACCTCGTTTGCACTGAAGAATTACGGCGCAGAGAGCGATTATATGTTTGTCACCGAAAGTGGAGTATATTATTTCCTTCCGTATTATCCTTCGATGAACGGTAAATATGATATACCGAGCAGTGATACAGTGTACAGCTCCAATTTAAAGGAGTATGAGCTTGAGTTCTTCATGCTTCCGAATAACTTTGACTTTGAAAAGCTCAAAGGCAATCTCGGTGAGTATTCAGCGTATGAAAAGCAATACAGCGAATTTGTTTATGCAAATTATTTGAATGTAGATGCGTCCACGATGAAGCTTATGTTTAATATAATTGAGGAAAATGGCTTCGATGCTTCGCAACCCGATATAATAAACAGAGTAGCCGAATATATTCAGAATGCAGCGACGTATAATATTGATTATGATACGAGACTTGACAAGGCAAATAATATGGTCGTGGCTTTCCTTAACAGATATAAGGAAGGAAAGTGCACACACTTTGCGGCGTCGGCTACTATGCTGTTCAGAGCGCTCGGTATTCCGGCGAGATATGTTGAAGGCTTCGCGCTTGCAACAAAGGCGGGTGAATTCGTTGACGTAACCTCACCGGGACACGCTTGGGTTGAGGTGTATCTTGACGGTATCGGTTGGATTCCCGTTGAAGTAACCCCCGGAGATGGAGTACCAGGTGGAGTACCCGGCGGAACCCCCGGAGATAGCAAGCCTATTATCGACGTTACTCCGAAATTTGTCTATAAGGATTATGACGGAAGCTATCTTTATGCGGAAAACGAAGTGGGATATAACCAAAGCATCAAGTGGCTTATTGATAACGGCTATTCCTACACCGTGGAGGTAAAAGGTGAGAGACTTAATCCCGGCTCGTCCGAAAGCACGGTGGTTTCATTTGAGATCTATGACAAGGACGGAAAGAAGGTAACGTCCGAATTTGAGATCAGGTTTAAAAACGGTGTTGTAAGGGTACACGGAAAATCCATTAAGCTATATCTGTATCAGATTCAGAAATATTATGACGGTACGCCTCTTGAATATGAGGACGGCGACTATGAAATAATAGATATGCCCGAAGGGTATACTCTTGATCTTGACATAAATATTTCTATTACAGGTGTTGGATTCCTTACGCTTGATGAAATAAACAAAAATATTGACTCTTATATAACATATAGGGTATATAGTAAGGACGGTGATGACATCACCGATGCTGTCTCAATCGTTTTTGATGACAGTGATAAGACATATATTCCCATAAAAATAGATAAATGCGAGATAGAGCTGACGACTGCCTCTGAGAAAAAAGAGTATGAAGACGGAATTGAGCTTACAAACGAAGAGGTACGCGTTTCAAAGGGAAATCTTGCCCCGGGTCACAAGCTTTATGCAAATGCAATAGGTATAATAACAGACGTTGGCATGGTGTACAATGAAATTGACCCTTTGTCAGTATATGTCCTTGATGCTGATGGAAACGATGTTACAGGAAATTACGAGATAACCGTGGTTTTGGGAATTCTTGAAATAACGCCCGCTGATACCGAGGATTGATTTTTTACGGTATAATACAGCATCATTCAACTGAAAACGCACTTAACAAGGCAGGAATGCTGAGTTAAGTGCGTTTTTTGTAATTTGTAATTATTTTGAGAAAAATATGGAATTTTTTGTATAAGTGTGGTATAATATACGCAGTACGTCTCGCTTCGCGATACTCGGAGCTTCGCTCCCCCGCTTTACAAGCGGACTGCGTTATTGACGGCTTCGCAAAAATGCCCTTGCGAGCAAGCATTTTTGCTCATGGTA
>JAZNPQ010000057.1:0-15826 GCA_045589735.1 Eubacteriales bacterium | reverse complement strand
ACCCCTCCGTGGCGCTTTTTTGCACAGGGTATTTCGCCCTCTGCGGAGGGCGAACGCCGGTCTCGGCGGCTCCGACAAGCCTTTAAAAAGGCTTGACCCCAACTTTAAACGCTTCGCGCTGTCAGTTCGATAAATCAAAATTTGAAAATTCACATTAAATAAAAATCTTTGTTAAAAACTTGTTTAAAACCTATTGAAAGTCTGTTGGTTTCACGGCCGAAAAATTATTTGTCGTCGGAACAAAAAATCCGATTTTGAGTTTTCAACATTTGGAAATTTCGTTTTCAACAGTGTTTTGACAGTCGAATTTGCAAATTGAGCCTTAAAAAAGTCAGTATTTATGCGGTCTTTCGAGTTTTCAACAGTTTCATCAGGCCCTAATGTTATTACTTCTATTCTTTCATACTATCATACTTTCATTCTTTCTATCGCGCGCGGCGCGAAAAAAAAAGTTTTTTTCAACAGAAAGAGTTTTTGACAGTTTAATAAAGGGGTTGCCTTGTTTGCCTAAATATTATTTGCGATAAATCAAAATTTGAAAGATAACATACATAACATATAAAAATAAAAAATTGAGATAAACAGTTCGAAAGGAGCTACAAATGAAAATCATATTCAAAAGACAGACAGCAGAAAAAACGGCAGCGCCGCTTATGTGCGCTACAGGAGGTAAATCGGTACTTGCAACGTCCGAGGGTATTCTTATTGAAGCCAGCTCCCCCGATATTTGTATTTTTACAACCTATGATATGGAAAAAGGTCTTCGTACCAACGTCGAAGCCAAGGTTATCGAGGGCGGAAGCTATATAATCAATGCTCAGAAATTTATTCAGACCCTCAAGGTCATGGACGGTGAGGAGATCATGCTCACGGTTGACGACAAGCTTTCGGCGTGTATTACGTCGGGTAAATCCTCTCATAAGATGAACGCGCTTAAGGGCGAGGACTTCCCTGCTCTTCCGAGCCTTACGAGTGAGCTCGGTTTCGAGATAAAATACTCAACTCTTCGCAAAATGATAGCCAAGACCGCCTATGCTATGGGTGTCAACGATACCCGTCCCGTGCTTAACGGCTGTTATTTCAAGATTCACGGCAACGAGCTTATGATGGTATCCTGCGACGGCTACAAAATGGCAAAGTGCGTGCTTAATACAAAGCTCGAAAACCGTAACAGCGACGGAAGCGAGCTGAGATTCTCGTTCATTATCCCTAACAAGACCATGAACGAGCTTTATAAGCTAATTTCGGGCGACGACGACAAAAACGTACGTATATATATGATGAGAAAGCACATCATCATGCAGATAGGTGACATAACCTTCTTCTCAAGACTTATTGAGGGTGAGTACATCGATTATGACCGTATAATCGTCACGACTCACAAGGTCGTCGTTGACATTGACCGTGAGGAGCTTGTTTCGGCTCTTGAGCGCGCGGCTCTTGTTACCGAGGAGAGAATTGCGGGAAGCGTCAGATCTCATGTTAAGCTTGAATTTGACGATAACATTCTCCGTATTTCCGCGAATTCCTCGGCGGGAAGCACCTACGACGAAATAGAGACGGTCAGCGAGGGCGGTAAGATCGCTATCGCGTTCAATAACAGATATCTCATTGACAGCGTAAGGTCTTGCACAGGCGAGAAGATAAGACTTTCGCTCTCATCTCCGCTTACAAGTATGAATATTCAGCCCATCGACAGCGACGACGGAAGCGACGATATCTTTATGCTCCTTCCCGTAAGAACCAAGGAATAATAGATTAGTATTGTAAATATGTACTGTCACGAAATAATCTTAGAAAATTTCAGAAATATAAGAAACGCAACTGTCAGGTTTCGTGAGGGCGTAAACCTTCTCGTCGGAGACAATGCTCAGGGTAAGACGAATCTGCTTGAGGCTGTATATTTTGCGACTATCGGCAAGAGCTTCAGAGGCTCGTCGTCGGATGAGCTTATCTCCTTTGGAGAGGACAGAGCCGATATCGTTATGAAATATCACGATTCGGTCAGAATGGAAACGCTTGAAATTAAAATATCGTCTGACAGAAATAAGGTCATAGAACAGAACGGAGTCAGAGTCAGAAGACTTTCCGATATGGTCGGTCAGCTTCGCGCCGTGCTTTTCGTGCCCGAGCATCTTTCTCTCGTTAAGGAAGGACCCTCGGAAAGAAGAAACTGGCTCGACGTCGCGCTCTGTCAGCTCTATCCCCGTTATCTTACCGCGCTTTCAAGATATAACAAGTTGCTCAAAAACCGTAACAGACTGCTTAAGGATTCCGAGACAGATTTCGGCTCGTTTACGGTCACGGTCGATTTTTGGTCAGAGCAGATGGCGCGTGAGGCTTCGATAGTTACCGCCTACAGACAGGATTATATAAAAAGAGCCTCGGAGCACGTTGGCAGATTCTTTTCCGATATGACCGGAAACAAGGAAACGGTCGAGCTTAACTATGCCCCGTCAGTAAAGCTTTCGGGTGAAGAATGTATTGATACTGAAAAGGTATATGAGCAATACGTAAACCTTCTCACGTCGAATTATCAGCGCGAGATGGCAGCAGGAACGTCGCTTTGGGGTATACACAAGGACGATATAGATATAAGACTTAACGGAAGATCTGCGCGTGAATTTGCGTCACAGGGTCAGCAGAGGTCTATCGCACTTGCGATGAAGCTCGCCGAGGGTGAGATCTGCCGCGAGATAACAGGTGACGACCCTATTTTCCTCTTTGATGACGTTCTCTCAGAGCTTGATTTAAACCGACGTACCTATCTGCTCTCCGAGCTTACGGGCGTTCAGGTAATAATGACAGGCTGCGACCGTTCGTTTACGGGTGACGCCCACGTTATAACCGTCGAAAACGGTAATTATTACGCCGAGGATGACGATAATATCGACGAACAGCCCGAGCCCGAATCCGATGATGAGGACATGAAGATTATTTAAAGTTGAAAATTGAAAATTAATTAAATCGTTTGTACGGATTACAAAAAGGTAAATTGGGATTTAACGCACTGACAGCGCGAAGCGTTTGAAGTTTCGGTCAAGCCTTTTTAAAGGCTTGTCGGGACTCAAGCAGAGGGCGAAATCCCCTGTGAAAAAAAAGCGCCACGGAGGGGTTCGGGGAACCACACAAGTGGGGGGTTCCCCGTCCTAAACGATGCTTTTCCGCTGTCTTCACCCGCTTTTTTCTTTGTGGCAGAAGGCGCAAAGAAAAAAGCTTGGCAAAAAAGAACACGCCGTGGGGGAGTTTCGCCTCTGCGGAGGCGACCAGCGCACGCGCGCTGGAGCAGCGGTCGCTTTTTGCAAAAAGCGACGCAAAAACCTTCAAACGCTTCGCGCCTAACAGTTCGATAAATCAAAATTTGAAATTATATCATTCCCAATTCGGCTTTGCTTCAAACGTATGCATTTCATTTCGGTATGGGAAGGTTATTCTGTATGAAAACAGCATCGGCGCGTCCTTTTCGTCGTGCGAGCCGTATTTACGGTCTCCGACAAGCGGAAAGCCGCGACTTGAAAACTGTACTCTTATCTGGTGGCTTCTTCCCGTATAAAGTCTTATTTTGACGAGTGCCGTATCCTCATTTTGTCTTATCTTCTCAAATTCAAGCTCTGCCCTTTTGACTCCCTTTCGCTCGCGACTTACGACAAAAACTTTATTTTTGCGCGAATCTTTAAACAAAAGGTCGGTCCATCTATCGCGGTCGGGCGGTGTTCCGTGTACCGTGGCAAGATATTCTTTTATCATACTTCCGTCGGTCACGGCACGTGACAGCTCGGCGGCTGTCTGCTTATTTCTTGCGTAAACCATAACTCCGCCTACATTCAAATCAAGTCTGTGTACCGTGAAAAATTCACCGCCGAGCGTTTCTTTCAGCGCGTTCGGCATACCTAACTCGGAGTCAAGTCCGATAGGCTTTACGCAAACGGCAATATTTTTATCCGAATAAATTATCTCCATAAGCCCCTCAGACCGTAGCCGTCTCTCTGTCAAGCTCTTTTAGTATCTCGCGTTCGCTGAAAAGTACCTTTTTACCGTTTATAAGCTGATAATTTTCGTGTCCCTTGCCCGCAAGTAAAACGATATCGCCGGGGCGCGCTATCTCCGCCGCATAGACTATTGCCTCTTGTCTGTCGGGAATCCCTATATAAGAATCCTCATCCTCAAACTGCTCCGCAATGTCGGCAATGATATTTTCGGGAGGCTCGCAGTCAGGGTTGTCCGACGTGATTATACTGAAATCGGCAATCGACGAGGCAACCTTACCAAGCTCCGCGCGGCGCATCTGCGTTCTTCCTCCAACAGAGCCGAAAAGGCAGATAAGGCGCGACGGCTCATATTCACGAAGCACCGACAGAACCGACCGCAGGCTCTCACCGTTGTGCGCATAATCTATAACGAAATCAACACCGCCTACGCGGTATGTCTCAAATCTTCCGCTGACCCTCGCGGCACTTAAGGCATCGGTTATCTCATTTTTCGAAAGTCCGTATATTTTACATATACCTATCACGAGAAGCGCGTTTGACACGTTGAATTTTCCCGGGAAATTAAGTGTTACACGGCTTCTCCATTGCTCGGTTATACAATCGAAAGAAACCCCCATACCGTCACTGTCTCGGTAATTTTCTATATTTTTAGCGGTTATATCGGCATCTTTTTCGGACGAACAAATAATTTTAATAGCACCTGCGGGAGTGTCCGACAAAAACTCATCCGATTCGGGTGAATCTGCGTTTACAAGCGCAACCCTTCCGCAATGCTCCGAGAAAAGCAGCTTTTTACATTCTTTATAGTGTTCAAAATCTTTATGCTCTGCTCCTCCTATATGGTCGGGATAAAGGTTTGTAAAAACACACGTATCAAACGAAAGCCCTCTGACACGTCCCGTCATAAGTGCCTGAGACGAAACCTCTATTACCGCAAGCTTTACGCCCGACGACACCATCATAAAAAGATATTCATAAAGATCGCAGGATTCGGGTGTGGTATTGGGTGTGTCAAAGTGATACCCTTTAAAGTTGACACCGTTCGTGCCTATGTAACCTGTTTTTATTCCGTTTTTATTAAGAACAAACGACGAAAGCTCGGCAACCGTCGTTTTTCCCTTTGTACCTGTAATACCGACGAGCTTCATCTTCTTTTCGGGATGTCCGTAAAACTCGGCGGCAATATCGGCAAGCGCGGCGCGTGTTCCCTGCTTTGCGATAAGCACCTTCGTGCCTCTTATCGGAAAGCCTCTCGGCATTCTCTCGCAAACAAACACACGGCAGCCTCTTTCGTATGCGTCAAGCGCGTAGTCGTGTCCGTCGCTTATAGCTCCCACAAGGCAGAAAAACACCGAATTCTTAACCGCCTTGCGCGAATCGTAGCACACCGACGTAATTTTTATATCAAGCCTACCCGAAACAGGACTGTTCCCCGTAAGCTCTGCAATTCTTGAAAGTCTTATAGCCTTCAAATCTCCAACCCCTCTCTAAAAACGATACAGCTGTGCTCAATATACGGCTCGATGCCGCTCGCGCCGCCGTCAAAAACAAGCACCGTAAAATCGGGATTGTCGTCGGCGAAGCTGCTAAGATACATCGACATTATTTCTGGAGACATACCGGACACACGGTGAAACCTGACGTACGGTCTGAGTCTTGTTTTTAGTCTTATACGCTCGGCAAAAATATGAACCTCACCGCCGCAGATATTTCTTGCAAGAAGTATAGCGTCGGGATCGTCGCCGATGACCGCAGGTATCATAACATCTCTCATAATTCCCCCAAAAGCAACAAACTGTACTAATATAATACCACAAAAATAAGACAATAGTTTGACTACAAAATAATTTTTCTTTAACAACTATTGAAATTATCGAAAATATGTAATATAATTACTGTATAATTATCATTTTTTGAGGTTTTCATGAAAAGAGAAACGCTGTATTTCACATTTTCAAATATGCCGACGCTCACGACCGCACGCCTGCTCCTTCGAAAGCTTAAAGCGTCGGACGCGCCCGATATGTTTGAATATGCAAAGCTTCCCGAGGTCACAAAATACCTGACCTGGAAGCCGCACAAGGACATACACTACACAAAGCAATATCTCGAATACCTCGGTACACGCTACGCTGTGGGAGATTTTTACGACTGGGCTATCACACTTGCTGACAGCGGCAAAATGATAGGCACGGTCGGTTTTACAAAATTTGACCTGCCTAATAACAGCGCGGAGATAGGATACGTGCTGAATCCCGAATACACAGGTCAGGGGCTCGCGACCGAGGCGGCAAAGAAAATAGTTGACTTCGGCTTTCGCTTTTTAAAGCTTCACAGAATTGAGGCAAAGCATATGATCGGTAACGACGCCTCACACAGAGTTATGGAAAAGCTCGGCATGAAGGAAGAGGGTACGTTCCGTGAGTCGTATTTTGTCGGCGGGTCGTACAGAACCGTCACGGTCTGCTCGATACTTGCAAGTGAATATATCAATAAAGGTGAATAAAAATGGAGATAATCAAAAAAGCAAACCGCAATTCAAAGCTAATCTGCACTGTCACAGCGTCATATCCGACGGTAGCCTCACGCCCGAAGAGCTGAAAGCGGCGTATAAGCCTCACGGTTATTCGAAGGAAAGAACGTACACATAGAAACAAGCCCCGCCGCGCAGATAACGATGTTCAACGGCGGAAGAAACTAAAGAACCGAAACGGGAACGAAGGACGCACCCGCAATATCAGCCGACTTCACGATACCCGACGGCTCTCCCTTCGTCAGATTCAACGTAGTGGATTTTGAGGGCAAATACGCCGATACACACGGATTTTTCTTGAAATACGAATAAACAATAAAGTACGGCTCTGCGTCGGTAAAAACGCAGAGTCATTAAATTTTTATTTGATTTTTGTGAAATCAGACCGAAACATCGCCGTCGGAGCAATGAACAACCGTAAACGGGGCGTCATATTTCCAATCATAACTCTTTGATACCGAATTCCATTCCGCTTTTGTTCCCTGAAAAGTTACGCTCGTAAGTCCCGTACAACTTTGGAACGCCCAATATTCAATCCTCGTAACGCTGTCGGGTATAGTTATGCTCGTTAGTCCTGTGCAACCGTAGAATGCATGATCACCAATGCTCGTTACGCTTCCGTCTGACGGTATAACACTGGTATTACAACCGAGTATCAATTCTTTGGTCGATAATTTTATAAGACAATTACCATTACTGTGATAGACAGTATTTCCTTGGTCTACCATTATGCTCATTAGTCCTGTGCAACCGGAGAACGCATAATTTCCAATGCTCGTTACGCTGTCGGGTACCGTTATGCTCATTAGTCCCGTACAACCGGAGAACGCATACCTTCCAATGCTCGTTACACTTCCATCAGAAGGTATAACACTGTTTTTACAACCGCTCACCAACGTTTTTGTCGAGGTTTCTATAATACAGTTGGCGTTACTATGATAAACGGTATTTCCTTTGTCTACCACTATGCTCGTAAGTCCTTCGCATCCATTGAACGCACCCCATCCAATACTCTTTACGCTGTTGGGGATCGTTACGCTCGTAAGTCTTGTGCAACCTTGGAACGCACCCTCCCCAATGCTCGTTACACTGTCGGGAATCGTTATGTTCGCAAGGCTTGTGCAGTCTTCGAACGCACTCCCCCCAATGCTCGTTACACTATCGGGAATCGTTACACTCGCAAGGCTTGTGCAGCTTTCGAACGCAACACCTTCAATGCTCGTTACGCTCTTAGGTATCGTTATGCTTGTTAGTCCTGTGCAAGAGAATGTTCCTTCTCCAATGCTCGTTACTCCGTTTCCTATCGATACGCTCGTAAGTCTTTCGCAACGCCAGAACGCACCACCTCCAATGTTCGTGACGCTGTTAGGTATTGTTATGCTAGTAAGTCCTTCGCAATATGCGAACGCATCATCTCCAATGCTCGTTACACTATCGGGGATCGTTATACTCTTAAGTCCTTCGCAATTATAGAACGCATCATCTCCAATGCTCGTGACAGGAAGATTATTATACATCGATGGAATGACTATATCGTTGTCCTTGCAAGTTCCAATACCAACAACCGCATAAGACGATTTATTCGAATTCAGTTCATATTTTAAGCCTTCGGACGGTTCAGCCGAATTCGGTATATCCGGCGTATTTGCTCCTGTCGTATCATCAGGAATGACTAATGTAGTGTCATCACTCGGTGTTGTTGTATCATTCGGTATCTTTTTCGTAGTATCATCGCTCGGCGTTGTTTCACCGCTTATATCCGACGAGCTGTCGGGAGCAGTGCCATCGTCTGTTTTTTCAGTCGTTACCTGTTTTGTTGTGATTTTTTCGTCGTCATCATCGTCCTTGTCTTTTCTGTCATCGTCGCACGAAACGAATGCGAAAAGGCAAAGAACGAGACACAGTAAAAGTGTGAGTAGTGCTGTCAGTTTGTTTTTCATTTTTCTTCTCCTTTAAAATAAAAAGTGCGCAGCCGAAGCCACGCACCGAAAAAATGTATGGCTTCCATTGCTACCACACAAATTGAATTCGTAAATACTGCACATAAAAAGGCAAAGCATACGAAAACGGAACATACATTTTTTACCAATATAAAAAGAGTATACTCCGCCCATATTATGCGCAGATTCGTTATTCAATTTGTGTGGTGAGCACATTATATCACAGTTTTTTTGTTTTGTAAACCCAAAAATTTCAAAAAGCTTTCAAAATGAGCAAATGTACGTATTACCATTTATGTTTTTTTGTTTAATTAAGAAAAATCTTATTTTCATATCAATTTTTTTTGAAAAATATATTGCCGTTTTGAGTAGATTGTGATAAAATATAGGGTATTAAAGAAATCAGCGAAAAATTTCATATATTCAATATGGAGGAAAACTAAATGGATAACAACAAACGCCCCGAAACTATGGAACGCATTACTACAAAAGCTCTCGCCGACGCTTTTATTGACGAGCAGGTCAGACTCGTTCGCGAGCAGGTCGGTAATAAAAAGGTTCTTCTCGCGCTTTCCGGCGGTGTCGATTCGTCGGTCGTCGCGGCTCTTCTTATCAAGGCTATCGGTAAGCAGCTCGTTTGCGTTCACGTAAACCACGGACTTATGCGTAAGGGCGAGTCCGAAGCCGTCGTTGACATTTTCGGCAAAACTCTTGACGCAAATCTTATTTATATTGACGCAACCGACCGTTTCCTTGATCTCCTCGCAGGTGTCAGCGACCCTGAAAGCAAGAGAAAGATAATAGGAAAAGAATTTATCGAGGTGTTTGCAGACGAGGCGCGCAAGCTTGAAGGCGTTGAATTCTTGGCTCAGGGTACTATCTACCCCGACATACTTGAGAGCATCAAGCAGGCAGAGGGCAAGAAAGCCGTTAAGTCGCACCACAACGTCGGCGGACTTCCCGAGGACCTTAAGTTTGAGCTTGTCGAGCCCCTTAAGCTGCTCTTCAAGGACGAGGTTCGTGTTGTCGGTGAGGCTCTCGGACTTCCTCACGCTATGGTTTACCGTCAGCCGTTCCCCGGTCCCGGTCTTGGCGTACGCTGTCTCGGCGCTATCACACGCGACAGACTCCACGCTCTCCGCGAAGCCGACGCAATACTCCGCGAGGAATTTGATAAGTGCGGGCTTGCCGAGAAGGTATGGCAGTATTTCGTAGTTATCCCCGACATAAAGAGCGTTGGCGTCAAGGACGACAGCAGATACGAGGGCTGGCCCGCAATACTCCGCGCGGTCAACACAAAGGACGCAATGACAGCAACTATCGAGGAAATTCCTTATGCAGTGCTTGCAAAGATAGTAAGCCGTATAACAAACGAGGTCGAAGGAATCAACAGAGTTCTCTACGACCTTACTCCCAAACCCACGGGAACTATCGAGTGGGAATAAAATAGGCTATACAAAATTTGATTGATCATATGAAAATTGACACAACGTTTTTAACAGATACGCTAAGCCGTCTTATTGAGACGCCAAGCCCTGTCGGCTACTACGAAAAAATGACGCCGTTGATCAGTGAATACGCCTCTGAACTCGGGTATCAGGTATCTTATGACAATCGCAATACCGCTTATATTACCGTGGAGGGTGCGGACACATCTAAAACAGTTTGCATCAGCGCCCATGCTGACACGCTTGGACTTATGGTCAGAGGAATAAACTCAAACGGCACTCTGCGTATTCGTGCGCTCGGCGGTGTAAACTTTTCTAACGTAGAGGGTGAAAACGTAACCGTAATTACAAGAGGCGGCAAGGAATATACGGGAACGCTGGTCTGTTCTCATCATTCCGCTCACGCTTATGCCGACGCAAAAACGATGCTTCGTACCGAAGATTCGATTTTTGTGCTTCTTGACGAGCCTGTCAAAAAGCCCGACGACGTAAAAAGATTGGGAATCAGGAACGGTGATTACATTTCTATCGAGCCTCGTTTTACCGTCACCGAGAGCGGCTATATAAAGTCTCGATTCATTGATAATAAGGCTTCTATGACCTGCTCGTTTTACGCACTAAAGTTTTTGGCGGAAAACAAATTGAAGCCAAAATACAACACGGTCTTTGCCTTTTCCTTCTATGAAGAGGTCGGTCTTGGCGGCGTTTTCGTTCCGCAGGAGATCTCTGAATATGTCTCCGTGGATATCGCTATTCTCGGACCCGACGCGGACGGCACAGAACAGACGGTTACTATTTGCGCCAAGGACGCCTCTATGCCCTACGATTACGACCTGACGAACCGCTTGATCGCCGCTGCAGAACGAAGCGCCTGCGATTATGCCGTTGATGTTTTCTTCCGTTACGGTTCTGACGCAAGTCAGGCAATTAAGGGCGGCAACAATTTGCGCTCCGCCGCTTTCGGTATGGGGGTTTATTCCAGTCACGGAGTGGAAAGAACTCATATAGACGGCATAAAAAATACAGCTCGTTTATTGCTTTCATTCATTCTCGAAGGCTGATACATACTTAAGCTTTGTATGGCGTGGAGGTAGTTGATTGAATCCTTCATATTTTATACCTATTTTTATGATGTTCTTTGTTATCTTCATAATATATAGAGAACGCAAGGACGTCATTATGAAAAAAATCATCACAAAAAAGCGTAAGGAGGAAGACGGTCAGATGGTCGAGCTTGCTAAAAAATTTATTGACAAAGAATGTATCGTATATTCCTTCAACGGAAGTCAGATCATCGGAACTGTCAAGGAAGTAAGCGGCAGCGCGCTTATGCTTGAAAACAAGGGCGTTCTTGAGGCTGTCAATCTCGATTTTATCGTTCGTATAAGAGAATATCCAAAGAAGAAAAACGGCAAGAAAAAATCCGTCGTTTTGGACTGACAAAAATAAAAGCAACAATCCTGTTGCTTCAAGAGTGTGAGTCAAATGCATTTTTTTGCATTTGACTCACACTCTTTTTTATAAAAGCACTTGACAAGCAATACTGTGTGTGGTATAGTATTATGTAACAGGAGGTATGCAATGGATATACAACTAAAACGTGGACTCCTTGACGTTTGCGTTCTTCGTGCGATAAAGGACGAGGACTCATACGGATATAAAATAATCAAGGACGTTTCCCCATATATTGAGATCACCGAATCGACTCTATATCCCATTTTGCGCCGTCTTGAAGCGGCTGAGCTTCTGACTGTCAGAACCGAGGAGCACAATGGCAGACTCAGAAAATACTATCACATAACGCCTCTCGGCATCGGCCGCATAAACACATTTAAAAAAGAATGGGATGAAATAATTTCAATCTATAAATTTATCACAAAGGAGGACACATAAATGACCAAGCAGGATTTTCTTTCGGAGCTTAAAAATGCTTTGTCGGGACTTTCCGAAGCAGATATAAACGAATCCCTCGAATATTACGGTGAGATGATAGACGACCGTATTGAAGACGGTATGCCCGAAGAAGAAGCGGTCGCGGCGCTTGGAAGCATCGACGAGAGCGCAAAACGAATACTTATGGAAACTCCCCTTCCAAAGCTTATAAAATCAAAGGTCAAGCCGAAACGAAAGCTAAGCGGTATTGAAATAACCCTTATAATTTTAGGCTTTCCTCTGTGGTTTCCCCTGCTTATCGCGGCGTTTGCCGTCGTGCTGTCACTTTATGCGGTGCTTTGGTCGGTTATAATTTCACTCTGGGCTGTTTTTGCGTCGCTTGTCGGTTCTTCCGGAGGCGGTCTTTTTACGGGTATTGTTTTCACCTGTACCGGAAACATTGCGTCGGGTCTTTTTACCATCGGTGCGGCAATCGTATGCGCCGGACTTTCAATATTCGCGTTTTTCGGTTGCAAAGCAGCAACCAAGGGTTGTTTTGAGCTGACAAAAATTATTATTACGGGAATCAAAAAATGCTTCATCGGAAAGGAGAGATCAAAATGAGTAAGTCTGCAAAAATATGGCTTATTACAGCCGCTTCTCTCGTGCTGATCGGATGTATTATTTTTGGAGCTGTAATGACTGTGCTAAAATGGGATTTCAGCAAGCTGTCTACAAATAAATACGAAACAAACACTTATGAAATAAACGAAGCTTTTGAAGGAATCTCGGTCGATACCGATACCGCCGACATTGTGTTCGTTCCCACCGAGAACGCAACGGCTACGGTAGTTTGTTACGAGCAGAAAAAAGCCAAGCATTCTGTAACGGTAAATGAAGGAACACTTGTAATAAAGACCGTCGACACAAGAAAATGGTATGAATATATAGGCATCAATTTCGGTACGCCCAAAATAACCGTTTATCTGCCGGGAGCAGAATACGGCTCTCTTTCCGTCAAGGAAAGCACGGGTAACATTGAAATACCAAAGGATTTCAGCTTCAAAAGCATAGACATAACGCTGAGCACGGGAGATATTAAATCCTCTGCTTCCGTATTGGAGCATATAAAAGTAAAAGGCTCGACCGGTCGCGTAGTACTTGAAAGCATCAAGGCAAAATCACTTGATATTTCGGTGTCAACAGGAAACGTATCGGTAAAAGATTCGGAGTTTTCGGAAGATGTCAAGATACGTGTTTCAACGGGAAAGACCGAGCTTGTGGGTGTTTCGTGCAAGGATCTTATATCCAACGGAGATACGGGAGACATAACCCTTAACAGCGTTGTAGCGTCAGATAAAATTTTCATTGAACGAAGCACCGGCGACGTCAAGCTGAACCGATGCGACGCATCCGCACTTGATATCGGGACAGACACGGGAGATATTTCGGGTCATCTTCTCTCGGGCAAAATATTTATGGCTGAATCCGACACGGGTGACGTCAAGGTTCCTATGCCGTCCGGGGAAAATATATGTAAGATCACAAGCGACACGGGAGATATAATATTCACGGTTGAATAATAAGGGCTGTCTCTTTAGGGTAGTGCCCTTAAGGAGACTACGCATCGATATAAATCCCTAACGGGATTTTCGATATGTTGCTACCGCAACTCGATATGCTGCGCCCGATATGTTTGCTTTGCAAACGATGGATTTATATCATATCGAAACCGACCGCAAGGGCGGTTATATCGAATTTGCCGTAAGGCAAATATATCGAGCCGAGCCAAGCGAGGCATATCGACAATTGAAACATCGCATTTGTGTCTACAGATGCAGTGCTTGTCAAGAAAAAAGGACAGAGATTGCAGTTGCTTTCTCTGTCCTTTTCCTGTCGGTAGGTAGCTTATTCTATTAAATCTTAAAAACTGTCATTAAGAGTACGCACCCTTTGAGACAGCTCTTTGGTTATTCAAAAAATATTTTTTAACGTTTGTTTTTCCTTTATTATGCTTGACTTTACGTGTCAAAGGTGCTAAAATTAATTCGATAAAATTCCCGTTTTTCCGAAAGGACCTTCTCATGCTTGCAAGGAAAAATATAGATGCAACAAAGGGACCGCTTATACCCCTGATAATAGCATACTGTATCCCTCTGATACTCAGCACTCTTATACAAACGCTTTTCAACGCCGTTGACGTGGCTGTTCTCGGCAATATGGCAGATTCAACAGCGGTTGCCTCGGTCGGCGCAACGTCAAGCATATACCATCTTTTGATAAACGGTTTTGTCGGTATATCCTCGGGACTCAAAATACTCCTTGCCCGTTACATAGGCGCGAAGGACATAAAAAGAACTAACGAGTCGGTAAGCACAGCCTTAGTTTTTTCGGTTGTATTCGGCATCATCATCGCTGTTGCGGGCTTTTTCCTGACCCCCATATTCCTTAACCTTACAAAATGTCCGTCCGACTGCTATGACGGAGCGGCTGTATATCTGCGTATCTATCTTGCCGCCGCACCCGCAATATTACTTTATAACTTTGGGTCGTCTGTCCTTACGTCAAGCGGAGACACGCAAAGACCTCTTTACTATATGCTTGCGGGCGGACTGCTTAATATAGTTCTCAACATAGTTCTGTGTCTTATTCTTCCGCAAAAGGTAGTAGCGGTTGCCGTGGCTACAGCCGCATCTCAAATACTCGGAGCAATATTGACGGTAAACAGAATACGCAAGAGCTACTCTCTTACAATTAAGCAGCTTTCGTTCAGCTTCAGCGCGCTTTTCGGTATGCTCAGATTCGGTATACCGCTCGCTGTCACAAATATACTCTACCCTATCGCAAATCTTCAGATACAGTCGGCAATAAACAGCTACGGCTCTGCCGCTATTGCGGGAAGCAGCGCCGCGACGAATCTTGAAGGCATCGTCAGCGCGTTCACATCATCGTTTTCAACGACTGTCAGCGTATTTATGAGCCAGAATCTCGGCGCGAGACTTCACGACCGAGTAAAGAGATCCTTTTTTCACTCTCTTTGGATGGCGGTTACTGTCGGTATCGTTATGGGCAGCTTTATGTTCCTTACGGGACGCTTTTGGCTCTCTATACTTCTCGGTGCGGACGCTAAGGAAGCTACAGACTTTGGCATGGTCAGACTTTTCTTTGTCACCTTCTTCTATTTTATTGCCGCCGCTAACAGCGTACTCGGACATGCCATACAGTCGTTTGGATATCCAATAATAAGCTCGCTAAACTCTATTGTGTGTATTCTCGTATTCCGTATTATCTGGATGGGGTGGATATACCCGGCTCATGAAAATTTCATTTGGCTCAACGCCTGCTTCACGGTATCCTGGTCGCTTCTCCTTTGCGCCAACGTCATATTCTTTATAATATTCTACAGAAGATATCTTAAAGGAAAATACAAGCACATATAAAACTTCATTATTCCTTTATTTTCTGCTTGATTTTTACTTGATCATGTGGTATAATTATATAAGCAAATACATATCAGGAGAAAGATTATGAAAAAGATCATTTGTAAAGTAGAATACGACACCGAGACAGCCACGCTTATCACAAAGCGCGCATTTAAAGCATACGGAGACCCTGCGGGCTATGAGGAAAGCCTATACAAAACGCCCGACGGCAAGTTTTTCCTTTACGTAAACGGCGGCCCCGATTCACCCTACACTGAGGAAAACATTAAAAGACTTTCTGCGGCTAAAGCTGAAGAGTGGAGCGCAAAAATTTAATAAAAAACTCAGAGAAAATTGGACGTACGCTTAAGGACAGTTTTTAAAATTTAACAGAATAAGCTACCTACCGACAGAAAGAGGACAGAGAAAGCAACTGCAATCTCTGTCCTTTTTTTCTTGACAAGCACTGCATCTGTGTCCACAGATGCTATTTGTCGATATGCCTCGCTTGGCTCGGCTCGATATATTTGCCTTACGGCAAATTCGATATAACCGCCCTTGCGGTCGGTTTCGATATGATATAAATCCATCGTTTGCAAAGCAAACATATCGGGCGCAGCAT